>JAZQOA010000026.1:0-39922 GCA_045627605.1 Kiritimatiellia bacterium | reverse complement strand
TCGCCGAATGTCGTGCAGGTGCTGATGGAGCGGTTCGGGCTGTGCGGCATCGGTTCGGTTGACGGAGATGTCCGTGCGATGATGCAAGGGTAAGCGATGTCGTTGGCGCAGTAAAAGCAAGGAGGCGTAAGATGAAGTGCTCTATGCGTTGAGCATAAGAGCGGCGACCGAGCGTAAACGCAACGGTTATTACCCCTCCGGGGGTTCGAATCCCTCTCCCTCCGCCAGTTTGCGTCAGCGAACTGGCGGAACCTCTAACCTCTAACTTCTAACCTCAAACCTAAACGTGCGGCTGGCGAGAGAAGTGAGAGGTAAGAAGTAAGAGGTAAGAGGTAATCTAATCAAGGTGTTATATAATCCTTGTCCCGTATTTTTGAAAGGAATGCCGCTTATGTCTGACTCGCACACAAGATTATCTGGTCAAGTTGTGTAACTGCGGAAATTCCGACACAATATATGCCAAAACATACCCTTGACAGGTAAGAAATTGACATGGCGAAGTATGACGAATTGTGCGAAGTGGCTGTTTCCAATTACGTATGAATGGGTTGGGTGTGTTGAGTTTTGTCAAAACAAAGTGTATAATTTGCTTTGACAAATTGAGGAAGGTGGGATGATCGATTCTGTTTCACGATATCTTGCGAAAGGATTCGGCGGTCTTGAGGGATGCAAGCCTGTAAGACTGTCCGATTCGTTTCCACTTGTCATTTCTGCCGGTTACAGATTCTACCGGTGTCGGCTGATGTCGGCCGATTGCATTCTGGCGGTGGCGGTTGAAGGGGCTGTTCATACGCCGCGTAAGGTCCAAAAGCAACTGGTTCAGATTGAGGCGGAGTTTGGTGTCCCTGTCGTGTTTGTCACGAAGGTGTTGCATCCGCATGACAAAGAGCGTTTCCTTGCTCTGCGGCAGCCGCTGATCGTTCCGCAACGGATGGCGTATCTCCCGTTCGCCGGATTGCAACGGGACGATTCGCGACGCGAATTGGTTGTGAACAGAACCTCGCTGGCGACCGTTTCGCAGCTGATTGTGCTTGCGCGGTTGGAGCATCGGTTCGGGGCTACGGTCTCGTGCCGTGATGGCGTGGAGCTGCTGGGCTACTCGGCTCCGGCTGTTCAGAATGCCTTCCGGGAGTTGGAGTATTTCGGACTGGGCGAGCGAAAGAGCCGTCAGGGATCGAGGGCACTGGATTTTGAGTTTGCTTGCAGTGGTCGGGCCTTGTGGGATAAGGCGAAGCCCTGTCTCGTTTCGCCTGTGAAAAGGGTTGTCGGGCTGGCAGTGCGCCCGGATTTGGACTGTGTCGTCGCCGGTGTGGACGCGCTTGCGGAACGCGGACGGCTCAATGCCCAGCCGCCGACGAAGTTCGCCACGGAGCTTGAAGGGTTCGGGAAGAAGAGATTGGAGATTCTTTCGACGCAGGGAGCGCCTTGCCGTCTTCAGCTCTGGGCCTATCCGCCGACCTTGCTTGGCGGGGAAGAGATTGATCTTCTGTCGCTCGCTCTCTCGCTGGATGGTGAAAAGGATGACCGTGTTCGCATTGAGATTGATAAGCTGTTGGAGGAATTCGCATGGTAATCGGCTTGCCTTTAGTACCGCCTGTATTCCGCGATGGCCTCCTCAATGGAGACCATGCTGCCCGAGGCCGAGGCCGCGCGCAGCGAGACCTGCGCCGAGGCATTGCCATAGACGAGCGCATCGCCAATCGAGACGCCGCGGTGCGCCGCGAGCAACACGCCGGCGCAGAAGGCATCGCCCGCCCCCACGGAACCGACCTTGTAGCCTTTGGGCAGCTTCTTGCTGGGTTCGCTGACGAACTGTCCGCTGCGGCTCATGCCCCACGCCCCCTCGGGACAGTGCACGACGACCCATTCGCCCGTGCCAAGCGCAAAGAGTTTGCGTAGCGCCTCCTCCATGCGGTCCTCGGCCAACGAGCCGTCCGGACGGCGCAATTCAACGCCAACCGTCTTGCCGGCCTCGATCTCGTTGAAGGTGAGGTAATCGACGTATTTGAGCGCAGGCCCGACGATCCTGGCGAAGCGGTCGCTGTTTTCGCTGACGACGTCAATCGAAGTCTTCACGCCGCAGGCCTGCACCCGCGAGAGCAAACGCGCCATGCGCGTGCCGTAGTCGGGGTCCTCCTCGTCGAGGCGGTTGAGGAGCAGCAGGTAGCCGATGTGGAAGATCCGGCAGTCAAGCCCCGCGAAGTTGATGTCGCCGACGTCGAAGGTGTCGCAGGCGCCGCCATACTGGAAGAAGGTGCGGCAGCCGTTGGAGCTTTCGGCATAGACATCGGTAAACGACGTGACGCCGCGCCGGATGATGCGCGACGTGTCGAACTTGTACTTGGAAAGCGCCTCGACGATGAGGTCGCCGTCGGCGTCGTCGCCGACGGCCCCGACGGCGGAAACCGGCACCGAGGGGTCGAGGATCGCGAGGTCGATGCCCGTGTTGCAGACGCACCCGCCGGTGCTGTTGCCCACGGCCTTGATCTTCGCCAGCTCGCTCCTGCCCGGCAAGACCTCGATTTGCCTGAGGTGATCGACGATCAGGCTGCCCGCAAATGCCACGCCTTCCATTCTGCTGATTCCTTTCCCGGTTTCCAAACACCCGCTACCGGCTTTCCCAGACGCGCAGTCCGAAGCGGCTCAAGTAGGTCTCGATGATCTGCACGCCGTCGCCAAAGGCGGCGATTTCACGCAGCATCTCGCGCTGGCGCGGACGCGACGGGCTCGAAAGGATCGTGACCGATCCGCCGTCGCCACCCGCGCCGTTGACCTTCCAGCCGAGCGCCCCGTACTTCTTGGCGATGTCGAAAATCTTGCGCGCCTTGGGCGAAACAAGCTCGGGGTGCAAATCGGCCTGCGCCTCGGTGTTGGCGACCATCGCCGCGCCGAAAGAAACGAAGTTGCCCGCATAGAGCGCGTCGCGTCCCGCAACGGCCTGCTTTCTCAGGACGTCGAGTTTCGCGCCGCCATCCTCGCCCGCGGCCTGCAGCTCCTTGATGACCGCCTCGTGCACCTTGGTCGAACTGTGCGGCTTGCCCATGAAGACAAGCGTCAGGCGCGACTCGAGCTCCCACCACGTCTCGTTGGGGATGTAGATGGGTGAAACCGTGGCGTGCGGGTACTCGTGCATGTCGATGAAGCTGATGCCGCCATAGGCGGAGCAAAGCTGGTCCTGGATGCCGCTCTGCTGGTGGAGGAAGTCCGTCTCGACGCTGTGGGCCTTCGCCGCGACTTCATGCGGCGTGAGACGGCCCGGGGTCAGGCGGTCGAGCGCGCCGATGAGCGCAACGGTAACCGCCGCCGAGGTGCCGGTCGACGAGCCGCCGGGGACGGACGAGTAGAGCGTCGCCTCGATGTCGAGGCCATGCGGGATTTTCATCGCGGCCACGCACGCCTCAAGGAGCGGGTGCGGCCCGAAAACGATGTCGTCGGGGTTGATCGTGTAGCGGACGCCGTAGTTTTCGGCGTTGATCGTGAGCTTGCTTTCCTCGCCGCCCGAGGGCTGGACGGTCATCTGGCACTGCACGTAGGGGTAGACGCCCATGTTGAGCACGACGCCGTGCTTGGCGAACCAGGTGTCGGACCATCCGCCGAGATCGCAGATGCGGATCGGGGCCACGGAGTTGATTATGCGTTTCATTCGAGTGGATTCCTGGGGTTGGTGAATGGAGCGGGGAAAGACGATTCAGGAGGGCGTCCCTACGCCAGATTTGACAGACGCGCCATGGCCTCTTCGACGACGGCCGGCGAATTGAAGGCGCTGACGCGGATGAAGCCCTCGCCGCAGCGGCCGAAGCCCGCGCCGGGGGTTGTGACGATCTGGCAGGTCTTGAGCAGCTTGTCGAAGAAGTCCCACGACGAGCCGCCGACGCGCACCCACACGTAAGGGCTGTTGTCGCCGCCCGTGCACGCATAGCCGAGCGACGAGAGCGTCTCGCGGATGCGTTTTGCGTTGCCGAGGTACATGTCGACGAGCGCCTTGGCCTGCGCCTTGCCGGCGGCGGAATAGACCGCTTCGGCGGCGCGTTGCACCGGGTACGACACGCCGTTGAACTTCGTGGTGTGCCGGCGGTTCCACATCGCGTGGAGCGGCACGGCCGCGCCGGCGGCATCGTAGGCGACGCAGCACTTCGGGACGACTGTGAAGGCGCAGCGCGTCCCCGTGAACCCGGCGGTCTTCGAGAAACTGCGGAACTCGATCGCCACTTCGCGGGCGCCAGGGATCTCGTAGATCGAATGCGGGATCGAATCGTCGCGGATGAAGGCCTCGTAGGCGGCGTCAAAAAGGATCAGGGCCTTGTGGGCGCGGGCGTACCCGACCCAGGCGGCAAGCTGCTCGCGCGTTGCCGTGGCGCCCGTGGGGTTGTTGGGGTAGCAGAGGTAGATGAGGTCTGGCCCGGCGTCGTCCGCGAACTGCGCGGGCGACGGCACAAAGCCGTTGGCGGGCGTGGAGTCCATGTAGAGGAGGCCGCCGTAGCGGCCCTCCGCCGCGGCCCCGGTGCGCCCCGCCATCACGTTGGTGTCGACGTAAACGGGGTAAACGGGATCGGGGACGGCAATTGAAATGTCACCGGCGAAGAGCTCCTGGATGTTGCCGGTGTCGCACTTCGCGCCATCGGAGACGAAAATCTCGTCGGCCGAAACATCGGCGCCGTGCGCCTTGAAGTCGTTTTCGGCGATGGCCTCGCGCAGGAAGGCGTATCCCTGCTCCGGGCCGTAGCCGCGGAAGGTGTCGCGCGCGCCCATTTCATCCACGGCCTTGCGCATCGCCTCGACGCAGGCAGGCGGCAAAGGTTCCGTCACGTCGCCGATGCCCAGGCGGATGATTTTCCGCGGCGGGTTTTCCGCCTCGTAGGCCTTGATCCGGCGGGCGATTTCTGAAAAGAGGTAGGACGACTGGAGTTTCGAATAGTTTTCGTTGACCTTGATCATGGCAGTTGGGAGTGGGCAGTTGAGAGTTAAGAGTGGGGAGTGGTCTCCTCGCGGACAACGCCGCCTAAATGAAGGCGAGCGGACGCGGCATCTCAAGCGTCGCATCCAGACGGGCGAGCGTGCCGGTGGCTTCGTCGAAGCGGTAGAGGCCGACGTTGTCCGACATCTTGTGGCCGAGGATCACGCAGTCCGTGCCGCCGACGAAGTCGAAGTCGCGCGGGAACGAGCCCGTGAGCTTCGAGATCGCGGGGGCGTCCGCAAGCGTCCCGTCGTCCGCGACCCTGAAGGCCGCGACGGAATCGTGACCGCGGTTCGAGGCGAGCAGCCACTTGCCCGACGGCGAAAGGCGGATTGCGGCAGCTTTCGTTTCGCAGGCGCAACCCGGCGGCAACATTGAAAGAGGCTCCTGGAGCGGCTTGAGCGCGCCGTCCGCGAAGGCGAACGACTGCACGGCGCTGGCCAGTTCGTAAACGAGGTAGGCGCGGTCGCCGACGGCGTTGAAAATCAAGTGGCGCGGACCGTAGCCGGGAAGGGCGTGGAAATCAAGCCCGGGCCTGGGCGCGAGCCCCGGGGAGGCGAGGTCGTAGGCGTTCACCGTGTCGGTGCCGAGATCGCAGACGAAGAGCGTCGCCCCGTCGGGCGAGGCCACGGCGCAGTGGCAGTGGGCCGATTCCTGGCGCTTGGCGTTCGGGCCGCGCCCCTCGTGGTGCACGACCACGCCGTTTCCAGGCGCGAAAGTGCCGTCGGCATTCAGGTCGAGGACGCCGGCGTGGGCCAGCGAATACTCGGCGAAGAGCAACTTCGTGCCGGCGGGGTTGAGCGAGATGTGGCACGGGACGGAAAAATCAAACCGGCGGCTGTCGAGGAGCTTGAGGCCGAAGTCCGCGCCGACCGCGTAAACGGCGAGCGTCCCGCCCGAGGCGCGCCCGGCGTCGGGCGACTCGCCCTGCGCGACGTAAAGGCGGTCCTTCGCCTTGTTTTCGGCGAAGTAAATGGGGTTGCCAACGCCGGGGACAACGGGGAGCGGCGAAATCGTCCCTTCGCAGGTGTCGATGACGGCGCGGCGAATACCGGCGGCCTCGGGCGTGGTGTATGAGCCGATAAAAACTGTCTTTTTCATGGCGGTGGAATTATTTTTGCGACGAGACAAGCGCCTCGAGCGTGGGGTTGCGCGCGGCGCCGCGTTTCAGCGCCTGGCGGTAGTAGTTCCCGGCAAGCGCGACGGCATCGGGCTTGGTCCCGTCCATCACGAGCGTGAGCTGGGCGAGGTTCATGTAGGCGTCGGGTTCGGCTGGCGCAAGCTTGACGGCGGCGTCAAGCGAAAGAAGCGCCTCGGGGTAGCGCCCGGCCGAAGTGTAGGCCGCGGAGATGAGCAGGAGGAGCGGGAGATCCTCGCGCTTGCCGCGCAAATCCTCGAGCGTCGCGATGGCCAGGTCGTTTTGGCCGGCGCGAAGTCGGGCCGCGGCCATCAGCATGCGGACCTGCCTGTTTCCCGAATCGTACCTCACCATTGGAACGAGAATCTGGATGGCCTCGGCAACCTTGCCGTTGTCAAGAAGTTCGCGCGCCTCGTTGAAGTCGTAGACGAAATTGCGCGGGTCGTAGGACTCGGGGACGGGCTCCTCATCCCCGTCGTCTTCGCCTTCCTCCCCGCCGTCGTCTTCCCCTGCGGCCGCCTTGAACGCCTCGGCGGCGGACTGCCCGTCCGCGACGGCAACAGCGCCCGGGGCCGCGTCCCCGGTAGATTCGCCCCCGGGTTCAGCGGCGTCGCCGAAGTCGCCGCCGCACTGCGCCAGCTGCTCCCGGCAATACGCCACGCGGATCGACGCAATTCCATCGCCAAACTCGGGATTGGCGTTTTCCACCGCGCGGTACTTGCCCATGGCGCGGACGAACCCGTTGCTTGCCTGCGCGTAGTTACCCTCCTCAAGCGCGGCGTCGGCCTTTGCAAGAAGCTTGTCGGCGGACTTCATCAGGCTTTCGGGACTCGTCGACCCAAAAAGGCTCCACGCCGAAGCGTCAAGGCCGAAAATCGCGGCAACGGCGAAAAGGACAATTGTTGTTATCGGTCTATTCATAGTGTGTTATAATTTTAACATATTGACACCATCAAAACAAAAGGCGGACACCATGGCCAACGAACTCGATGAAACCACCGGCCCCGTAAACAGCGAAGGCCGCGACGTCAACGTCATTGAAAAACAGCTCCCGGTTAAAGTCGGGCCAGGCTCGACTTTCTTCGAGATCATGCTGTGGGTCTGCGGCATCCTCCCCGGGCTCATCTTCCTCTTCATGAAGATAAGCGCCCGGAGCTACCTGCAGAAACTCCAGCAGAAAATACAGGCCGACGCCTCGCAAATCGACAACTTCCTCGAACAGCGCGTGCAAATCCTCCAGAACGTCGCCCCCCTTGTCGAAAAAGCCATCGACCTCGACAAGGACGTCATGAAGTCCGTCGCCCTCTTCCGCGGCGGGCACACGCTGGCGGACGCCGATCGCGCCACCGTCGCGCAAACGGTCAACGGCGCCTTCGGCCGCCTCTTCCCGCAGGTCGAGGCCTATCCAGACCTCAAGGCCCACAAGGCGATTGCCGACGCCATGCAGCAGAACAGCTACCTCCAGAAGGAAATCACCGCCGCGCGCACCCTCTACAACGACACCGTCGCCCAGTGGAACGCCGACATCTTCGCGTGGCCCACGAAAATGATCGTCGCCGCCCGCGCCGGCTACACCACGCGCATTCCGTTCACGGCGTCGGCCGAAACCAAGGCCCGCGCACGAGAGGCCTTCTTTTGATCGCCCAGGACGTTTACGAGCCCCTTTCGCGCTACCGCGACGAATTCCGCGGGAAATTCGCCGATGCCGCCGCACGGGAATTTGACGGCCTGACCCGGAAGTCCGGCGTCGACGTCGAAGCGAACCGGAAGCTTGTCGGCGAAATCCGGCGCGTCGCGGACGAGCTTGCCTCCGCGAAAAAACGCCGCGCCTGGCGTTGCTTCTTCGTCGTCGTTCTCGGTCTTGCGGCGGCCGCGTGCATTGTGCTGGGGGGCATGGCGGCCTTCGGCGGCGACTTCAACGCGCAGGCCACCGCCATTGCCGCCGGCACCCTCGTCGGCGTGGCCGCGCTCCTCGTCGAGCTCGCCATCCCCGCCTACAAAAAGTGCGCCGAAGAAGTAAGGCAAAAGGAAACGGATCTCGCCCTGAAGACGGACGAGGCCTGGCGCCAGCTCGAACCGCTCAACCAGCTCTACGAGTGGGACGCCGTCCAGCGGCTGATCGAAAAAGTCGTGCCGCGAATCAAGTTCGACCCCTACTTCACCGAGCGCCGCCTTGTCCAGCTCCACCGGCAATTCGGCTGGGACGACGACTTCAACAACGGCAAGTCCGTCGTCTTCTCGCAAAGCGGGGAAATCAACGGCAACCCCTTTGTCTTCGGCGACACCCTTGGGATGAGCTGGGGCTCGCGCACCTACACGGGGACGCGCACCGTCTACTGGACGGAGCTCGAGCGCGATTCCGAAGGCAAGTTGCGCCAAGTCACCAAAAGCGAGACGCTCGTGGCGGAAGTGACCAAGCCCTGCCCCGTGTATTCGCGCGAAACGTTCCTCCTCTACGGCAACGACGCCGCGCCGACGCTCACGTTTTCCCGCGGGCCGTCTGAACTTTCAAAAGGCGACGGCGGTTTTTTCGCGAAGCAGGCGCTCAAGCACGAAATCAAAAAACTCGAGAAGTTCTCGCGCAACCTTGACGACGCCTCCAACTACACCATCATGGCGAACCGCGAGTTCGAGGCGCTTTTCCACGCCGTCAACCGCAACGACGAGCAGCAGTTCCGCCTCCTCTTCACGCCCCTCGCGCAGACGCAGATGCTCGACCTCCTCCGCGACAAGACCGTCGGCTACGGAGACGACTTCTCCTTTGTCAAGTCCCGCAAGCTCAACCTGCTCCAGTCGGCGCACCTCGCCAACTTCAGTCTCGACACGAATCCTGAGAAATTCGCCAACTACGACCTCGACACCGCCCGCCAAAATTTCATCGCCTTCGCCTGCGAATACTTTAGGGAAACCTATTTTTCGCTCGCGCCGCTCCTCGCCATCCCGCTCTACCAGCAGACGCGCACCCACGAGGACATCTACGGGTTGCAAGACGGCGAGTCGTCGTTCTGGGAGCACGAGTCGATCGCCAACTACATCGGTGAAAAGCGCTTCAAGCATCCTGAAAGCTCAACCGAGAACATCCTCAAGACACGGGTGTCGTCCCGTGGCAACGGCTTCACGGACCTGTCCGTGACGGCCTACTCCCACAAGACGGTCGACCGGGTTGAAACCGTGAGGAAAATGGCGCGCAACGGGCGCATCTACAACATCGACGTGAAATGGGTCGAATACATCCCCGTGAACCGCACCTCGCAAGTCCGCCTCGCCGAGCGCAATGGCCTGTCGCTCCAGGAATACCGGAACTGCGCCAACTCGCCGGCGGACGAATGGCGCCGTTTTTTCCAGTCGCTCGGCACCCAGCCCGAACGGGCGCACTACAGGCGCGAAATCATCACGGATTAAACCGCGAGCATCTTGTCGATCGGAGCCCGCGCCAAGCGGATTGTCCCGGCATCGAGCTCAACGCGCGGGGCAAGGTCGCGAAGCGCGTCGCGGACGCCCTCAAGCGTGATTTTCTTCATGTTGCCGCAAAGCGGATTCGGTTCGAGCGGATAAAAGTTCTTCCCAGGGTTCTCGCGGCGCAACCGGTGCAGGATGCCCGTCTCAGTACCGACGACAAAATCCGTCGCCAAAGATTCGCGGACGAACTTGAGCATGCCGCCTGTACTCAGCGCCTCGTCGGCGGCGGCGACCGTTTCCGGCGGACACTCGGGATGCACCATCACGACGGCGCAAGGATGTTCGGCGCGGGCCGCCGCGATGCGATCCGGCCCGATGGCATTGTGCGTGGGGCAGCAGCCGTGCCAAAGCGACATCTTGCGGCCAAGCTTCTTCGAGACGTTGGCGCCGAGGTTGGCATCGGGCAGGAACATGATTTCACGGTCGGACGGAATCGAGGAGATGATCCTCTCGGCGTTGCCCGACGTGCAGCAGATGTCGACGCAGGCCTTTGTCGCGGCGGTCGTGTTGACATACGCGACAAGAAGCGTCCCGGGGTGCGCCTCGCGGTAGGCGCGAACCTCGTCGGGGTCCGCCATGTCCGCCATCGGGCAACCGGAATCGGGATTCGGATGGAGCACGATGGCGTCGGGCGAAAGAATTTTCGCGGTCTCGGCCATAAACCTCACGCCGCAAAAGACAATTACCGGCGCGCGACATTCGGCCGCCTTGCGCGAAAGCTCAAGCGAGTCCCCGACGAAGTCGGCGACGTCCTGTACCTCGCCCACGGTATAGTTGTGCGCGAGGATGACGGCGTCGCGGCTTTTCTTCAATGCGGCAATTTCTTCCCTGACGTCCATGGCAAAACCCTTCTCAAAACACCTTTCACACAGTATACCACATTTCCCGGTATCTCACATTTCACGCACATTTCACGGTATCTCACATTCCACGCATTTTGAAAGAATTCGGCATGAATTCACAAATATTCCGCAATCTAAAATCATCAAACCCAGTATAAAAATCCAAAATCTTATTGATAAATATTAATCAATGTGGTAGTCTTTTTCCATGGCTTTGCAACGTATGGCAACCCCATGTCCTAAGCAAAGGGAAAACAAGATGCCTCGGAAGACAACAAGCAAACGAGCCCCAGGCGACGGAAAGCCCCGCCGCCAGCACCGGCTGAGCGGCAAGAAGCGGCGCCGGCTCGCGGGCGACAACCCGTTCGCCGCGCCGCATTACGGGCCGACGGACTCCTTCCAGTTCATGGAGGAGGAGATGGTCAACATCTACCGCGCGCTCTTCGGCCTCGTTACCTGCGCGGCGCTGATCCCGTTCATCCTCGTCGTCTTAGCCATCGACGAGATCGCGCGGCGGAAGCGCCGCCGCGCCTACTACGAGCGGGAGAAGGAGAAGCGGATCGAGCTGGCGAACAAGAAGCGCATGAAACTCGGCGAGTACGTGAAACCCGGGGACATCGCGGAGGGCCGCGACGGGAAGTACTACGTCTACGACCGCGAGGAGTTCGCGCGGCGCGTGGCGCTCGAATCCGAGCGCCGGCGCATACGGAAGCACACGACTCTCAACAAGTGCCCGACAAGCGCGGAGCTGAAGGCGCAGTGGGCGCGGGTGAAGGAGTCGCACATTGAGATGCTCCGCTTTGGCTCGATGCTCTGCGACCTCGAGGCGTACGTCGACAACTTAGTGATGCACAACGCCGAGGGCGAGTTCATCGGGCGAAACCCCGGCATCAAGGGGTGGCTCACGGAGCACTGCCCCGAAATCCGAGCAAAGTACACGACAGCGATGCGCTACAAGGCGATGGCCGTCCGGGCAAGACAAGTCATCGGCATGGACGAGCCACATCCGCTCGACACGGTACTGGACGGTGACCTCGAAGAGGGTGCCGAACGAAACGAAACAGGTTTTAAGATTTTGGGCTATAATACTGGTAACATTGATATTAAAAATACGGAACAAAATAGGGTTAACGCAAGAAGCGAGGAAAAGCGCAAGGAAGGTGACGCCGGAGGTGCTGCGAAAGACATTGTTGGAGGCATGGCGAAAGGCATTGCCAGTGGTATGGCGAAAGGCATTGGCGGAGGCAGCACGGCGGAAGAGTCCGGGATTGGGTCATGGCGGAGAAAATTGCGGGAAATTCTTGCCGACGCCGCAAAGCGGGAAAGAAACGGCAAACGGAAGGCTCGTTGCACAAAGGACAACCTGCGCGGGGAAAAGGCCGACACGGGGAAAAACGAAAAGATTCACCGGGACGACTCAAAGGACAACAGGGACAATGCCGACGCCTTGTCAATGCCTCCTCCCAGTACAAAGGCGAAGTCTAACAACGAAAAGGCGGCGGACAAAATGCCGGTGACTCAGGCGGCCCTGGTAATGGCTCTTGAGGCGATGTCCGAACCGCTTTGGGCGCTTGTGAAGTCCGTCGAAACCGAGACCCGCCCGCAGACGGCGTAAACCAATCCCGTCTAACCGCATCTGCCGGCGACGCCGCCGCACCTCGTCACAGCCGGTCAAAAGGCGTGCCTTCGTCCGTGGTGAAGACGCGGGGCAGCGGTTCGCATGTCCAGGTGCGCCAACCAGCTTCGGCCGCGCGGTGCCCGCATTGCCCCAGTGTTTCGACAAAGCGGCTTTCCCCGCGCCAAAACGGCAACGAGCCAAGCCGCTTCACCAAAGGCGCCCCCTCCCCTTCTTTTTCAGGTACAGGTCCGTAGTCTATTTTTCCCGGCGCATTGTTTCCCCAGAAATCCGGCGACGCGCTTTTTTTCGGCGCGCACCTGGCAGCAGGTGCCGTCCCGGGGACAGGCGGGCCAAAAAGCTCCTCTTCGCCAATACCACGCATTTGCAGCAGCAACATCGGGTTTTGCTCGAAGGCCTCGCCCAGCAGGAACAGGACGGCGGCGACGTGCTTGCAGAAATGCGACCAGTCCGGACAGGAACATTGTGGCAGGAAGCCGCGTTCAACCGTCGGCAAAAGCGGGCATCCCGCCTTTCTAAAAAGCGTCTCGACAGACTCCGGCAAGTTCCGCACGAGAAGCTGCGCCAGCAACATGGGGCGGTTTTTCAAGTCGCCGACAAGCCGCGCCTTCTCCTCGTCGGGGACGGTCTCGCACTCCAGGCGGCAAAGATAAGGCTTGTCCTCGCCGCCCTGCACCTTGGCCTCGACGAAGCCGGGGCCAACGTCGATGTCGAAGACCTGGCCCGACGCGGCGTAGTTGCGACCCCGTCCCAGGCGCGCGCCCATCGCAAGCTCCTCCATGTAGGCCACCCATTTCCTGGCCCACCACTTGCGCGGCGTCTGCGACCTCTTGAGCTGCGCGCGTATCCCCCCCTGGACAGAACGGGGTACGCGGGCGACAAAAATCCTTTTCCTCTTCTTGCTCATCCGAGGTCATCCTCCCTGAACTCCGAGGATAGTTCAACGACCTTGCGCAGCCCCGCGTCGTCAAGCGACGAAAGCCACTTGTCGCCATCCGCAATCAGGTTCCGGGCGAGTTCGAGCTTTCCAGTTATCAGGTCGTCGATGTGCGATTCAAGCGTCCCCTCGCAAATAAACGTGTGGACAAAGACGGTTTTCGTCTGCCCAATGCGGTGGGCTCGGTCCGTCGCCTGGTTCTCGACGGCCGGGTTCCACCACCGGTCGTAATGGAAGACGTGGTTGGCGCGCGTAAGATCAAGGCCCGTGCCGCCGGCCTTGATCGACAACACGAAGACCGGCGGGCCATCGGGCCGCTGGAAGCGCGAGACGAGTTCGTCGCGCTTCGCCATCGGTACGCCGCCGTGGAGGAACGGGACGTCGAAGCCAAACTTCTCAGAGAGGTGCCGGGCGAGGAGTCCGCCCATGACGGCATACTGCGTGAAGACAAGTGCGCACTCCCCGGCGGCAAGGACGTCGGCGAGCATTTCGTCGAGGCGGGTTAGCTTGCCCGAGCGCGACGGCGCAAGCGGGTCGGCGGGAACCGCGCCTTCGTCATCGACATAGAGGTACTGGGCGGGGTGGTTGCAGATCTGCTTGAGCCGCGTAAGCAACGCCAGCACGGCGCCATGACGGGCGATACCCGTCTTCGACGAGATGCCGTTCTCAATGTCACGGACTTCGGCGGCGTAAAGTTCGGCTTGTTCGCGCGTTAGGCCGCAGTAGATTTTCTCCTCGACCTTTGGCGGCATGTCGGAGACGATTTCGGGGTCGCTCTTGAGGCGGCGGAGGATGAAGGGCGCCGTCAGACGGCGGAGTTCCTGCTGTGCGCGGGGATCGGATCCCGTGACAACGGGCCGCTGGAAGCGCTCCACGAATTCGCGCTGGCCCAGCAATAGGCCGGGGTTGAGAAAATCCATGATCGCCCAGAGGTCGCCCACGTTGTTCTCGACCGGCGTGCCCGTCAGCGCCAGGCGCCAGCCGGCGCCAAGCGAACGCGCGGCCCGCGACTTGGCCGTGCGCGGGTTCTTGATGTTTTGCGCCTCGTCGAGCGCGACGATCCCCCAGCGCACGGACTTCACCGCCCCGTATTCCGAGCAAAGCATCTGGTAACTGGTCACGCAGACGTCGTGCGCCAGGGCCTCGCGGACAAAGTCCACGCCCCGCGGACGGCCATGGCCGTGGTAAATCCATGTGCGGAGTTTCGGCGCGAACGCCGCGATTTCACGGGCCCACTTGAGCATGATCGACATCGGGCAGACAACGAGCACCGGCTCCTGCATGCCCTTCGCCCGCGCGGCAAGAAAAAGCGACACCGCCTCGATGGTCTTGCCAAGCCCCATGTCGTCGGCAAGGCAAGCACCAAACCCCCAGCCGTAGAGGAACGACAGCCAGTCGAGCCCGCGGCGCTGGTAGGGGCGGAGCTTGCCGCGAAAACCGCGTGGCACGGGGACGCGTTCAAGTTTGGCCGCGCCGCCAAGCATGGAAATCAGATTCCCCGCCTTTGCCTCCTCGGGAATCACGTCCGGATCGACCTTGACTTCGACCCCGCCCTGGACGCCGGAACCGATTCCAAGCTGGACAAGTTCGCGCAAGCTGACCGGATTGCGGAGGAGCCGTTCGAGCTTTTCCTTCGCGGCCCTCAGTTCACCGGCGTCAACCGCGATCCAACGCCCCGCAAAACGCACGACTGGACTTTCGGAGCGCAGCATCCACTCAATGTCGCCCGCCGCCAGCTTGTCGCCGCCGAGCGCCACCTCCCACTTGACGTCAAGGAGCGAATCGAGGGAAAAAAGGCCCGTTCCCGTCTTGAAACGCACGGCAGCCGCACGGACAACGGGCTTGTCGCCCCCCCTGCGCGCCGGCGACCACCAAGACGGGGCGAAGACCGGGAACCCCGCGGCGCGAAGCGCGGCGGAATCTTCCTTCAGGAAAGTATGGATGGCGGACGCATCAAGCCGCACCGCACCTGACGAGGCGCTTCCAGAAGGGGCGTCCGCCGACAGTTCGGGAGCAAGCACGGAGGCCTGGCCAAGCGCAACGAGAAGACGCCTTGCCACACCTGGTTCCTGGCGGGCAAGGAAACCCGGCGAAAGGGGATGGACCTTGCCGTCCGCGACCGCTACGGGAAGAAGCGTCCATTTGGGATCCTCCGCGTCGGGGTCGGCTGGGTCGGCAATGCGAAATCCCAGGCAGACGTCGCCCCCGGACAAGTCGTCGACGGGGCGCCGCCACTCACGCATCTCCGCTGCGAAGGCGGCGATTTCAGAAGCATCGCCCCAGCGAATGGCAGGGGCAAAACTGCGAAGCGATGCCAAAAAAGCCGAATGGAGGTCGTAGAAGACACTTTTCCTTGCGTGGAGCCTGGTCAACGCGGTCGAGACGGCCGCGCGCATTTGGCAATCCACGGCATCGGCAAAAAAAACGGCAGGGGGAGACGCCCCCTCCAGGCAGCAGGCGGAATCCGGAACCGCGCGCACTGCGGCATCGACACGCGCCAGGCCCTCCGCGTCCAACGCCGGGCTCCAGCGGCTCTCCGCCCCGACCACTCCGGGCAAGACGCGCTCGCGGGCGATGATTGCGCCGACAAGCTTCCACAAGCGGGCAAGCGCCACGAGGTCGCCGCCGGCCGAGGCGTTTCGGGCAAGCGGAGCGGCGGAATCCGCACTCGCGGCGACCTTGGCCAACAATGCGGAGGCCTCGGCCAGGGATAGCGGCAACGCCAGGATGTCGGTCTTGCAAAAGGCCGGCGGAGCGTCGCCGGGGGGCGCGGGCCAGTCGGACGGCATGAAATAGAGGCGCGACGGCAAAGGGAGCCCGCCATACGACGGGAGACGGGCGGCAACCCGGCGCACGTGGCGGACGCGAAGGTCGCGGCGGCGCACACCCCCGCAAAGCGCATCGACAACGGCACCAAGATAGGCGCGGGAGAGGCAAAACGGGTTCAATGCGCCATCGGGAACCGCGGAATGGCGCAAGGCGGTTTCGCCCCAAAGCCAAAGACGGCGACGAACCCAGTTGGCATGAAGCACGAGCATCTGGCAAGCCGCCTATGCGGGCCGCACCTCCGCGACGATGTCATACCCGCTCGCCGCGAGAACCGTCGCGGACAGCACATCGCCCGGCCGCGCAGACCGGGGCGCACCGGAAACAAGCGTTTCGCCATCGACGTCGGGCGCCTGGAAACGCGCACGGGCGCGCCACTGGCCCTTTTCACCGGCCGGCGCGACAAGCATAACCTCGATTTTTTCGCCAACAAGCTTGGCGAGTTTGGCTTCGACAACCTTCTTCTGCGCACGCATCAACCGCGCGCGGCGGCGGCGCGCCACGTCAGGCGGAACGGCACCCTCCATTTTCGCGGCGGCAGTCCCCTCCTCCGGCGAAAAACAAAAGACGCCCAGCTGGTCGAACTCCGCCTCCCTGACATACGAGAGAAGATGTTCGAAGGCTTCGTCCGTCTCGCCGGGGAAGCCCACCAGGCAAGTTGTGCGAAGAGCCAGGCCGGGGCAGGCGGCGCGAAGGCGCGCGGGCATGTCCGCCACGTGTTTCACGGTGTCGGCGCGGCGCATGGCGCGAAGAACGCCGGGATGGCTGTGCTGGACGGGAATGTCGAGGTAGCGGCAGATGTGGCGCGACTTTGAAATGACCTCCAGAAGCTCGTCCGTCACGTAAGACGGGTAGCCATAGAGAAGCCGAAGCCAAAAGTCACCCTTGATGCGGTCGAGCTTTTTCAAAAGCGAGGCCAGCGTCGTGCCGTCTCCGAAATCGCGGCCATAGGCCGTCACATCCTGCGCGACAACATCGATTTCTCGGTAGCCGGCGGCGACAAGCGCCTTGGCTTCCGCCACGATCTCCTTTTCGCCGCGCGAACGGAGCTTGCCGCGGATGCCGGGAATGGCGCAATAGGCGCAGGCGTGGTTGCAGCCCTCGGCGATCTTGAGGAAGGCATGGACGCCGCCCGTCAGGGCCAAGTCCGGGACGGGTGGCTCAAAAAGGCAGTTGCGGTCGTTCGAGACGCAAACCTCGGCCCCGCCTTTCCGGCCCGCTTCAACAAGGCCGGCGACAATGCGCGAAATGTCGTAGAGGTGGTCGATGCCGAGCCAGGCGTCGACGTCGGGGTACTTGGCGCAGAGCGCCTTTCCATAGCGCTGGGGGAGGCAACCCGAGACGACGACATGGCCGACCTTTCCGGCCCGCTTCAAGGCGCAGGCGCGTTTGATTTCCGCGTCGGCCTCTTTGCGGGCGTCCTCGATGAAGGCGCAGGTATTCACCAGCACGACATCGGCGTTGTCGGGGTCGGGCGAAAGTTCGATGCCGTCGGCGAGGAGCGTCCCACCCATCACCTGAAGGTCGACAAGGTTCTTCGCGCAGCCAAGACTGACAAGCCCCACGGTCATAGACGGCCTACTCCGCATAGCAGTCCGGCGGGGGGATGAGGTTGTCGGTCAGGGCGCTGCCGGCAAACGAGACGACGGGGCGCGCTTCTTCCGCGGCGGCGGGGGCCGCCTCTTCGACAACGGCGGCGGACGACTCCCCGGGAACTGCGGGGGGCGTTTCCTCCGCGACGACCTCCGGTTCGGAGGCGGCTTTCGGTTCGGAAATGGCGACGTCAACTTCACCAGGGTGATTCACATTGGCTTCGCCGTCTTCACCGCCACCGCCAGCAATCAAAAAGCAAAGTCCGGCGGCAAGGGCGAGAATCGCCGCGGCAACGCCGACGGTCTTGAGCGGAACGAGCGAAAGGACGGACTTGGCCCAGGACAGCGCCTTCTCCGCGGCCTCCTTGTAATCGAAAGGACGCCGTTCGGCAAACTCATCGAAAAACACCGGCTCCTTCTTTTTCGAAGGCGTTTCATCGACGGGCTTTTCCGTGCGCTTGGGCGGTATTTGGCGAGGCGGAACCTCCTCCGCCGCCTTGACCGGCGACGCCGGGGCGGCGACGGGAGCGGCCTCCGTCTGCGCCGCAGGCGGCTCGTCGTGGTTTTCGAACAACGCGCCAAAAAGTTCCTGCGGCTTTTCCGCATCGTCAACCACGGGCTCGGGGACTGGCGCGGACGGCGCCGCGGGCCTGGCCTGGGCCACGACTTCGGGTGCGGAACGCGCCGGAACGGCGGCGGAGGCAACGGCGGCGGGCTTGGCCTTGACGGGTTCGGACTTCTTCGCCTCGGGCATCGCCTGCGGTTTGGGAGCCTTCTTCAAAAGCGGGTTCGCGGCCGGATCCTTTGGCTCGGGATGTTCCGGCCGGGTGGAGAGCCGCGTGGCGGAAAATTTCAGCGGCGGCGGCTTGGGCTTGGCATGCGCGGCCTTCTCATCGACCCACGCCTGGTACTCGGCCAGGAACTGCTCGCGGAGCGGGGCCGGGTCAACGCCGAGGGCCGTTGCCAAAATCTTCACGAAACCGCTGCCGTAGATCGCGGCCGAGATGCGGTCATAGCGGCCGTTTTCCAAATCCTCGATCACGGCCACGCCGATGTGCGTGCGCTCCGAAAGCTCCTGCACGCCGAGACCGTTGCTGTCGCGAATTGACCTCAAGGTGTTTGCAAGTGACATGGTGGCTGCCCCCCTTACATCGTTTCGTCTTCAGAGACGGATTCGCCCTCCGCCGAATCACCGCCGCTTTCAGCTTCGCCGGGGTTCGTCGGGATCTCCCCGTCGAGATCAATGAGGATTTCGCGCGGCAACGCACCGCGCGATGGTCCGACAATCCCGCGCTCCTCAAGCTGGTCGAAAATGCGCGCGGCCCTGTTGTAGCCGATCGCAAGCGCACGCTGGAGCGACGACGTCGAGGCGCGGCGCGTGCGGCGGATAACCGCAATGGCCTGCTCGAAAAGCTCGTCCGTGCCGTCGCCCTCGTCTTCGGTGTCCGCCGCAGACGCCGGGGCTCCGCCAGAGGACTTGCCCCCGCCGCCCTGCTGGGATTGGTCGGCGCCCGCCGCGGACAGCTGGTCCTGCGCCTCCTGGATGTACTTCGGCGCGGCCTGCCGGCGGATGAACTCCGTGACGGCTTCGGCATCGGCATCCGTGATGAAGGCACCCTGGGCGCGGACCGTCTTGCCCGTGCGGGGGTTGAGGAAGAGCATGTCGCCCTTGCCGATGAGCGTGTCGGCGCCCATGCGGTCGAGAATGACCTTGCTGTCGTTCTTCTGCGCGACCTGGAAGGCGATGCGCCCGGCGATGTTGGCCTTGATGGTGCCGGTGACGATGTTGACCGTGGGGCGTTGCGTGGCAAGGATGAGGTGGATGCCGACGGCGCGCGACTTCTGCGCGAGGCGCGTGATGCCGTCCTCGATCTCCTTCTTGACCTGGAGCATGAGGTCGGCCAATTCGTCGATGACGACGACGATGTACGGGAGCCTGTCGGGATATGGCGAGGGGGCGGGGGCCGAAGGCGCGGCGTCGCCCATGCCCTCGAACATGTCCTGCTGCACCGCCGCCTTCTTGCGGTTGTTGAACGACTCGATGTTCTTCACGCCGACGGCGCTCAGCATCTTGTAGCGGCGCTCCATCTCGTGGATGGCCCAGATGAGGCCGAGCGCGACTTTCTTGGGTTCGTTGATCACGGGCACGACAAGATGCGGGATGGCGTTGTAGCCGGTGAACTCGACGACCTTGGGGTCGACGAGGATGAGCTTAAGCTCGTCGGGCGTCCGCGACATGAGGAGTCCCGTGAGCATGGCGTTCATGCAGACGGACTTTCCCGAACCGGTCGCGCCGGCGACAAGGAGGTGCGGCATGTCCGCCAAATCCACGACAAGGTCGTGGCCGCTCGCGTCCTTGCCGAGGAGAAGCGGCAGGCGAAGCTTCTTCGACATCGCCTTCCAGACCTCGCCGTCGAGGATTTCGTGGACGGTCACCGCGCGGGCGACCTTGTTGGGCACCTCGGTGCCGCAGACGCCCTTGCCCGGAATGGGGGCCTCGATGCGCAGCGACTTGGCCATGATGCGCATTTCGAGGGTCTTGTCCATCGCCGAGACCTGTTCGGGGCGAATGCGCGGCGCGGGCTGGAACTCGTAGGTGGTGATGACCGGGCCTTCCTCGACGTGCGTGATGATTCCGGGCACCTTGAACTCCGTCAGCGTCGCCGCGATCTGCTCGGCCGTCTTGCCCGTGTCGCCACAGTCGGCTTCACTCTGCGGAACAGGCGAGAGCAAATCGACCGTCGGCAATTCGTAGGGCTTCTCGACGATCTCGGGTTCGTCTTCCTCGCCGGGAGCAGCTTCCTCGACAGGCTCTTCCTCGGGCTCCTCCTCTTCGGCGCGACGTTCCGCCGCGCGCCTTTCCGCCTCCTCGGCCTTGCGCGCGGCCTCGGCGCGACGCTCCTCCTCCGCCCTGCGGGCGGCTTCCGCCGCTTCGCGTTCCTGGCGGAGACGCTCCTTCTGCTCCTCGTATTCGCGTTCCCTGGCGAGACGCTCCGCTTCCTTTTGGCGTTTCTTTTCCTCGCGCTCCTGGCGGATTTGCTCGCGCTCAGCCTCGCGGGCTTCGCGCTCCGCCTCCTTCTCCTGGCGCTGGCGCTCCTTCTCCTCCTCCTTGTGCTGCCGGGCCTCCTCGCGCAAGCGCTTGAGTTCCTCAAGCGTGGCGCGCTCGGCATCGTCGGCCCGCGCAATGCGGCGTTCCTCCAGCCACGCCATCACGAACTTGAAGAAATCCCGCCAATTCTGCCAGCCGACGCCAAAGACAAGCGCGACAAGCATCAACACGACGACAATCTGAACGCTGCCCACAATACCGAGGAACGGCTTGAGCCCCATCGTCATCAGGAGCCAGCCGAAGGCGCCGCCGGCGCTCTTGATGTTGAGCTTTTCAACCGTGGCCGAATGGTCGCCCGCCTCGAGGAGTGCGCAAAGGCAGATTTGAAAAAGCAACGCCCAGAAAAACCGGCGCCACGGCCTGCGCATGCGGCCCGTCACCATGAGGAAGCCGAAAAGCAACATCCAGCAGGGAAGCAACCAGATTCCCAGGCCGAAAAGGCTGTAGCCGGCGAACGTCCCCCAGGCCCCCGCCATACCCACGAGGTTGTGCGCCGCGTCGCCGCTCCCGGCGTAGAGCCAGGGAATGTCGTGCCAGTCGTAGCTGCAAAGTCCAAGAATGGGGAAACTAACCAGGATAATCAGCAAAAAGCCAACGACCCGTGAGACAACGCCAGGTTCGCCGCCGTCATCGCGACGCCTGTTGACCTTCGCCTTGTTGTGAAGCAAATTTTTCATCCCTATCTATCATACAATAATTGAAGATTCTTAGCCATACCCATCAACTCACCCCCTAACCAAAGCCCCACTCCCTTCCTCCCGGCATTTTGGAAAAACGGGACAATTTTAGAATCCATCATTGTTGACACCATTTTTGCACTTTAATATAATATTCTTCAACAAAGTTCTTGGCATGTTGCCTTGGACAACAACCAACATGGGAAAAACATGAAGAAAATAATACTTGCGCTCACCGTCGCCGCAACGATGTTCGCTGCGGTTCCCGCTGTCCACGCGGAAAACGCGCGCACCCCCGGCGGATTCACCGCTGGTCTCATCGGCTGCTGCTTTGGCATGCGCACGGCCGCCGCATGGAACGAAGGGAAGAGCCTTGGAATCAGGGACATCCTCGACCTCATCTTCATTGGCCGCATTTGGTCCGCGATCACGGCTACGGGCGGAACGACCACCAGCGATCTCCACAAAGAAGCCCCCGCCTATTATTGATATGCGGGTGTTGAAAAAACATCGCAAAACGCAAGTGCACGTCTTGTCATGTGCACTTGCGTTTTTTGCCTTCTCCTTCTGCCAGGCGACAGAGGGCAACGCGGTATTGGGCGCCGAGGCAACAAATGTACTCTCCGTCCTGTCGGCGCAATACGCGGCAATCACCAATGCGTCCTGCACCGTCAGGCGCGAAGTCTCCATTGACGGAAGACCAGCAACCGCAATATCGAAGGTTTCATGGGCGCGGGGGAACCGCCTGAGCGTCCAGACAATCAGCCCGGAAAAGCTCTTCACGGTTATCGACGGCCGGAAAATCTGGCAACGATACGGGAAAGACAAGACATGGACTGAAAAAGACTTGTCCAGCCAAATGCCCAGTCAAGCAGCCAACATGCGCTCCGTGCCGGCAAGCCCGGAGGAAATACTCGCCCCGCTTGACCCCCTCTCCGCAAAAGACATCGCCAAGGAATCCGAGAATGTTGCCCGAACGCTGAGATTTGACTTTGCCGGCGCAACAAACGACTCAAGGCATGCTTCAATCTCCCTTCTTCCCGACGGCCGCATCAAGTCAATGAACGTTTTCAGGTCGGGAACCCCAGACGTCCTCCTCTCATCAACGGAATTCAAGGGCGAAATCGAAGTGCTCCCCGGAGTCTGGCTCTACAAGAGGATGGAAACTCTCGTTTACGACCCAAACGGCACAATCAAAATGAAGTCGCGGTTCGACGACATAAAAGTCAACTTCGAACTGGACGACAAGGTTTTTGACAAGGCGACATACGGCGCCATCAGCAGCGGAAACAAGGCGAGGGACTGGGACATGGCTCCGCAACACCAGGCATCGTTTTCAATAGCCAGGCCAGTTGTCTGGTTTTACCGGAAATTTGTCGGCCCCGCAATAGGATCTCGCTGCGCCCTCGAACCAAGTTGCTCGCGGTATTTTCTCGCCGCATCGGAAAAGCACGGCATCCTTGGCATTCCAATGATTGCGGACCGGTTTGTCCGCGAACCCGTAGAGTCCGCCTCCAGCGAATGGGTTGTCGATTCAAATGGTAACCCACGCCATCCAGATCCTGTTTCAAATCATGATTTCTGGATGAAATGACACTTCAAAGGCCATGAGAAAAAAACTCGCCGCGATTCTGCTGTTTGCCGCCTTTCTTTCGCAAGGGCAGGCTTCGACAGACCTTTTGAAACGGATTGAAATCGCAAAATCATTTTATGATACGCGGGATTTCAATGAGGCCGCCTCGGAATACAGGCGAGGCGCTTTGTTTTCCGACAAACGGGAGGACAAAGCCGCACTGCTGCTGCTTGCAGCCGACGCCTATCGTGAAGAGGGCGACTGGCTACGCATGGGGATGATGCTCGACGACGCCGAGGAGCTTGAAGTTGAAAATACTTCCGCGGCCTTTCCGTACCAATGGTTGAGAATGGCGCAGGAAGAAGGCGGGAAACAGTGGGCGTCGGCCGCCGTCTGGGGGGAATCCGCCCTTGAAGCGGCCACCGGCAACGATGTCGCGGAGTATCTTACGCGAGGCGTCATTGCCGACTACCTCCTCGCGGCCAACATTTCAGAAGCCATTGATCTTGCGGACGGGACCGGAAACTCCGCCCTTTCGGAAAAAGTCAGCAACTACGCCAAAGGCAAAGACAAGTCGCCATTCATTGGCGGGCTCCTGGGAATTATCCCGGGCATGGGCTACGCCTATTCGGGCGAGTATGGCAACATGTTGCGCTCGCTGTTGCTGAACGGCATATTTGGCTGGGCCATGATAGCCACCGCCGAAGACGAGGAATGGGCGGTCTTTTCCGTCGCCACGTTTTTTGAACTCACCTGGTACACGGGCAGCATCTACGGCGGAATAGACGCCGCCCACCGCTACAACAAAAACAGGCTTGACGAAACCTTAAGGGACATCCGCGGCCCATCCGCCCCCGTCCTGCGAACAAAGGCGATTGCACCGATTCTGGAACTCCGGCTCGGCTTTTAGCCCCGCCGGTCACCAATCGGGCAAGACGGGAATCGCATTTGTCTCCCATCCGTTCAATTTGAAATGCACTGTGCCAAGACCGGTTTCCACGTCCATTTCGACAATAACGGGCATATTGGTGGAAACCCTGATGCATTTCGGCACATTTCGGACAAACAGAGTGTCTGAGTAGGATTTGACAAAATACTCCCTCGCCTCTGTCCGCCCCCATTTCGAATTCACGCGCACAACCCTTCCCGTTGAAATTGCAATCGGGTGCGTCGCACCATCCATGACGACCACGCGCGAAATCGCATTTGTCTGGAGTCCATCCAAATCGTCCATGGCGCGGAATCCGTGGAAAAAGGACGCGATGTCCAAGGAGCCGACAGGCACGGAAGACGTCGTGGAACTCCCGTTTTCGAAATCATCCCAAATCGCAATTCCCGAATCCGGCCACAGGCGCATCACATCGTGCTGGTGAAAACCCGTCTGAACGAGGCGCTTGTAAAAAAGCAGGCAAGTTCCCGAACTTGTATTTGCCTTTTCGGAAAGGAATTCCATCTCGTCTCCGCTGAAAAGACGAGCAAACGACCGGCTGCCAACACGAAGCGACAGATAAGGTTCGGAATTGGTCCTGGAACCGGATTCAAGGACCATTTCGCCGACTTTCAAACCTGTCCAGTATGCGTTATAACGCATTGATTCCGCCACACTGTCGGCAAAAACAACCCTTGTGGCGAAAGCGATTGCGAAACAAGCTAAAACAAGCCGCATTTTCATGCCGATTTGCGACTGTTTCGCGCTCTTTCCTACGATATGTGAGCCGCGACATAGTCCGCGACCGCCTTGCGGTCTGCGGGGAGATGGTCGACGCGCGTTTCGGCCCCCTTGAGGGCGTCGAGCACCGGGTGGTGGGCGAGATCCTCGCCCGTGGCCTTCTGGATCGCGGCGCCGAATTTGGCGGGATGCGCGGTGGAGAGGCAAATCATCGGCGTCGAGTCGGCGGCGGCGATTTCCTTCGCCACCGAAACGCCGACCGCCGTGTGCGGGTCGAGCAGGTAGCGGTGGTCGCGCCAGGCGTCGCGGATGGCGGCAAGCGTCGCCGCCGTGTCGCCGCGCCCGGAGGAGAGCCAGCGGTCGCGGACGGGCACCCCGCCTTCGGTGAGGCGGATTTCGCCTTTGTCCTTGAACCCCTGCATCGCGGCGGAAACCTTGGCGGCGTCCTCGCCGTAGAAGTAGTAGAGCCAGCGTTCGAAATTGCTGGCGATCTGGATGTCCATCGACGGCGAAAGCGTGGCGGAGACCGCGCCGCGAGAATAGACGCCCGTCTTCAGGCAGCGGTCGAGGATGTCGTTTTCGTTCGTCGCGAGGACGAGGCGCTTCACCGGGAGGCCCATCCGCGCGGCGAGATAGCCCGCGAAGACATCGCCGAAGTTGCCGGTGGGGACGGTAAAGCTGACCTCCCCGGAGCCCGTGCGCTCCATCACGCGGAAAGCCCCGTAGAAATAATAGACGATCTGCGCCATGACGCGCGCCCAATTAATGGAATTGACGGCGCCCAGCGAATACTTGTCGCGGTACGGGAGGTCGGCGAACAGCGACTTCACGATGGACTGGCAATCGTCGAACGTGCCGGCGACGGCGAGGTTGCGGACGTTGTCGTCGAGAACCGACGTCATCTGGAGCGCCTGCACGGGGCTGACGCGACCATCGGGATGCAGCACGAAGATCGAGACGTTCTTGCGCCCGCGGACGCCGTAGATCGCCGCCGACCCCGTGTCGCCGCTTGTCGCCGCGACGATGTTGAGCCTCCCCCCCTCCTCGCCGAGGACATACTCGAAGAGGTTGCCGAGGAATTGGAGCGCGAGATCCTTGAAGGCGAAGGTCGGCCCGTGGAAAAGCTCGAGGATGTTGAGGTTGCCGAGCTGGGCGACGGGCGTGATCTCCTTGTGGCGGAAGGTCGAGTAGCTTTTGTCGATGATCGCGCGCAAGGCGTCGGCGGGGATGTCGTCGGCGTAGAGGCTGATGATTTCGAAGGCGAGGTCCGCGTAGCCAAGGCGCGAAAGCTCGCCGAGGCGCGCGGAGACATCGGGGATCGAATCGGGAAGAATCAACCCGCCATCGCGGGCGAGCCCCATGAGAACGGTTTTCCTAAAAGGAAGGCCGCGGTCTGCGCCGCGGGTGCTGTGGTAAAGCATTTTGATGCTCCTGTATTCAAATGGCTCTTGCCGGACGGCGGCGGGACGTCTATTCGGGCATCCCCTCGTCGATGCCCTCCATGCGGTCGGAGAAGCGCGTGTACTGCGCATCGAAGTCGAGGCGGATTTCACCGACGGGGCCGTTGCGGTGCTTGGCGACATCGACGATGGCCAGGCGCTCGTCGGTGTACTCGGGGTCGCTTGGGTCCTTGCAGGGGCGACGAAGCAAAAGGACGACGTCGGCGTCCTGCTCGATGGCGCCCGAGTCGCGCAAGTCGGAAAGGCGGGGCTTGCCCACCTTTCCGGTACGCTGCTCGGGGGCGCGCGAAAGCTGGGAGAGGACGATGACCGGGACGTTGAGTTCCTTGGCCATCGACTTGATCTGCGCGGAGATCGCCGACGTCTCGAGCTGGCGCCCCTGCTTGGCGTATTCGCGGCAGTTGAGCAGCTGGAGATAGTCGATCATGATCATGCCGATGCCGTACTGGCGCTTCATGCGGCGGGCACGGGAGCGGAGCTCCATCACGTCGAGGCCGCCGGTATCGTCGACGTACATCAGGCACTGCTGCAGTTCGGAACCCGCCTTCTGGAAGGCGACGCGGGCCTTGCCGGCGCTGAGGTTGCCGCTTTCAAGAAGCGAGGCGGAAATCTGCGCACGTGCGCAAAGCATGCGCATCGCGAGCGAAAACTGCGACATTTCAAGCGAGAAAATCGCGACGGGCACCTTGCCGCCGTACTCGGGGAAACCGCCGCGGAGCTTGCGCTCCGCCGAATCGACGCCCTTCGACAGGAACTCGCAGATGTTCATGGCAAGCGAAGTCTTGCCCATGGAAGGACGCGCCGCCAAGACGATCATCTCGCCGTTGCGGAGGCCTCGCATTTTCGAGTCGAGGTTCGCGAGGCCCGTTGAAATGCCGGAAACACCGCCCTGGAGAATCTTCTCGATCGAACCATAGGTTTCGACAAGCGCATCTTTCCACGAGACGAAACCCTTGCGCTTGTCACCGGCCACCTTGAGCATCTTCTGCTCGGCAAATGAAACAAGTTCGTCCGCGCCGATGTTGTCCGTCTGGTCGTAGCAGTCCCGTTCGATTTCGCGGACGCATTCCAGCGTGCGCCTCAGAAGCGCCTTCTGGCGGACGATTTCGACATAGTGCTCGGCGTGCGCGGCGGTGGGCGTGGAATCGAGAATCTTCTCAAGCGTCGCGGTGCCGCCGACTTGGTCAAGGAGCTTGAAGTTCTTGAGGTATTCGGTCACGGTCACGACGTCGATCGCGGAACCTGACGCCGACATATGCTGGACCGCCTCGAAAATCGTGCGGTTGGCGGGCACGTAGAAGGCGTCGGGGCTCAGTACCTCGTGCTCGTAGCAGACCTCGAGAACACGCGAGGCGTCCAGGAGAAGGGACCCCAGGACGCCTCGTTCGGCCTCGGCGCTGTGCGGTGGCACACGCGCCGCGACCTCGTTAACGGATGTGGACTGAGACATGAAGAGATTTATGCCTCGACAACCCAGACCTTGACGTTGACCGTGACCTCGGCGTGGAGCTTGACGGGGACGTCAAACTGGCCGACGGCCTTGATGTCATCCTCAAGGAGAACCTGGGTGCGGTCCACATCGATGCCCTGGCCGGCGAGCGCGTCGACGATGTCGGCGACCTTGACCGAGCCGTAGAGGGCCACGCCGTCCGTCGTCTTGGCGCGGATCGTGACCTGGGCGTTCTTGATCTTGTCCGCCTTGGCCTTGGCCTCGGCGAGCTGGATGCGGGCGAGTTCCTCGCGCTCCTTGCGGAGCTTCTCGAGGCGCTTGATCGTCGCGGGCGTCACAGGGCCGGCGAAGCCGCGCGGGAGAAGGTAGTTGCGGGCGTAGCCGGGGGCGACGCGAACCGTCTCGCCGGCCTTGCCGAGCGATGCGACATCGGAAAGAAGAATAACTTCGATGGACATTTCTGCGTACTCCTCTTTCGTGCCTTAGGCGAGAAGGCCCATGTTGCGGGCGCGGCAGATGCCGCGGCGGATCTGCCGCTGCTGGTCGGCGGTGACGCCGGTCACGCGGGCGGGAATGATCTTGCCGAATTCAGTGACGAAGCGCTTGAGGAACTCCACGTCGTCGAGATCGACCACGTCGGTCGGCTCGAGGACGCGGGAGCGCTTCCGGGTGTTGAGTGCGTCGTTGTTGCGCGGGCGGCGCGGCGGACGCTTGCCTTTTTCCATTGCCATTTTGTGTTGTCTCCTGGCCGTACGTCAAAGCGCGACCATCGCGCAGTGTACGGCATCCGTTAAATTGCTGTTGCCTGGGGTTGCTGCCGTTTCCACCTTTGTCAGAAAGGCAGGTTTTCGTCGTCGCCGTTGGCCGGCTGCTGCTGGGCCACCGGGTTCGCGGCGGGCGCCGGCTGCGGGGCCGGCGCATATGCGGGGACCGCGGGACTGGCCTGCTGGACCGGGGCGGCAGGCACGGAACCGGAGGGGACCGCGCCGTCCGGACCCGTCTTCCTTGTGTTGCCAAGGAACTGCACGCGGTCGGCGCGCACGGCCAGACGGCTTCTCATTTCGCCCTGCGGCGTTTTCCACTCGTCGTAGGTGAGGCGCCCGTCGACAATCACCTGGCTGCCCTTCATGAGGAACTGGCCGCAGGCCTCGGCCTGACGGTCCCAGACCATCACGTCGACATAGCAGGCGACTTCCTTGAGCTGCCCGGACGCCCGGTCGCGGAACTGCTCGTTGACGGCGATGCGGAGCTTGGCAACCGCAACGCCCGACGGGGAGTGCTTGAATTCGGGATCCTTCGTGAGGTTCCCAAGCAGGATTACTTTGTTAAGGCTCGCCATTTGAGGCACCCTGCCCCTGGGACTCCGGTCCGAACCGCAGGATTACGCCTCGGCGGCTTCGGCGGCGGCCGCCGCGGCGGCGGCATCGGCCTTGGCCTTGCGGCGGGCGTTCTGCTCGACGACGAGCGCCTCGCGGCGGTCGTCGACAACGAGAATCTGGACGCGGAAAATCTCGTCGACCAGCGCGTAGCGGGCGCGGAGTTCCTCGACCTTGGCGGGATCAAGCTCGAAACGAACGCGGACATAGACGCCGGCGTCCTGCTTCTTGAGCTCGCGGGCAAACGTCTTCTTGCCGAGCATTTCGGAGCCGAGGATGTTGCCGCCAAGGCGGGTGATCTCGCCGCCGACCTTTTCGAGGAAGGGCTCGACGGCATCCTCGCGGGCCGCGTTCACAAAGATATAGAGAGCATCGTACTTCTTCATAGTGGGTTACCCCTGTCTTTCAGCCGCGGGCGCGCCCATCGCGCCTTCGGCGTTAAACTTGTTCATCGCCTCGGCGACCCCGCGCGACACAACGCACAGAACCGCCTCGGCCGCAGCGGACTCCGCCCGCCGCAGGTTTTCCTCGTCTTCCGGCGCAAGCCGGCCGAGGACATGGTCGGCGAGGGCGCCCCCGTGGGCTGACCTGCCGATGCCGACGCGCACCCGCGCGAAGGCCCTGCCACCGCAGCAGTCGATTACCGACTGCAACCCGCGATGGCCGCCGGATCCTCCCTCGGCCCTGATTCTCAGGCGCCCGACAGGCAGATCCGCGTCATCGGAAACAACCGCCAGATCCTGAAGCGGCACGTTGTAGTACCGCGCCAACCGACCGACGGCCTCCCCGCTGAGGTTCATGAAAGTCAGGGGCTTCACCAGCAGAAGGTCGTGGCCCTGGCACTTCACTTTCGCAACCGAAGCGGAGAATTTCGACTCCTCGCGCCAGTTGGCGGAAAATTTTTCCGCCAACTGGTCGACGACCCGGAAACCGACGTTGTGAGGCGTCCTCGCATACTCGGCACCCGGATTTCCCAGGCCGGTGACTATCTTGACCGACACGACCCGGGGGCTCCCTTACTTCTTGGCCTTGGCGGCGGGAGCGGCAGCGGCGTCAGCCGTTTCCTTCTTGCCCTTGCTCAGGACTTCGGGGGCTGCGGCTTCGCCTTCGGCGGCGGGGGCTTCTTCCTCTTCCTTGGCCGCGACAACAGCCGCGACAGGCGTCTCGCCATGCGTGAGGACCGTGACACCCTCGGCGAACTTAAGGTCGGCGACCGTGATCGTCTCGCCAAGCTTGAGGGCCTCGATATTGACATCGATGCTCTCGACAAGGGCGGTGGGAAGGCACTCGACTTCGACTTCGTGCGTCGGGTTGGTCAGGATGCCGCCCTGATTGCGGACGCCATCGGGCTCGCCAACGAGAACGAGGCGGACCGACGCGCGAATCTTCTTGCTCATGTCGACTTCGCTGAAGTCAACGTGGATCGGCGAGCCATCAATGACGTCGCGCTGGATTTCGCGGAGAAGCGCATGGACGGACTGGCCCTCGAGGTCGATCTCGACGAGCACCTGCTCGTTGATTTCGTTCCTCATCGCCATGATGAACTCATGCGTGCAGAGCTTCAGCGTCTCGGTTGCGTGGTCGAGGCGCGTCAGCGCTGCGGGAAGGCCGCCCTCGCGGCGGACGCGGCGGGCTTCGCCCGAACCTTTCGCGACACGTTTCGTCGCGTTGAACTTAATCGTGTTTGCCATTGTTGTGTTCCTTGAAAATGATTTTGAAAAACGCCCTTACGCAAGGAAGAGCTCGTTGATCGACTGGTTGTTGTGGATGCGGAGAATCGCCTTTGCGAAAAGCTCGCTGACCGAGAGGATCGTCACGGGGTAGCCCTTGACATCGCCCATCGGCACGGAATCCGAAACGATGAGCTCCTTGATCGGCGACTTCTTGAGTTTTTCAAGGCCCTCCTGGCTGAGCATGCCGTGCGTGACGGCCGCGCGCACCGACTTGGCGCCGTGCGCGACGAGGGTCTCGGCGGCGGCAATGAGGGTGCCGCAGGTCGAGGTCATGTCGTCAATGAGAATCGCATCCTTGCCGTTGACGTCGCCGACGAAGTTCAGCGCCTTGACGGTGCTGCCCGAGCAACGCTCCTTCGCGACGAAGCCGATGCCCGTGCCGAGCGACTTGGCGTAGAAGTTCGCCGCCTTGACCCCTCCGGTATCCGGCGAGACGACCGTGAGGTTTTTGACCTTGAGCGTCTTGCGGAGGTAGTTGAGGAGAACCGGCGAGAACTCGAGGTGGTCGACGGGAATGTCGAAGTAGCCCTGGATCTGGGCCGCGTGGAGATGGAACGTCACAACGCGGTCGGCGCCTGCGGCCTCGATAAGCTTGGCGACGAGCGCCGCCGAAATCGGAACGCGAGGCTGGTCCTTGCGGTCCTGGCGGGCATAGCCGTAGTAGGGGATCACCGCCGTGATGCGCGCCGCCGATGCGCGGCGGGCCGCGTCAATCATCAGGAAAAGCTCCATGTAGGCGTCGTTGGGTTCCTTGCAGGTTGACTGCACGATGAAGACGTCCGCCCCGCGGATGCTATCCGCAATCTTGACGAAGGTCTCCTTGTCCGGGAAACGGACAAGCTCGACGTCGCTGAGCTTGACGCCGGCTTTTTTCGCGATTTGTTCCGCGAGAACGTGGTTGATGGAGCCGGCGAAGATCTTAAGGTTCTTCGTGGCTCCGGCCTCTGTTTTCTTAACTTTGGTTGCCGCCATTATCTAAAACCCCTTGTTTCTCGAAAATGCAGAACTTGGTTGCCCGACCTGGATTCGAACCAGGACTCAGGCCTCCAAAGGGCCGTGTGCTGCCATTACACCATCGGGCACCGTCTGCGAAACTGCCGACCAACACCCCGCGGGGAGAACCCCGGCAAGGGCATTGGCTTCCGCGGGACTTGCCGCGAGGGCGAAGACCGTGGCTCCGCTCCCCGACATCAGCACCCCCCGGGCGCCGGCATCCCTGAGCCGCGCGGCGAGGCGCGCGACTTCAGGATGCAGCCCGAAGACCGCCTTTTCAAGCCCGTTGGACAGCATCGCGGCAAAACCCGGCAGGGTTTTCCCGCAATTTCGAGAAGTTAATATGTTATCGGAAAATCGCGTTTTAGTCAACATCTCCCCGTCGCGCGGCAAGGCATCCAACGCGCGGAACGCCTCAGGCGTGGAAACATGAATCCCCGGATTGGCCAGGAGAATGTCGAAGGTTCCGAAAACGCCGGGCAGGCGGCGGACGCGTTCACCGCGCCCCTCCATCAGCGTTGCGCCGCCCAGAAATAGCGCGGGGACGTCGCTGCCGACTTCGGCGGCGACCGCGACAAGGCGTTCCTCGCCGAGGGGTTTCGCCCCGGCCCCAAAAGCACCGCGCACCGCCATCCAGTCCAGCGCCGCAAGCACGGCCGCCGCGTCGGCGCTGCCCCCGCCAAGTCCGCCGCCCAGGGGGATGCGCTTGACAACGCGCACATCAAGCCGCGGCGGAAGGCGGTGCGCCCCCGTCGCGGACATCGCCTTGAAATAGGCCTGCGCCGCCTTGACGCAGAGGTTGCGGTCAGGCGGGCCGATGCGTGAAATGTCAACGCCTTCGGGAACCACCTCGACGATGACGGACGGTTCCGCGGCGGACGTCCCGCCCGCAATTGCGGAAACGACGACATCGTCGTGGAGCGCGACAGGCATCACCACGCTGCTGAGGTCATGGTAGCCGTCGGGACGCACCCCCAGCACGTCGAGCGTGACATTGATCTTCGCATGCGCCTCGACGCGGCAAGACAAGTTCAAAATCCGGGACTGCATGTCGCCACCAACAAAACGCCCTAACCAATCAGCCGCGCGGCGGCGGCCCGCGCAGCGGCGTCCGCCGCGAAAACCGAGTCGAGATCTTCCGCAGGGGAGATTTCCGTCGTGTCAAGGACGCGGCGGATGGTGCGCCAAATGTCGCTGAAGCGGATCCGCCCATCGAGAAACGCGCCGACGGCGACTTCGTTGGCGCCGTTCAAAACCGCAGGCGCCGTGCCGCCGCGCGAAAGCGCCTCGCGGGCAAGCGCCAGGCAGGGGAAGCGTTTTTCGTCGGGTGCCGCGAAATGCAGTGCGCCGGCCTTGGCGAGGTCGAGGGGCTTGTCGAGGTTGTGCGGGACCCGCCTTGGCCAAGTCAGCGCATAGTTGATCGCGAAGGTCATGTCAGGTTCCGAGAGTTCGGCGATCTGCGTGAGGTCGTTGAACTCGACGATGGAGTGCACGATGCTCTCGGGGTGGACCAGCACGTCGATCTTCTCCTGCGGAACGTTGAAGAGCCAGCGGGCCTCCATGACTTCGAGGCCCTTGTTCATCATTGTCGCGCTGTCGATCGTGATCTTGCGCCCCATCGACCATTTCGGATGGTTCAGGGCCTGCGCGACCGTGACCTCGTCGAAGTCAACTTCGGGCCTGAACATGAAGGGCCCGCCCGACGCCGTCACGATGAGCCGGCCAATGGCGTCTTCGGCGGGGACTTCGGCATCGGCGGGCAGGCGCACGCAGGCGGGCGCATACGCCTTTGACTGCAGCGCCTGGAAAATCGCGCTGTGCTCGCTGTCGACCGGCATGATGCGCACGCCTTTTTCGGCGCGGCGCCTCATGACGGCCTCGCCGGCGGAAACAAGAACTTCCTTCGTCGCGAGGGCAATGTCCTTGCCTGAGTCGATCGCCGCGAGAACCGGCCTGAGGCCGGCCATTCCGACGACGGCGCAGAGAAGGACGTCCGCTTCCATCGCGGCGAGTTCGCAAAGCCCCGCCACGCCCTTGTGGAGGACGAGCCCGGCGGGCAGATCGCGCGCCAGCGCCTCGGCCGCCGCAGGATCCGCAACGGCCACGTGCCTGACGCCCAGCGCCTGCGCGTCGCGGACAAGCGACTCGACCGCCGTCCGCACGGAGAGGCCGACAACCTCGAAACCGGGGTTGTCGCGGACAAGCCTGATGGCCGTCTGGCCAATCGAGCCGGACGAACCGAGGATCACAATCCGCCGTTTCATCGCAGGGCGCCCCTACTTGCGGAAGAAGCCGACGACCTTCTTCGCCGAGCAACTCCAGAAATTCTTTTCGAAGTCGGCGGAAAAGGCGGCGATATGCGGGGTGACAATGACGTTGTCGAGTCCGATCAGCGGGTTGTCGGCGGCCGGGGGCTCATCGCACAGGACGTCGAGCGCCGCGCCGCCCAGGTGGCCGGATTTCAGCGCCTCGGCAAGCGCCGCCTCGTCGACGACGGGGCCGCGCGACGTGTTGACCAGCACGGCGCCTTTTTTCATCAGCGCGAGGCGGCGGGCGTCGATGAGGCCGCGCGTGTCGTCCGTGAGCGGGCAGTGGAGCGAGACGAAATCCGACATCCCGAGGAGCTCGTCGAGATCCACCGAGCCTTCGGCAAACGGGTCGTAGTGGACGACCTTCATCGAGAAGCCCGAAACCATCTTCTCGACCGTGCGGGCAATGCGGCCGTAGCCGACGAGGCCCAGCGTGCGGCCCGAAAGGTGCCAGTCCATGCCGTTGGGCAGCTCCCACTGGCCCGCGCGGACATCGCGGTCGTAGTGCGGGATGCGCCTCACGAAGGCGAAAAGCAGTGAAACGGCATGCTCGGCGACGCATTCCGAAATCGACTCGGGCGTATTGAGGACGGCGACGCCAAGTTCCTTCGCGACGGCGCACGGCAGCGCATCGACGCCGCTGCCGCTGCGGAAAATCGCCCTGCACTTTGGAAGCCGGCGCAAAACATCGCCTGTCAGGCCGCGGTTGGGACCGCGCATCCAGACGAGGTCGGCCTCCTTCGCGAAGGCCTCCGTCTCCGCCTCGCCGTTGCAGTCGCGGCATTCGAGATCAATGCCGGCGTCGCGAATTTCGCGCGCGTATTCGGCCGGGATATCCGATTCCGGGCCTGAAATGTAAACCGCCTTGTTCATGGTGACTCAAAATCCTGGTTGTGGGGTTCAAATACCGGGCGAAGCCGCTCGGGGAAATCGGGGCCGTCGGGACGGACCGACGCATGCAGGTGCGGGCCGTTGTACTTGTTCCGCGGCTGCTCGTAGTAGACCCAGTCGAAGCCGGCCGCCCATGCGAGCTTGCAGAGGATTTCGAGGCTCTTCGCCGTCGGGCGTTCGGGATTGGGGTTTTGCGGGTCGAGCATCGGGCACGTCAGGTCTATTGCGCGCCCTTCCTTGTGGAGCGACAGCGTGGCGTGCGTGCCGACGGGCCTGTAAACTTCCTGCACCCTGAGCTGGGCGTTCGAGGCGGCGCAAAGCTCGACAAGGCGGCGGAAGGGCAGTTCCATCGCGCGGTGCATCGAGTGGTCGCACTCGTCGTCGTCCTCCCCGTCGTGGTCGCTCTCCCACCAGACGCGGGAATCGTCGACGTAAATCAAGTCCCGCCCCGGGGAAAAACGGGAATTGACATTCTTGCCGGAAGCCTCGGTTTCCTTGACGTCGGGCATCGTCTCCCGCGGCGCGAACTTGGCGGGGAACGGCCGCACCGGGGCGAGCCAGTCAATCTCCTCCTCGGGTTCGGCGACCTCCTCGCCGACTTCCTCCGCTTCGACTTCGTGACTTCTTGAACAACTTGAAAAAATAAACGCGGCGCAAAGAACGGGCACCGTCCAAATGAATCTCTGCGAAAATGACATGCTCTGTTCGGCCGGCCGTTAGGCAAGCCATTTCATGACCGAGGGGAAAAGGCCCCAGATGATGATCCAGCTGTAGATCGAGGCGAAGAAATCGTCGAGCACCACGCCGAGGCCGCCCTTGACGCGCTGGATCTGGCGGCAGGGCGAGGGCTTGAGAATATCGACGATACGGGAAACGACAAAGGCAAAGGCAATGAAAACGACGGCCCGGAAAGCCGTTTCGCCCCCGGCGCGAAGGCAATCCCACACGGGCCCCTGCCCCACGAAGCAGATCGGGAGCAGCATGTACTCGTCGGCGACGATGCGGCCGTCGTCCTTCTTGCCGAAAATCTTCTCGGCCGCGTCGCAGACCGGCACGGCGAGAAGCGTGAGCGCGAGGGCGACTGCCACCTGCAGCCACAAGTGCCCGTCGAGCCTCGAAAGCCCGAGGCCCAGCGGAATGCCAAGCAAGGCGCCGCAGGTTCCCGAAGCGAAAGGCGAGTATCCAAGGCCGAAGCCCGTGGCCACCGCAAGCGCCGCGCGCTTGAAAAACGCGTTAGACATCCCGTTCATCACTTTTTCCTGCCGGGCGTGACCTTCGCCTTCAGGTCGTCGAGGATCGCCTGGTCCTGCGGCGTAAGCTCGCTGCGCTTGGCGTTCACCTTCATGACGAGTTCGCGGGCCTTGACGATCTCGCCCTTCTTGAGCAGGACCTTGGCGTAGTTCATGTGGACGCGCGGGTCGTCGCTGAAGATCTCGAGGGACTTCAGGTAGGCTTCCTCCGAGCCGGAGAGATCGCCGCCGTCGGCGAGGATGCCGCCGAGCGTATCCCAGATGATGTAGTAGTCGGGCGCGATGCTGATCGCGGCGCGGATGCGCTTCTCGGCTTCCTCGCGGTTGCCGGTCATGCGAAGGAGCTCGGCGAGGTCGTTGAGGGCCTCGGGCGAGGTGTTGGCGTTGACGCTGCGGCGAAGGAAGTCCTCGGCCTCGCCAAGGCGACCGCGGTAGAGCATGATCGAGCCCATGATGTAGTTGGCGAAGCTGTTGTTGCGGTTCGTGCGCATAATCTGCCGGGCGTGCTCCTCGGCGGACTCCTTGTCGTTGAGGATGAAGTCAAGACGCAGGATCCACTCCATGAGCATGGTGATGCCGGGGCGGAGGTGGGAGGCGCGCTCAAAGGCGTCGCGCGCGCCGACAAGGTCCTTGCCCCGCTGGTAGAGGAGCTGCCCCTTCACGACCAGGATGTGGTAGTCGTCGGACGTCCCCGCGACGGAAATCATCTTGGGGATGATCCGCTGCTCGACGTCGTCGTAGTCCTGCATCTGCAGTGCCGCGATGCCAAGCATCGCCCACGCCTGGATGTTGTTGGGCTGGACGTCCGTGACCTCGGCGAGTTTCACGCGGGCCTCGGCGGGGCGCGCGGCGGCCAGGTCGAGCGTGGCGCTTTCAAAGGCGAGGGCGATCTTGTCGGCGCCGTTGTCGCGCGCCTTGGAGAGCCATTCGCGCGCCTTGTCGAGCGAACCGCGGCGCGTCTGGACGCGCGCCAGGCTGATCATGGCGCGGGAGTTTGCGGAATCCTCCTTGAGGATGTCCTCGTAGATGTCTTCCGAGCCTTCGATGTCGTTCTGCCGCCAGAGCACTTCGGCGCGGGCCTCCTGCGCGCGGATGCGCGAGGCGGGTGTCGTCGCGATCTGCTCGGCTCTTTCAATGCCCGAAATGGCGATGCCCGGCTGGCCGGAAGCCGCCCAGGCCCAGCCCAGCTGGGTGAAGAGAATCGGCGAGCGCACATAGCCGAAGCTGCGCGAAAGCGACCAGATCGGGAGCCGGCGGCCTTCGAGATCCTTGATCATGCGCTCGATCGACTTCTCGATGGCGACCTTGTCCTCGGTGTGGAAGCCGTCGGCCTCCTTGCGGTGGAGGAGCTCGACGAGGTTGAGCAGGGCGCTGACATTCTCGGGGTCGAGCTGGCGGACGTAGTTGTAGGTCTGGAAGGCCTCCTCGTCCATCCCGACGTCCTCGAGCAGCACGCCGGCGTTGTTGGCGACGAAACCGACCTGGCGGCGGATGCGCCCGCGGTAGTCTTCGGCGGCGTCGCGGACGCCCCGGGACTTGGCGAGCGTCTTCTGCATGCGCGCCCAGAACTCGCGGTGCGGCCCGAGGAAAGGAGCCCCCTTCTGCGAGTCAAGATCCTTGCCCGCCTTGAAGCAGAAGAAATGCGGCACGACAACCCGCTTGGACGAGACAATGATGTCGGGCGAGCTTATGACGAACATCTTGTCGATCGCGCCCGGATCGCACTCGAGCCAGTCCTGCACAAACGAAATCACGCCCAGCGACGCGCCGTTTTCAAGCTTGCCGATGTCAAGGTCCTTGAAGTCGGGATCCTCGTTGATGACGTTGCGGAGGTAGCGGAGATAGACCTTGTTGTCGTTGTTCTGGAGCTCGACGAGGCGGATGTCCTTTCCGGTGCGGTGGGCTTCGATGAGAATGTGGTTGTCGAAAAGCCCGTCCGAAATGATCCAGCGGCGCCCCTCCATCGAGTCGATGAGCTCGCGGACGCAGTCGTCGACGAACTTGCCGACGCGTCCGTTCGCCTCAAGCGCGTTGATGCCGGAGGTGACCGGTATCATCACCGCCGTCAGGATGCCGAAGACATACCCGAACCAAATCGAGCTCTTCTGGGCGAACGAGCGCTCGCCGTCGATGTTGACCTGGCTGCTGTTGACGACGATGAGGTACCAGTAGGCCAGCAGGTAGCCGCAGGTCATGGCGTTGACGGCCATCAGCGGAACAGGCAGGACGCCCGTGGAGCGGAAGACGCCCCAGGGGGAGATGACGGAGGCGTTGCCCATCACGAGGACGACGGCGACGGACATCGCCGCATGCATGATCATAATGCCCCACTCGCGCGTCTCGTTGAGCCCGCGGCGCGAAATCGCCCCCGCGGCGAGCCAAGGCACGACGACGAGGATGACGAGGTTGAGCCATCCGGTGCGAGGCAGCATTTCCTTCAGGAGGCGCACCTGGTCGAGAATGATCTGGAGGACGATCGCCCACGTATCCTTGTACCCGCGCAGCGAAATATCATAGTGGAGGCTGAAGTGGTGGGCGATGAGCCACGCGGAGCCAAGGCCCAGCGCCCCGAGGACGGCGGCGGCGAAAATCCGCCCGGCGTTGGCCTCGCCCTTCGCGATCCAGTAGCGGATGACAACCAGGATGAAAACCGGCAGGAAAACCGCGATTCCCAGCGCCTCGACCATCGAAATGCCGCACAGTAGCGAGAACAACATCAGGATCCACGTGTTGCCGTTCCAGACATACCAGATCAAGAGGCGGATGAGGACGAGCAAGAGCAGGACGTTGAAGCCCTGGTACTGGAGGCGCGTCGAACACATCCAGAACGGAACCGAGAAGGCCAGCGCGAGAGCGGCGCCGGCGCCGCCAAGCACGGAGGCGATTGCCGCGTTTTTCGGCGTCGCGCTTTCACGCTCGACAATCGAGGCCACCGTTGTCGCGACAATGTCGAAAAGCAGCCAGACGCCGGCCACGCCGACCACGAGGCTGAAGAAATTGAGGCGGAAGACAAGCCCCCCCGCGCCAAGCGACGCCAGCCAGCCGACAATCGCGCCCCAAATCGTGTGCGACGGCGCAACCAGGGGTTCGAACCCGGAGTAAACGGCCATCAGCTCGGCGGACTGCCCCGGGAACACGCCGGGGGAAATCGTCAGCAGGAAGATCAACGCGGCGAAAGCCGCGACAACGGGGCCGACAATGCGCTTGAGTTTTCGATGCGCGGCAACATACTCGTCGACCGAGTAGAGATCGACGTTGGGTGTTTCAAGTTTGCTTTCGGGGCCTTTCATGGTCATGTCCTCCGTATGGTTCCAAAACAAGGAATTAATATCTCATATTCACGGAATTTATGCAAGGGCGTCCTTTTTGGGCGGGTAGGCCTTTCGCACATGCCTTCCGTGAGACAGCGTCGTGATGAGGGAGTTGGAAACCTCCTGAAGCTCGGCAAGCGAAAGAACGCTCCGGGCAAATTGCCCGTCGGCGTACTTCGCGGCGACAATGCCGTTGACAAGCGACGCAATCGCATTTCCATCCGGCGACTTAAGCGAACGCGAGGCCGCCTCGACGCTGTCCGCGATTGAGACAACCGTCTCCTCCTTGGTCTGGGGAAGCGGCCCGGGGTAGCGGAAAAACTCCGCCAGCGATTCGGCGCCGTGGCGGCCCGCGTTTTCAGGCAGGTTTTTCTCGGCCTTGAGTTTGAACCACTGCATGTTTGTCGTGCCATGGTGGGATTCGATGATCCTCACGACGGGCGCCGGCAGTTTCGCGTCCCTGGCGAGAATGGCGCCTTCCTTGACATGGGCGGCGATGACCATGCGGCTGACGGAAGGCGGCAGGGCGTCGTGGGGGTTGCCAAGCGCCGTCTGGTTCTCCATGAAGTACTCCGGCTTGGAAAGCTTGCCGATGTCGTGGTAGTAGCCGCCGATGCGCGCCAGGAGCCCGTTGGCGCCGATGGCGTCGGTCGCCGCCTGCGAAAGGTCGGCGACCACCAGGGAGTGGTGGGAGGGCCCGGGGGGTTGGCGCGAGAGCCGCTGCCAAAGCGAGCCGG
>JAZQOA010000025.1:0-5829 GCA_045627605.1 Kiritimatiellia bacterium | reverse complement strand
CTTCGACGGCTACCACATGGAGGACGGCAAGACGAACGGTACCTTCACGGCGACGATCGGGAAGACCGGCAAGGTGAACGGCAAGACGGCTGGCGGCGTGGCGGACACGAAGTTCAGCGCGCCGTGCTTCAGCGAGGTCGTGGTCTTCGACTTCGGCAACGTCTACTACCTTGACACCACGGTCAAGTACAAGGATCCGGTGTCGAGGAAGACGGTGACGACGAACAACACGGTCTACCTGGTGCAGGACATTAAGACGGGTCTTGGACTCCTCGGCGGCGGCGACAAGGATGGCTGCGGCGTCGTGTCCTACCAGAACGCCTGGAAGAATCTGTGCATTGCGCAGCCCAGCTTCCCGAAGGCGGGCATCGAGGTTGAGGGTCTGCCGCTCGGTCCGGAATTGGACCTCACGCTCAAGATCGGTGCGAAGGGCGTTGTCACGGTCACGGGCACGGTCGGCGCGGACCGGGTCAAGGCCACGTCGAAGTCGCAGCTGTTGCTGGTCGGCTACGATATTACGAACGACTTCTACTATGCGAAGGCCTGCGTGTATGTTCCGAAGGCCAAGTTCTGCCAGGTCTATGACATCAAGCTCACGGTGGACGACGACCTGTTGGTGACGAAGGCGGAGATTGGAGCGATGCCCAGCGACAGCAAGTACGCGCTGACCGAACTCAATATCACCGAAAAGATGATCAGCGGGCGGGTCGCGCTGCGGCCCGAGGCGGCGATGGCTTTTGGCCTGTCTACTTTCGGTTATGCCCTGCCGAGAGAGGTGGAACTCTACTACCAGGACGCGCAGACGGGTGTACCGGGGACTTTTCGGGTCCAGGTTGCCGCAGACGGCACGTTCGCGCTGTCGGTCGATGAGCTCGGTGAGAACATCCGGTTCGTGAAGGATGCCGCGGCTGGTGCTGACGAGGTCATTGCCGATGCGGACGGCCTTTTCAAGGCGCCGTATATCCAGCCCTACCTGTACATTACTCTCATCACGATTCTGATCATTCCGCCGATGTAATGGCAGCCGGATCGATCCGATCAAACGAGGGCGCTCCATTTGGGGCGCCTTTCGTTTGAAAAGGAAACCGAAAATGAAGAAACTGGTGTTTGGTGCTTGGTGCGCCGTGCTTGGCGCGGGGATGGGCTTCGCGGCGGAGCCGGTCGAATACCGCGACTGGGACGGCGAGAAGCCGGTCCCGGCGAATGCCGAGAAGGGCTTCATGGTCCTCGAGTCGGGCGAAACGAAATGACGATTGCCAGGTGGACGAATCTATGCTACAATAGGGAACATTCAAATGAACAATATGGAGTCAATGAAGATGGCGATGAAAAAACTGGTGGCGGCGGGTGTCGTTGCGCTTTCGACGGTGGCGGGTGCGATGCCCGCGTATGATTCGGTGTCCGTGCCGGACCGCATTTATGCGGACTACCGCGGCCTCGGCAAGCCCGCGGCGGGCGCGTTCGATGCGCTGGCGCGTCAGCCCGAGGCGACGTCGGGCATCATCAGCGGATATTCCGCCGTTGCCGCGGCGTCTGCGGCCCTGCCTGCCGCCGGGTTCGACTTCGGGCAGATCGGCAATTCGATGGTGAATGCGATTGCGCGTGAGCCCGAGGGCGTCGAGAAATTCCTGCGCGCCTGGCGGGCGGTCGAACTGGCCTCCAAGGGCGTCGACTACCGGGTGAAGGACTGGGTCTTCCAGTCGGAGAGCGATTTGAGCATGCTCATCCTGGGTGTGCCGGTCAGGGAACCGGATGAGGATGAGTACAGAGAAAAGGGAGAGTCCGCCGACAAAAACGACATCGCGCACTCCGGCCTCGGAAAGACCGGCATGGGGCTGATGGACGCGATTGCGCGCAATCCCACGACGGATGAGTACCTCATGGACGCGCTGGACTTCCTTGCCCGCGAAATGGCCGGCCGTCCGAACGCGGAGATCGAGGCCCTGGACACGACGGGTGACGAACTGATGGACGCGATTGCGCGTCAGCCCGAGGCGTATACAAACCTGATGGCGGCGGCAGGTCTTGTGGCGGACTTCGCCACGGGGCTTGAGGGCTATCAGGGCCGGGGCCTCGGACAGACCGGCAAGGGGATGATGGACGCGATTGCGCGTCAGCCCGTGGCCTACACGAACATCATCGAGGGCTTCAAGATCGTCGCCTCTATGGTGGCCAAGCTCCACGATGCCGCCGCGCTTGTGATTGGCAACGCTGGCAGAGCGCTGATGGACGCGATTGCGCGTCAGCCCGAGGCAGCGGACCTTCTGCAGAAGGGGGCCGAGGCCCTCGTCCAGAAGCAGGACGGGCGGTCCAATGTCGAGGTGTACGCAATCGGTCATATCGCCGGCGGCATGTTCGATGCGATTGCACGCCAGCCCGAGGTGGCGACCTTCATTATTTCGGCCTTCGAGGAGCTGGCGCCTGCGATTTACGGGCGTCCCGGCGTGGAGGCGATTGCAATCTCCCGCACGGGCAGGTCGCTGATGGACACGCTGGCGCGTCAGCCCGAGATTAAGGAGGACCTTTGCAACGTGGCGCTGGGAATGGTGGACATCATGAAGGGGCGGCCTGACGCCGAGGCGGAGGCCGTTGGCTGGATTGGCGGCTCGCTGATGGACGCGATGGGGCGCCAGCCCGAGATGCGCACGAACCTGATGGAGGCGGCGGAGGGAGACGCAGTGCTGATGGCCGGGCGGCCGGCCGCCGAGGCAAGTGCGATCGGCCGGATCGGCAAGTCACAGATGGACGCGATGGCGCGCCAGCCCGAGATCTGCACGGACATTGTGGAGGCGGTGGATGAGCTTGCGACGCTGATGGCCGGGCGGCCTGACGCCGAGGCACATGCGATCGGCCGGATCGGCGCCAAGCAGATGGACGCGATGGCGCGCCAGCCCGAGGCATGCACGAACCTGGTGGCGGCGGCGGAGCAGCTTGCGTCGTTCATGTACAACCGACCGGATGCCGAGGCGCTTGCAATCGGCCGGATCGGCGGCGCGATGATGGATGCGATTGCGCGTCAGCCCATGGCGTATACAAACCTGATGGCGGCGGCGGATGGGCTTCGGTCGTTCATCTATGATCGGCCGGCCGCCGAGGCGGAGGCCATCGGCGCGGTCGGCGCCAGTCTGATGGACGCGATTGCGCGTCAGCCCGAGGCGGATGGCGTCATCTTTGCCGCGGCGGAGGCCGTCGCCCAGGCGATGTTCAACCGGCCCAGCGGGATGGCCCGCGGCCTTGGCAAGACCGGCGGCTCGCTGATGGACGCGATTGCACGCATGCCCGAGGCGCGTCCGAAGCTGATGGATGCGTTCAATCGGGTCGTCCTCAGCATGATGCTCCTCGACAACGGGAAGGCCGAAGCCCTCGGTACGACCGGTGGCGCGATGATGGACGCGATCGCGCGTCAGCCCGAGGCGGCGGACAAGATCATGAAGAACTACGAGATCGTCGCCGCCGGCGTGGCGGCCTGTCCCAGCGAGGCCGCACAGGGGATCGCCGAGGCCGGCGGCGCGATGGTGGACGCGCTGGCGCGCCAGCCCGAGGCGGAGTCGACCATGACCGCGTTCCTCGTCCGATTCCTGGTTGACGTCGAGATGTTCGGGAAGAAGGCGGGCGCCTCCGTCGGGCGGCTTCTGGACTCCGCCATTGAGGACGGTGACTTTGTCGCGCCCCAGAAGACGACGGAGTTCCTTGGCACGATGAGCGACCTGCGGGACGGGCTGGTCGGCACCGTCTCGCTCAAGCTCACCAAGCCGAATAAGACGGGCGTTTTCTCCGCGACGCTCACCGTAACGCCTGCGGACGGCTCGTCGAAGCAGGTCTACAAGGTCAAGGACGTCGTCGTCCCGGAGCAGGGTCCGCTCGTCCTCGACCTCGGGCGCAATTTCACCGTGAAGGTCTCGTCCGATTCGTTCAAGGGCGTCTTCGGGACGCGCATTCTGGACGGTGCGCGGAATGTCTTCAAGATGAAGAACGATCCGCAGCGCGAGGCCTTCCAGTCGGTTGTCGGCAGCTGGACCGGGGCGTTTGCGGACCAGTTCGGCGGAATCATCACCTTCGCCGCCGCCATCCAGAAGAGCGGCTCGGCGTCCGTGACGTGCACGCTTGAGGATGGCACGACGGCCAAGTGCACGGCGAAGGCCATCGTCCGCAACGGCGTCGCGGTCATTCCGGTCGTCTGCCGCAAGAAGGCGAAGGACGCCGTGCGGATGTTGGCGTTCCGTCTGGCGTTCAACCTGGAGCTTGGCACGGTGGCTGTCGGCGACCGGGTCGTTGGCAAGGGCGGCGCGTGGTCCGTCCTTGCGACGGGGAGGCCGTCGCCGGACGTCACGAAGGCGACGATCCGGGCGGGCGATCTCGTCCTGTGGGACGCCATCGACGGACTGGTGCAGGGTGTGGCCTCGGCCGAGAAGCTCTCGTACAACAAGAAAAACGGGGTTGTCTCGGGGACGGTGACGTTTGACGATCCCTGCTTCGAAGGTCCGCAGAAGCTGAAGGTCCAGGGCGTTGCAATCGGCGATTCGGTCCTTGGCCGCGCGGGCGACTTCGTCTTCGAGCTTCGCTGAGCGCGGCGGCACAGGCGCGACGCGGTTGTCCCGAAGTGTGGTATAATATCCCGCATGGGGACAAGGTATCGGCATTGGTTCTTCGACCTTGACGGGACGCTTGCGCGGACCGGCGAGGACATTGTCGTCGCGTGGAAGGAGGCGCTCGCGGCGCTCGGACGCGATCTGACGAACTTCGACAAGGTGTTCCGGATCGGGCCGACGCTCGAGAAGGTCGTCTACGAGCTTTACGACGATGCGACGCCGCAACTCGTCGAGGACCTGATGGCGCGGTTCAAGCCGCTCTATGACGAGAGCGGATTCCCGAACACCGTGCCGTATCCGGGCGTGCCCGAACTGCTTGCCGAGCTTCGGGCGGCGGGTGCGAAGACGTACATTGTCACGAACAAGCGGGACCACGCGACACGGCTCATTGCGAAGAAGTTCGGCTGGGACCGGCTGATGGACGGTGTCTGGAGCTACGACACCTTCGAGACGAAGTACAAGAAGCCGGAGCTTCTCGCGAAGCTTCTCGGGGATCTCGGAATCGATCCGAAGGACGCGGTGATGGTTGGGGACACGAAGGGCGATGTCGACGCCGGGAAGGCGAATGGAATGGCTACGATCGGCGTAACCTACGGCTACGGCACGCGTGAAGAACTGGCCTCGGCGGACCAGGTTTTTGATGCGGCGGGCGATATTGCCAAAAACCAGCCAAAATGATACAATTTTAGGCGTGAAAAAGTCTTCAGTGCGCAAACTCAAGTACAAACGCATTCTCCTGAAGCTCTCGGGAGAGGTTTTGGGCAACAAGGAAACGGGCGAATGCATCGACCCGAAGAACCTTGCGTTCATGGCCGAGCGCGTGAAGAAGATTCACGCGATGGGCTGTGAAGTGGGCATTGTCCTTGGCGGCGGAAACATCTTCCGCGGCCTTACGGGCGCGGGCAAGGGCGTGAACCGCGTGACGGGCGATTCGATGGGCATGCTCGCGACGATCATCAATGCGCTGGCGATGATGAACGCGCTCGAGTCGATCGGCGTGCCGACGCGCGTCATGACGGCGATCGAGATGCCGAAGCTCGCGGAGCCCTTCATCCAGCGCCGCGCGCTCCGCCACTTCGAGAAGGGGCGCGTCGTCATCTTCGGCGGCGGCACGGGCAATCCGTACTTCTCGACTGACTCGGCGGCGGCGCTGAAGGCGAGCGAGATCGGGGCGGACGCGCTTCTCAAGGCGACGAAGGTCGACGGCATCTACACGGCCGACCCGAAGAAGGATCCGAAG
>JAZQOA010000024.1:0-41761 GCA_045627605.1 Kiritimatiellia bacterium | reverse complement strand
ACGGCGGGCGGGGAAACGCTCGTCTCGACGAACCTCACGGTTCTCTGGGTGGACATCTCGATGCGCTGCGGGCAGGGCGAAAGCCTCTCGCCGGACAATGATGTCTTACTGTCAATAGGGCAAAACCTCAGATTAGGTTCGCAAATAATACTGCCTTTTGCAATCACCTCTGAAAGAGGGGAGTTCTGCTTCCCTCTTGTTTTTGGTAATGTTGTTGAATTTTGCGGTTTGGTTTATCCAGCAGATTTTGCAGATCAAGTTTTTCTTCTTCGGGATGTTGTCGGAGAATATTCGGGACATGTTGATGTTGATGGACAAGGAACGGTAACGGCTTTTCGTCCTCGCATATCCAGACATCCAGAACCCGATGCAAATGACATTGGTCCTGGAGAATTTCATGATAGTTCCCCAATTCCAAATGGTCATGTTTACGATGTAGACACGCCAGGATTGTCGCCATTGACATTTTCGCAATGTCCTAATGGCAGGATATATTATCAATGGTGCAATTTTCAAGAGTATGCCGTGTTCGCAGACACGAGATGTTCAAATGATTTTCCATGGTTTAGTCGAACAACGCTTCAAGTTGTCACAACAAATTCTTTCCCGGAATTTCAATTCGGCAACAGAAGTGGCCAAGAATGCGATAATGTTTCAGGTGTCGGGCATGTGTCTTTAACTTTGGAGCCGTCATTATGAGTGTGAAAACCTTGCTATATTCATTGTCAATATTTGTTCTGTCAGCATGTCTTAGGTGCCATGCAACAGCAAACACAGAAATCAGATTTTTTTACCATGCGACGGAAACAAATATGTTTCACCGCATTAGGCGGTATTCGTCTCTAAGTTCCGAAGACAATAGTGAAACGTTGACCATTATTGGCAACATGCGCTTCAGAAATGACGTGACCAATTTGTTGCAATGTATTCAATACAATCCAGTTTTTGATTCAGAAATTGGCGATCCTTCCGTCCCCGATGAGGCTGTCAGATCTTCAATTGGCAGGATGCTGTATGGTGCAGGTCCAAATTCCCCACTAAAAAGCCGATATCCCGTCTTTGCCGCGTTGTTGCGAATCGGCGTTGCTATGAATGAAATCACGAATAGCCTTGCGTTGTGCAGGTCGTTCGATGCCGCCTACATGTATGCTTGCCTTGGCAAATTATCAGGTGATGGTTGTTTTGCATCTGTTTTTGAGAAGGCATCAAAGGCAATGTCCAATGATGTTCGCACGATGATTCTGCGGACTGTTTTATATTCGAAACGCCCACAAGAAATATCTCAAAACATTGCGCACCGATCAAATGTTCTTATGACATTTGACGCCATGCAGGACGAACTGATCGCCCGCTTCAAGTCTCAGCTCGCCTCCGGCGACGCGGAGCTCGCGGACACGATCTACACGATGGGGTTCATCCGTTCCGACCGCGCAATGCCGCTGCTCATCGACAACCTGACGGCCTGCCCGCAAGTCTCGACCAACGCGCCGTCGGGCTTTGCCTTCCCCGCCGCCGAGGCACTGGTCTCCATTGCCCCGCCACTGGGAATCTGCTTTGAAAAAATGGAGTCTACGGCTTCGATGTCATTGGAAGAGTCGCTCTGGCTCCGCATCACCCACGAGGTTTACCCGGAGGCGCTGGAATACGACTTGATGAAAAAGGCGGAGGCGGGCGACGCAAGGGCGAAGCGTCTTCTCCAGGCGTTGCCATGGAGGCGACTCACCGAGGCTGAGATGTCGGACGAGAGAGGCGAACCTCAATAGGCTGTCGCGGCATGACCTTCGTCCTGTTTACGGAAATTGCCGTCTATATTTTGTCATTTGCAACAGGTCTGTATTTTTAGCGATACGCTCCCCTATGTCATTTTTCATTTGCAATGTTGGAACGTATCGGCACATATTGACGGTGGAAATTTTATTGCGAATTTGTCTCGCTTTTGGTAATATTTCAACATTCCTTGTATAAGGCAAGGATTATGGTGCCGTTTTGAATTGCCTTATGAAAAACTTGAAACTCCTGCTGGCGGGGCTTCTTTCGGGGTTCTGCTGCATAGCCTTGCGCGCCGAGACGAACGCGATTCCCTGGCACGTGCCGGTGTACACTCTCACGGCGCGCGCACTTGACCTGCGCGAGGCTCTTGACACATTCGCGATTGCCGAAGGCGTGCCGCTCGTGATGTCCGGCAATGTCAAGGGGTCGTTCTCCGGCAATTTCGCCGACATGCCCGCGTCGGAGTTCCTCGACCGTGTGGCGACGATGCACAATCTCACATGGTATTACGATGGCGCAACGCTTTACGTCTACGGCGCCGGCGAGACGCTTTCGACCCTCATCGATCTCAAGTACATGAAGGCTCCCGAGGTTCAGGCCCTTCTCTGCGAGCTTGGCGTCGAGGACGCCCGCTTCCCGATCAAGGCCGCGTCGAACGGCGAGATCCTCATGGTCAGCGGTCCGCCGCGTTATGTCGAGTTGGTCAGCGAACTCATCGCGCGGGCCGACAAGCTGCGCGAAATCCGCACCTTCAACGAAGTTGATGTGCGTGTCTTCCCGCTTGTCCACACGTGGGCCGACAGCGTGACCTTCTCGGCGTCGAGCCCGGAGTCGTCAGCCTCAATCAAGGGAATGGCCGAGCTTCTCGCCGAGCTGATGGACGAAACGACACGGTCTTCAGAAGCGACGACCAACGAGGTGGCGGACGCCGCGCAGGACAAGGCCAACCAGAATTTCAAGCCCGTCATCATCCCCGAGAACCGTCTCAACGCGGTAATCGTTCGCGATGTCACGACGCGCATGCCGATGTACGAGCGCCTCATCAAGCAGTTCGACGTGCCGCAGAAACTTGTTGAAATCGGCGTCACCGTCCTTGAAATGTCGAAGGAAAACTCCCTCGACTGGCAGGCTTCGCTCCGGGTGACCGGCGCGCACAAAGACACCTCCGCCACGGGCGGGATGAACGCGGAAAACCTCTTCGGACAGGACGATGTGGGCGGCAAGGGCCTCGCCGGCGCCTTCTCCTACCTCGGCAGCAAGGTCAACGTCGAGGCCAGCCTCACCGCGCTTCGCGCGAAAGGCAAGACCATGAGCATTTCGCGCACCTCCATCCTCACCGTCAACAACATGGCGGCGGAGATGTCCGATACGCAGACCTACCACGTCAAGGTTGTCGGCACGGAAGTGGCGGACTTGCAGGACGTCTCGGCCGGCACGAAGCTTTCCGTCAAGCCGCGCATTCTCGAACCGCCCGCGGGCATGGACAACGAGCCGACGCGCATCTGGCTCTCGATGGAACTTGACGACGGCGGTTTCGAAGGCGTCAACGTTGATTCGATGCCGATGTCGCGCACGACGACGCTCACGACGCAGGCCTCGCTCCCCGAGAACGACTCGCTTCTGCTTGCCGGCTACTTCCGCGACGTCAAGAGCAAGGCGGGGTGGGGCATCCCGATTCTCCGCGACATTCCGCTTATCGGCTGGCTTTTCGGCGGGAGTTCGACGCAGGTCTCGAAAGTGCAGCGTCTCTTCATCATCACGCCGCACATCATCGATGTCGACTACTACCACTCGACCACCCAGCTTGTCTCCGAGGCCCAGATGAATTTCGGCCGCGACACGACGCTCGCGAAGCACCTGTTCGACGGCATGGATGACGACGACCGCGCACAGGAGGTCGTCGACGCCGAACGCGAGGCGAAGGAGCGCAGGGCCGAAGAGGAAGCCCAGGCTGAAATCCAGGCGTTGAAGGAAGAGGCGAAAACATCCGCTAAAACGGAGGCCGTCAAGCCGGCCGAGGCTGTCGAGAAGGCGGCGGCACCCGCGAAGACGGAAGAGTCCAAGGCGAATTCCGCCAACGTTGTCCCGGGGAGTGCCAGTTTTGATTCCCGGATGCAGAAACAGGCCGCAACGGTGGCCGGGGGACCTGGCGAGCGCAAGTGATGGAAGCTGTCATTGAAAACGGATTTGCCCGCGTGGAAAGCGGCGAATGGCTGGCAAGCCCTTCGCAGCCGGTCGCGTATTCGGGCACGGTGCAGGCGAAAGGGCTCAGGGGCTTCATCGTGCCCGACCGCGCCGCACTCCGTTTTGTCGCCTCGTCAGGCGGGATGCTGTGTGCGGCGGCGGAGCGTCCGTTCCTCACGCGGCTTGACGCCTTGCCAACAGATGGCGACGCGCCCAGTGCGCCGCTTTGCGTGGTTTCCGGCAAAATTCTGCTTGCGCCCTTTGCCTCGCGCAAGGGGGCGCGTCTGATGCGTCCCGTCCCAATGACCGTGAGGCCGTCGTATCCCGTCACGGAGTTTTCTGGCGGCTGGGTTGTCGCCGCGACGCGGAGCCGCGTGCTGCGCTTTGTGGTGGGAGAGGGCGAAACTTTTGCCGTGCGCACCGACGCCCTTGTGGCGTGGAGCGGCAATGCGCCCACGGGCTTTTGTCCCAAGGTCGGGTTCCTCGACATGCTCCTTCCGCGTGCGCCGCGCAACCTCCAGTTCCACTTCCACGGACCGTGCGTCGTCTGGCTCGAAGGCACGGCGGAGAACGCGGTGCGCCGCGTATTCCCGAGAGGAGGCGCGATGTATGCTTGATTCCGCGCAGATCTTCCGGCAGGCGCTCCAGGCGGGCCGCTACGACACCTTGCAGAACGACGCCTTCTCGGCGCAGCAGACCAACAAGGCCGCGGTGGAGTCGGGGCAGGCGATGGGCTTCACGCTCGTCGTCCAGGAAGACCCGTTGGCGGACTTGACCGATTCGATGGAGGAACTTTCCTTCCAATTCGAGGAAAAGGAAATGAAAACCGCCGGCGAGCGCAAGCTCGGCGAGAAGATCGGCCCGCGGAGCGCCTACATCACGGCTGTCCAGGAGTGGATGAAGACGCTGCCCGACATGCCCGGCGGGGAGTTCATGGAGCGCATGCTCCGCATGTTGCGGCAGGCGAAGGGCAACCTTCCCGGCATGTCGCAGTTTTTCAAAATGCTGGGCGAAGGGTCGGGTGACCCATCGCATCAGTTCGCCATGCTCGACATCCTCGACCAGGCCTTCGGGGCCGACGAGGCGGAGCTCAAGGCCTTCATTGGCAAGGCCAAGGGCGAACTTAACGCAGCGAAGGGCGCGGAGATTCGCGCCGGCATCAATCTCGCCGAGGAAGTCAACGCCCGCGCGAAGGCCCCGGACGAGATGCAGGGGTTGCGCGACCTCTACCGCGGCGAAGTCCTTGGCTTCAAGAGTCCGCAGGATTGCTTCCGTTCGCTTCTCGCGTCGCGTGGCGCCGGGCGGCTCGCGGACGCCATTGACTTTTTGATCAAGGGCTGCGGTATCGACTTGCAGAGTCCTTCGCCATCGCAGAGTCCCGAGGAACTCCGCCGAATTCTCGGCGACCTGCAATGCGTCGATGTTCTGCGCACCGTGCTCGACAAGTCAACGGCGCTGGCCGGCAAGATGCAGTCGCAGTTTTCGGAGCCGTGCCTTCTCAACGGCGAGAAACTCACGGGGCGCATCATCGATTTCACGGAGATGCCCTTTGTCAACGCGGCGAACATCGCGTCGCTGCTTTCCTCGTGTGGCATTTCCCAGCTTCTGGCCCAGCTCTATTTCTGCACCGGGCTCATCGGCATCTTCCGCGGGCTTTCCCCCCGGCTGTTCCAAGAGGACGCCGACCGCTTCAAGCTCATCGACGCCGGGCAGGAACATCTCGACGGCCTTGTCTCGCTCCAGGAGGAGGCCGAGGAGGAGAAGAAGAAGGAAGGGGGCGCGGCATGACACCGTCATGGGTAAACGACACCGTCCGTGCCTTCGGGCGCCAGATGGGACTTGAAAACTTCGTCTTGAACGATCGTGGCGCCGCCGCGGTTCGCTTTGAAAACGGCGTGTCGCTGAAGTTCGAGTATGCGGGCGAGGCCCTTGTGGTTTCCGCGGGGCTTTCGATTCCCGGCGGGGAGGCGCCCCTCAAGGCGCTTCTCGCCGCGGCGCATCCCGCGGCGCGCCACCAGGTCAAGATCCGCGCGGCCTATCTTGCCCGTTCGGGCGAGGCGGTTTTCGCCTCGTGCATCCAGGAGCGGGACGTGGGCGTCTCGACAATCGAAATGGTCTTCCGCGAACTTTGGGAGGCCGCTAGGCATCTCGGGAGGGTCTTGGCATGAGCCTCGAGCGTGTCACACAGGGCGTGAATTTCAACACCGGCATCTCCATGGCGGAATACAACCAGGCGCCGGCCGGGCAGACGCCTGGGCAGACGCAGGGTTCGATCCTGCCTGGCTCCACGACGGTCTCGGAGGCGCTTGCCAATGTCTTCCCCAAGGATCCGACTATTGGCGGGCAGATCGTCGGCATGCTCGCCGCCGCCGGCAGCGCGATGCCGCTGCGCACTTCCAACGGCTTCCACTTTGCCGCCGCCAAGGCGATCAAGTCGCTTCGCGGCAAGAATACGCGGGCGTCGCTTGCCGCGGCCCGCGAACTCGAAACCCTTCTTGACGACACCGAACTTCTCGACCGGTACCGCGCGTCGCTCCTCGAATCCTAAACGGCATACCGCAAATGATTGAGAAAATCACAGGAATATTCACGAAATGGGGCGACCTGGTGCTCGCCTTCCTCGTGGTCTGCATCATCGGGCTCTTGATCATCCCGCTGCCCTCGCCGGTGGTGGACCTCCTCATCGCGACCAACATCATGATCTCGACGGTCCTCCTGATGCTCTCGCTCTACCTGCCGCGGGCGCTGGCCTTCTCGACCTTCCCGTCGATGCTGCTCTTCACGACGCTCTTCCGCCTCGCGCTCAATGTCACGACGACGCGCTGCATCCTCCTCCACGGCTCGCAGGACCCCAATGCGGCGGGCTCCATCATCAACACCTTCGGCAACTTCGTCGTCGGCGGCAACTTCGTCGTTGGCGCGGTCATCTTCCTCATCATCACGATCGTGCAGTTCGTCGTCATCGCCAAGGGCGCGGAGCGCGTTTCCGAAGTCGCCGCCCGCTTCACCCTCGACGCCATGCCCGGCAAGCAGATGTCCATCGACGCCGACATGCGCGCCGGCGCCATCGACCAGGATACGGCCAAGGCCCGCCGCGCCGAGCTCGCGCAGGAATCGCAGCTCTACCGCGCAATGGGCGGCGCGATGAAGTTCGTCAAGGGAGACTCCATCGCCGGCCTGATCATCACGGCCATCAACATCGTGGGCGGCATCCTCATCGGCATGCTGATGTTCGACAAGGACGTCGCCTGGTGCGTGAAGCGCTTCGGCGTCCTCACAATCGGCGACGGCCTTGTCTCGCAGATTCCGGCGCTTCTCATCTCGATCACCTCGGGCGTCATTGTCACGCGCGTGGGCGAGGAGAAGGCGAAGCCCCTCGGCCAGGACATCGTGAACCAGGTCTTCGCCCAGCCCAAGGCCCTGTTGCTCGGCGCCGCGATGCTGGTGGCGATCGGGCTTATCCCGGGGTTCCCGAAGCTCCAGATCTTTGGCCTCGCCATCTGCGTGGCGGCGGTTGGCTACTCTCTCAAGCGCAAGGCGGACAGGGACGCCGTTGAGGCGGCCAGGGGCGAGGATCCGCTTGCGGCCGCCCAGCCGAGCACAGAGCCCGGCGCCAAGCCCCGGAAGAAAAACCAGGAGGGCGACGACTTCTCAATGGTCACCCCGCTCATCGTCGATATCGACGCCGACATCCGCGGAGGCATCACCTACGACGAACTCAACGACAAGATCATGGACGTCCGCCGCGCCCTCTACCACGACCTTGGCGTACCGTTCCCCGGCATCAACCTCTCGCTCAACACCTCGCTTAAGGACGGTCGCTACCGGCTTCTCGTCAATGAGGTCCCCGTTTCCGAGGGGTGCCTGCGAAAGGGTTTTGTCTTCGCCCTTGAAACGGCCGAGAACATCGAGGCAACGGGCATCGCCTTCGAGAAGGGGAAGCCGTTCATCAACGGTTACGAAACCTGCTGGGTCAAGGAGGAGGACAAGTTCAAGCTCGACGAGGGCGGCATCCGCTATCTCGACCTCAACGGCGTCCTCACCTTCCATCTCTCCAGCGTGCTCCGGCGCTACGCCAACGAATTCCTCTCGCTCCAGGAGACCCGCCTCTTGCTCGACCACATGGAGAAGGACGCGCCGGAACTTGTCCGCGAAGTCCAACGCGTCCTGCCCTTGCAGAAAATCACGGACGTCCTCCAGCGCCTCGTGCAGGAAGACATTTGCATCCGCGACCTCAAGCGCATCACGCAGTCGCTCATCGAGTGGGGGCAGAAGGAGAAGGACACCGTCCTGCTCGTGGAATACGTCCGCAGCGCACTGAGCCGTTACATCTCCTACAAGTTTTCTGGCGGGCAGAACATCATCGCGGCCTACTTGCTGGATCCGTCGCTTGAGGAGAAAATCCGCAAGTCCGTCCGCCAGACGTCGGCGGGCAGCTACTTGGCGATGGATCCCCAGTCGGTGCGCGCCATCCTCGCCGTCGTGAAGCGGACGATCGGCGACATCACCAAGATCCAGCACAAGCCTGTCGTCATCGTCTCCGTCGATATCCGCCGCTATTTCCGCAAGATGATCGACAAGGAATACTACGAGCTGCCTGTCCTTTCCTTCCAGGAGCTCTCCGCCGAGATCAACATCCAGCCGCTTGGGAGGCTTAAGCTGTGAGTTTCATCCTGAAAATAGTCCAGGGCCCCAACGCCGGAGCGGAAATCGCGCTTGCCGACGGCCTCAAGGTCACGCTTGGCAAGGACGACGCCTGCGACATTGTGCTGGCGGACGCCACCTTGCCGGACGGCCCCTGCGCACTTGACGTTTCCGCCGGTGGCGTGACCTTTGCGGCCCCTGGCGAGTCCGCCCGCGAAATCAAGCCCTTCGAAGTCGTCGTGATGGGGACTACGGCTTTTGCCATCGGCCCGGCCGAAGGCGCATGGGGCGAGCTTACTTGGCCTTCGGACAAGAACGGGGAAGAGAACGGCGAAGAAGCCGAATCGGAATCGGAAGAGGTCGCGGACGAAGCCGCGCCCGAAACTACGCCCGGCGAACGGGATGACAGTGGGCAAAAGCGCCGCCGTCGCGGGCTTGGCTGCCTGCTTTTCCTGGTTCTCCTCCTTCTTCTCGCCGTTGCCGCCTGGCTTCTTTGGCCCAGGGCGGTGACGCGTTGGCCAAAGCTTGGTTCCCTGGGGACGCGGGTGTTCCAAAGCGCGGGGGAGGACCAGCTCCCCGGCGGCGAGTCCGGCGAGGTCCAGGCTCCGTCCGTCCCTCTCCAGGAGTCTCTTGACGGCATTGCGGCCCAATACGGCCTCGAACTCACGGAGAAAGATGGCGCACCGCTGCTCAGGGGCAACCTCCGCCGCCGCACCGAACGCCAGGCGATCCGTTCGCTGGCGTTGGCGGCCAATCCCGGCGTCAAGTTCGACCTCGTCGACGACGAGACGCTCAAGTCCGCCGCCGAAGATCTCGTTTTCGGCATTTCGGAAGGAACCATCACGGTTGCCGCGGCCACCAACCGCGTCGTGGCGTTGGCGGGCCAGGCGGGGAGTGTCGCCCTGCTGGAGAAAGTGCTGCGCGCTCTTGAGGCGGATTTGCCCGCGATCGAGGGGCTTGACACGTCGGCCGTCAAAGTCGGCGGCATGATTCCCGCGCCAAGGCCAACCCGGCCGGCAAATCCCCCGGCGGGGGAGCGTCCCGCCGCCGCGCCGAAATCCGCCGCGCCGAAAGACTTCCAAATCGCCGGCGTGTTGACGAAGCCCTATCCTTGCTTGGTCCTTCGCAACGGGCTTCGCTGCACGGTCGGCGCACAAGTCGGCGGTGCCGTGATCGAGAAGATCGAGGCGGATAAAATCACATTGAGGGAAGGGGACCGCACCTTCACCGTCGAACCTTAGGAAACCGCGAAAATGGAACTGCTTGAAATCGAGAAGGAACTTGCCGGCCCGGAGGGCGCTGCCGCACTTGAAAAGTACGACGCCGTGCTTCTCGGGCTCGATGCCCGCCTTCAGGCGGTGCTTCGCGAGGGATTGCCGCCCGACGAATTCGCAAAGTGCGACGGACTCGCCGAGGCTGTCGTCACGGCGCGCAAGCTGCTCCGCCTGCAGCTCCGCGAGGCACAGGGGGCGGCGAACTGAATTTTTACAACCCGGCCGTTTGGTCGGACATCACCAACAACAACCAAGGAGCAATAAAATGGCTACACACACAATTCCGTCGGCGGTCGGTCTGCCCGCCGTCACCTCGACAACGCGCGACTCCTACCATGAGGATGGGGACTTCGCAGACTGGATGCACGCCGACGCCGTCTACAACGTCCTTCTCAGCGCTGTGTCCACGATGGAAGATCGTCTCGCCGCCTCCCTCCAGACCTACCAGGAGCACCCCGACGTCCAGGCGAACCTCCAGCAGCTGCAGTACGACCTGCAGGCGTGGAACCTCTGCCTCACGACGATGACCAACATCAACAAGAACATCGGCGACGCAATGAACTCGATTGCCTCCAACTTCAGGTAATCGGCGATGTTCGACCTGACGGCGGAAGAAGCACGCCTTCTCCTGAACGTCGCGCTGATGGCTGTCGGGAGGAACCGTTTCAAGTCGGCCGCGAAACTCCTTGCGGTTCTTGATCGGTTCCGTCCCGACCAGCCGTCGGTGGCGGTGGCGAAGGCCATTGCGCTGATGAGCGCGATGCAGGACGGCGCCGCCGTGGCCTATATCGACGGCGAGGCGCTTGCCCGTTTTCCCGGCGACCCGATGTTGCTGGCCTTCAAGGGGCTTGCGCTGACACGCATGGGGCGCGGGGCGGATGCGCGCGAACCGCTTGAGGCGGCGTTGCGCGGAGATGACGAAGCCGCGGCGCAACTCGCCGCCGGGCTTCTTAACGGATGACTTCGGGCCAGGCCCGAATGGAGACCAGAATTATGACAGACGCAATGATTGTAGAGGCAATCAGGGCCGCTGGCGGCGCACAGGGCGCGCAGGTGGCCGGCGCCGGGCAGGCGGCGGCGATCGACCCCGCCGCCGTGGCGAAGTTCGAGGTCGCGATGGAGACGCCTGAAGTGACGGCGATTCCCTTCGCGCAGCAGGTCTCGGAGGCGTGGCGGACGGCCCAGGACAACAACCAGGGCATCATCCACCGCATCAAGGCGCTTTCCGAAATGTCCGACATGCATGGCCCGGCTTCGGGAAACCTCCTCGAACTGCAGTACGAGGTGGCGAATCTCGCCTTCCAGCAGGAAGTCGTCACCAGCGTTGCGAAAAAAGCCAGCGACGCGATTTCAACTTTGGTTAAGAACGGGTGATTTCGGCAATGGCTATGAAATGGCAAATCACAGCGCTTGCGTTCGCCGGGCTGCTGCTCGCCGGCTGCGACAAGCAGGCGACTCTCTTCTCGAACCTCGACGAGGGGCAGGCCAATTCCGTGATGGCCGCGCTGATGGACGCCGGCATTGGCTGCGACAAGACGCCGGGCGACGAAGGCACCTGGAACGTCCTCATCAGCCACGGTGATTTTGCGACGGCGGCCAACCTCTGCGACAGGCGGGGGCTTCCGCGCCGCAAGTTCAACGGCGTTGGCGAGGTCTTCAAGAAGAGCGGCATGGTCAGTTCCCCCACCGAAGAGCGCATCCGGTTCATGGACGCCATCGCCCAGGATCTTTCCCGCACGATTTCGATGATCGACGGCGTTGTCGACGCGCGGGTGCATGTCGTCCTTCCCGAGAACGACCCTTTTGCGAAGAACGCCCTGCCGAGTTCGGCTTCGGTCGCCATTCGCTCGCGGTGGGATTCCGACATCGAGGATGTCGTCCCGCAAATCAAGAACCTCGTGAAAAACTCCATCGAGGGGCTCGCCTACGAGAAAATCACCGTCACGGTCTTCCAGGACGTCCCTCCGCAAAAGTAGCGGGCACCTAACGGACTCGGCGATTGAATATGGATGCGGATGACAGACAGTTTATGTTGACGGCGGCATGGCTTTTCGCACGGCACGGGCAGCGGCATCGCGCCCTTCCGCTTTGCGAGGCGCTTGTCGAGGCCGACCCGCGCGACGGCGTTTCCGCCGCGGCGTTTGCCGAGCTCCTGCTGGCCGACAACGAAGCCGCAAGGGCGCTTGAGGTTCTCCGCGCGGCGGATTTCCCGCGGGAACTCGACCGCGCCGAGGCGATATTGGAGACACGCGCCCTCCAGGCACTTGGCAAAAAGGGCGAGGCCGAGAAGCGCTGGACCCGCTACACCGCCGCCGCAAAGGGGGCGGCCCGCAGCTGGGTGAGCGGCAGGTAACCGGGGTTTTGACATGGACATGCAGGAAGCCAGGGAGTTGATTTCGAGCCCGATTTGGCCCGCCGTGAGGGATTCCTTCCTTGCCACGGGCGAATTCCGGGTTTACCCGGCGGGCGACCTCCGCAGGGTGGGGTACCTCGACGCGGAGACGCGCGCCCGGATTGCGCTTTGGCTTGACGCGCTCGCACACGCCGATGCATGGCGGACGGTGCTTGACGGCGCCAAAGTCCGCGAACTCAAGGCGTCGTACCCCGGCATCTATCCCGAGGTCTTTCGCTACGCCCCGTATTTCACGAAGTTTTCAAAGGCGCTCCAGCCTGGCGCCTCCATCGACGACCCCGCCGTGGCGGAGCCCCTCAGGCTTCTTCTCAAATTGAAATTTCCGGAGGCCTACGCGCTATGCTGCTGCTGAAAAACCGAGATTTTGAAATCTCCGCCGGTTCGCCTGTGGTGACGGCGGGGGAGGCGGCGGCCGTTGCCGGCGCGGGCGACATTATTGCGGCCGCCGAAACCGAGGCCGCGCGCATCCGCGAGGAGGCCAAGGCCGCCTACGAAGCCGAGAAAAAGCGCGGCTATGCCGACGGCCTCGACGAGGGACGCCAGGAAATCGTCATGCAGAAGATCGACCTCGTGGAGGAAAGCGTCCGCTACATGGAGTCGATCGAGGGGAAGGTGGCGGACATCGTCCTCAAGGCGCTTCGCAAGTGCGTCGCGGAATTTGACGACCGCGACCTTGTCTGCCAGATTGTGCGCAAGTCAATGCAGGCGGTGGTTCGCAACCAGCGCCAGATCACGGTCAAAGTCGCGCCGGACATGGTCGCGGTGGTGAAGGGGCGCATCCAGGAGATTTTGGCGGATTTCCCCTCGCTTTCCTTCGCGGATGTCGTCGAAGACCCGCGTCTGGGCGCGGACGCCTGCGTCGTGGAGACCGAGGCCGGAATTGTCGAGGCTTCTGTCGACGGGCAGATCTCGGCGATTGAAAAGAGCATCCGGAAGAACTTCAGCAAGGAAGCGTAGGCGGGGACGAAATGGATACGACCTTCGACTACATTACCCAGGTTCTCGACAGGGCCGTCGAGGACGCCCAGCCGATCGAGGTCAAGGGGCGTGTCATCCAGGTCGTCGGCACGATTATCAAGGCGGCGGTCCCCGGCGTCAAGGTCGGTGAAATCTGCATTCTCCGCAACCCGTGGGAGAACTTCGAGGTGCAGTCCGAAGTCGTCGGATTCACCCGTGAAGCCGCGCTTCTCACCGCGCTGGGGCAGATGACTGGCATTTCGGCGCAGACCGAGGTCATCCCCACGCGCCACGTGCACATGGTGCCGGTGGGCGATTCGCTTTTGGGGCGTGTCGTGGACGGACTGGGGCGTCCGCTCGACGCCGACAAAAAAGGCCCGATCCGCCCCGAGGGCTATTACCCGGTCTACGCGGATCCCCCGTCGCCGCTTGAACGCCGGATCATTTCGAAGCCCATTTCGCTTGGCATACGAGCCATCGACGGCATGCTTACCTGCGGCGAAGGCCAGCGCATGGGCATCTTCGCCGCGGCGGGCGGCGGCAAGTCCACGCTTCTTGCCTCCATCATCCGCAATACCGAGGCCGAGGTCTCGGTGCTGGCGCTTATCGGCGAACGCGGCCGCGAAGTGCGCGAATTCATCGAGAAGGACCTCGGCGAGGAAGGCCTTAGGCGCGCCGTCGTCGTTTGCGCGACTTCAGACCGCAGTTCGATGGAGCGCCTTAAGGCCGCGTATGTCGCAACGTCAATCGCCGAGTTCTTCAGGGACAAGGGGAAGAAAGTCCTGCTGATGATGGACAGCGTCACGCGCTTTGGACGCGCCCAGCGCGAAATCGGTCTTGCCGCCGGCGAGCCGCCGACGCGCCGCGGCTTCCCGCCGAGTGTCTTTTCCGAGTTGCCGAAGCTCATGGAACGCGCCGGCAACTCCGCGAAGGGGTCGATCACGGCGCTTTACACCGTCCTTGTCGAAGGCGACGACATGACCGAGCCGATTGCCGACGAAACCCGCTCGATCCTCGACGGCCACATCATCCTTTCCCGCAAGCTGGCCGCCGTCAACCATTATCCCGCAATCGACATTCTGGCGTCGATTTCGCGCTGCCAGAGCGCCATAGTCCCCAAGGACCACAAGAAGGCGGCGGCCAAGTTGCGCGAAATCCTCGCGAAGTACCAGGAGGTGGAACTCCTCTTGAAGATCGGCGAATACCAAAAGGGCGCCGATCGTTCGACGGACGAAGCCATCGCCAAGATCGACGCGGTGAATGGGTTTCTTTGCCAGGGACTCTCGGAACGGCCGGCCTACGACGACACGATTTCGAAATTGGTGGAGTGTGTTGGCTGAGACCCGCCGCAACTGAGGTGACATCATGCCATACGCGCTCCAAAGCATGCTCAAAATCCGCGAAATGCGCGAGGACCGGGCGGGAACTGAACTCACCGGTGCCCGCAGGGCGCGGGCCGTGGCCGAGCAGGAGCGTGACGCGAAACGTGACAAGCGCCGTGAATTTGAGGCGACCAAGGACGAACGGCGGGACCGCGTTTACGCCGCCGTCATAGGAAGGGTTGTCTCCCTCGACGACCTCGATGACGCTCGCGCCGCCGTGACACGCATCGATGAGGAAGGCATGCTCCTGGCCGAGGCCGAAAACAAGGCGCAGCAACAGCTCGATGTTCGCGACAAGGAGGCGGAAGCGGCCAAAGTCCGCTATATCGCCGCCTCCCGGAACAAGATGAAAATCGAACAACACAAGGCCATCTGGGAGGAGGAGGACCGCCGGGAGCAGGAGCGGAAATCCGATTCCGAAATGGAGGAGTTTACGGGAAGAAAGATGGTTGGCGAAGATGACGATTCCATTGATTAAACTGGATTTGACGGCGAAGCCCCAGGTGCCTGGCGAGGCGGCTCCTCAAGTTGCCACGCCAGATGCGGGGGCGGTCGCGAAGTTTCTTGAGGCGATGGCGGAGCCCGTCGTGTCGGGCGAATTGCCCGAGGACGTCGGTTGCCGTCGGTTACGGTCGCTTGTGCTTGAGCCTCCGGTTGTCGAGTCGAGTGCTGCTAAGGAGCCTGAGGTTGGCGAGAGCTGCCGTGAGCAGCCCGTCGCGGTCGACGCTGGCCGGGAGCAGCCCGTCGCGGTCGACGCTGGCCGTGAGCAGCCCGTCGCGGTCGATGTTGGTTGGGAGCAGCCCATTGCGGTTGACACCGGCCGTGAGCTGCCCATCGTGGTTGACGCCGGCCGGGAGCGGCCCGTCGCGGTTGATCCTGTCCGTGAGCGACCCGTCGCGGTTGATGCTGGCCGGGAGCAGTCCGTCGCCGTCGATGTTGGCCGGGAGCAGCCCGTTGCGGTTGGCACCGGTCGTGAGCGGCCCGTCGTGGTCGATGTTGGCCGGGAGCAGCCCGTTGCGGTTGATGCTGGCCGTGAGCGGCCCGTTGTTGTTGATGTTGGCCGCGAGCTGCCCATTGCGGTTGGCATCGGCCGCGAGCTGCCCATTGCGGTTGATGTTGGCCGCGAGCAGCCCATTGCGGTTGGCACCGGCCGCGAGCGGCCCGTTGCAATTGATGCCGGTCGTGAGCAGCCCGTTGCAATTGATGCCGATCGGGAGCGACCCGTCGCGGTTGACGTCGGTCGGGGGCGGCCCGTCGCCGTCGAGCAACCTGTCGCGGGAGAAGCGCCAATGACCAAGCTTTTCGCGCGCGAACAGTCGATTGCTACGACTCCCGTTGCCGAGCCTGCCTTTGTCCAAAACAGAGATTTTCCAGAGGACCATCCCGAAGCTCCCGTCGCCATTGATGGAAACCGCCCCCAGCCCTTGGCCTTTGAGGCACCGGTTGTCCAAACGGCAGCCTCCGCTGATTCGGCCCGCACCGTCGAAGTTGTTGACCGTGTCGTCCAAACGGCGGCTTCCGCGGAGATTGTCGCCCAGGCGGCGGGCGACGTGGCGGACGCCATTCTCGTCACTCCGGGGCTGGAGCGGGGGCGGGGGGAGATTCTGATCCGTCTCAAACCCGATGTCCTTGACGGCACGGAAGTGCGTATTGAGGTGACCGGCCGCAGCATCCAGGTTGAATTTCTGCCGGAAGTCCATGATGTCGCCGTCCTGATCGAACGCAACCTCGCGCAACTCCAGCAGCATCTCGCCGCCCGGGTGCCTTCCTTTGACATTGGCGTAGCCGTCGGGAGGGGTGTAACTTTTTCCAGGTTCGCGCGTAAACAAGACAAGGACGTCGTGTGACGTTCGAGTCTGAAACGGTTGCGCACGCAATAGCGCGTACCAGGATGGAAGGGGTTTAAAATGGGCAAGCTTGACATCGGCACGGCTAATTCGACAAGGATTTCGCTTTCTGATTTCCGAGACAAGGTGAACTACGGCAAAGACGCCGCGAACCTCGGTTACGTACGTCTCAATAGCGACGCCAAAATCCACAAGGTCAGCAAGCACTGGTATTCACTGCCGTTCCACAACATGCGGTCGAATGTCTCGAAGGAATACAACCTGGCGATGCGCCGCGCCTTTGTCCAGGCCCTGGAGTACGACACGCGCTACATGGGCGAAACGGAGGGCGCCACTTTCCGCAAGCTGGAGGAACGCATCATCAACAAGATGGTCGATGGCAAGCCCGTTGAAAATTGCGATTCGCTTTCCCGCAAGGAAGTTGCCGACATCCTCAAGGAGTTCGACAGGGGCTTCAACACCGTCGCGGGCCGCCGGCAGATTCTCGACAACATATTGAAGCATTTTGCCGGTAAGTGCGCGATTGCCAAAGATGACTTCCTTGAAAAATGCATGGGGCTCGACCGCACCTACTTCGAGCAGGCGCTCAAGCCCGAGGAGAACGGCGCGAAGCTCCGGGGGTTTGACGAGATGGCGATGGACGAGATGTCCTTCCGCCAGTTCATCCGCGATTTCGAGGAGAAGGCCATGGCCGCCCTCGAGAGGCACGAGGCTCAGGCGGGCATCCGCAACCTGGCCCTTGCGCACCTTGCGAACGACACCGACGTCGGCTTCTCCTACAACCTCGAGCACGACGAGAACATCGCCAAGCTCCGTGCCGGCCTCGTCCGCGACCTTGGCAATCTCATCCGCGCCTTCAAGGATCAGGAAACGGCCCTTCGCTACCTTGATATCTTCCTCAAGCACGTCCTTCCCGCAGCCATTCGCCAGACGACGAACGACATCCGCGCCATGGGGTTCACGAAGGATGGCAACCCCGAGGAGTTCGAAACGCTCTTCAATGAGGGCTGCGGCATTAAGAAAATCGCCGAATACGCTCGCAATTTCCTCGCGATGGCCGCGAAGGGCTGCGCGGATCCGGAGAACTGGAGACGCGATCTGAGCAACTCCTTCGGCGACGGCTCCAAGGTCACGAGGTTCTTCAAGATGGTCCTCGGCAAAGGCTTGTTGAATGCTGCAAAAGGCCAGGTCGCGTGGGGAAATCTCCCGTTGGGCGAGGGCGAGTCCTACCTCAAGGAGCTCGGCGCCGACTACTTGAAGGCGCTTCCAATCCTTGAAAAAGAGGTTGTCGACGACCTCTTCGTCAAGTCGTTCCTCGTTCAGAACTTCGGCGCCGATCCCAGTAAGAAGGTCGATGAGAAGGCCGCCGTCACGGAAAAGATGGTCGAACTCCGCGACAACGTCGTCTTGGCGCTCCGCGTCAATGTCGGCGAGCGCGTGGCCGGGCGCGACACCCGGAGCATCACCGACTACGTCTCCAAGGCCGTGGCGGCTGGCGTGGGGATTCTCAAGGCCAATGTCGAGGGCATCGACGACGAGACGATCAACCAGATTTTCGAATTCACCCTGCCCAACGTCGTGAACCGCAAAATCTCCGCCGTGCATGACGGCGCGAGCAGCCTGCTCAACAGCGAGGACTTCGCCGCGCTTTTCTCGAAGTTCACCGGCACCGCTAGGGGCGTCGTCAACTTCAAGGCCGCGGCCGACGCCGAGTTCGACAAGGCCACGAAGACATTCGGGCGCTTCATCGACGCCATGGCGCGCAAAGGCGGATGGAAGATCGACGGTTACCGCCAGGAGCTGATGTCGGCCTTCCAGAAGGACTTCCGCGAGATGTGCGGAAATACGGTCAGGGAGTTTCTCGACGGCGAAGTCTTCGGCGAGGAGGAAGAGGACTACGAGGCCGCGACGCAGTCGATTATGGCCAAGTTCGCCGCGAACAAGAGCGAGCTCATGGGGCGCTACGCCGCGCGGCTCAAGGCCTATGCCTTCACCCGCCTCTCCGGCATTGGCGAGAAGGCGGTGCTTTCCAATGGGCAGGTCGAGGCGATGGCGTTCGTCAACGCCCTCAACGAGCGGAACAAGCAGGCAGGCAAGCCTTTCTTCGAGGATAGCTCCTATCTTGAGGCGCTTGCTTCCGGCCCGCTCGCCAGGGCGTGGGACGAGGCCGTCGTCGCCAACATTCCCAAGGACGGCAAGCTCACGGAAAAGATCGTCGGGAAAATCCGGTCGGCCTTCGAGAAGGCCGCGTCCGGCGAGTTCAAGAAGGCTCTCGACATCAAGACCCGGTTCGAGAAGGAACTTGGCCAGTCCGTTCGGAACTACATCAAGGAGTGCTTCGCCGAGGACGGTCTCCTCGGGGAGTACGCCGCGCTGGAGGTGGCGGACCGCGCGAAGGTCGCCGACTGGATCGGGAAGGCCGTCATGGCCAGCCTCGCCGGGCAGAGCCGCGCCATCGTCCTCGGGCATCTCCGCAATCCCTCGCGGAAGGTCCGCAGCGATGAGCTCGGCAACATCGTGGACCATCTCCTCGGCGCCAACGGCAAGGGCAACATCGTCGCCACGATCGTCCGGCTCGCCGACGGGCATGCCAAGGCCGTTGCGGATGTCATGACCTACAAGATGGCTGAGGAAATCCGGGAAAGCGTCAGCTTTTCGCTTGCCGCCGACGAGACGATGCGGAAGAACGGGTCGGGACTGGGTTTCGCCGAGTGCGAGAACTTTGTCGAAAAGGTCGTCGGCAACTTCGTGGAAACCGACCTCAAGGATCCCCTTGCCAACATCAGGATTTTCGACCGCGCCCGCAAGTTCCCGCTGCTTTACCCGGCGGACTCCGCGGGCTTTGCCAACGCCGTCCGCGAAGAGACCGCCGCGGCGCTCAAGGCGCGCGTCGAGCAATACCGCGTCTTCCGCGACGCCTTTATCGCCGGCGCCGAGGCCGGACCTGAGGCCGACTACTCCTCGCTGGGCGAGGAGAAACTCGGCGTCGCCCGCAGGTACTTCCTCAAAAACTTCTCCAAGATGGAGACCCCGCCTCGGCCCGAGGTGGCGGTGGGCATGTACCGCGACGCCCTCAGGAGGGTGACGAACGAGGCCATCGAAAAGACCTACAGGGAGTTCGAGGCTTACGCCGCCGCCTACGAACGGGCCTACGACATCGTCATTCCGCGCGTCAAGGCTGTCTTCGAGAAGGAATCCGTCACCGCGAGGCTCCAGGCCGTCGGCGCACCTCAGGCGGCCATCGACTACATGCTGGGCACGGTTCTGCCGCGCTACATCGACGGCGCCGCAGCCGACATCAGCCGGAATCCCGAAAACTGCACCGAGCAGAACGGGGAATTCGCGGCCGGCTTTGCCGAGGACTTCCTCAAGGGCTTCATCGAGAAAATCGAAGAGCTGCGCATCGACAACGACGAGGGGCTTTGCCGACTCATCGCGAAGTGCGGCTACGAACGGCAGCTCAAGGATGGCGCGACTCGCGAGATGATGCTCGGCAACCTCCGCCTCTGGGGCAAGGACGAGGGCGTCGTGGAGCGCCACGCGCAGATGGTCGTCGCGGAACTCGCCGAGAAGTACGCGCAGTACAGGTTTGCCGACGAGTACGTCCGCAACAAGAACGTCCAGGCGGACCTCGACAAGTTCGCGTCCGACGCCAAGGGCGTCATTGGGGACATGTTCCAGTTCGCCCTCGTCGAGAAATTCAACGTCGAGCATGTCGCGAGCGCCAAGGCGCAGATCGAGTGCTTCATCGAGGACGGCTGGAAAATCACGGACAAAGCCGTCCAGGACGAGATTCGCGAGATCTTCTACAAGCGCATCTACGAGCTTACGGAAAAGGCCCGCCTTGGCCAGCTCACGGACGGCGACGTCATTCTCGACTTCTCCCTTGGATACGCGGACAACCATCTTGGCACGCTCGACAACATCAACGAGGTTGTCAACACGAAGGGACGCGAGAGTTTTATCATCAAGCTCCGCGCACCGCTCGCCCACGCCAAGACCCTTGAGCGCGTCAAGGCCGGGAACCCCGAGTGCTTCAACGCCAACCGCGAGGGCCTTGGCCCGGATGTGTTTGTCGCCATCAGCCGCAACGCCAACGACCTCATGAGGTATGTCAACGACGTCGTTGACAAGTGCACCTCCAAGTACCTTGACGAACACGAGAAGTTCCACGATGCCGTGGCGGACATCGCCTCGTTCGACAACCTTGTCGACGAGGAGGCGGACAAGGGCCTCGCTGCGCTTCTCGCGGTCTGCGAACGGCGCGTCGACTGCATGCGGCAGCTGCCGGAAGTCGAAAAGGCGTGCCGGGCGGACTTCCTCGCCGAGTTCGGCAAGATCCTTTCCCATGGCTCGAAGTACCAGCCCGGAATGGAGGCCGGTCTCCTCGACTTCACCCTCGGGGCCGACGGTTCGCTCTCGAAGGAACAGCTCATGACGATCGGAACCGAAGAGCTCCGCAACCAGACGGTGGCTTTCCTCAAGTACGTCTTCGACCTCCACGCCCGTCGCATGGCGGAGGTCGCCAAGGTTGTCGAGGAGGAAAACGAGGGCGCCGACAAGCTTCGCGAGCGCTTCGCGGCCCTCAACGCGACCTTCTTCGACGACCTGATGAAAATCGCCTGTCCGCAGGCGATGGCGGATGTCGGCATTGTCGGCAAGTCGCGCCTGATCCTGGGGTCCATTAACTGGGCGCGGGCCTTCCTCGACAAACTGGCCGGGGACCACGCCGCAAACATTGGAAAGGCAAAGTAAGGCTTGATGGACGCATTGCAGTTGCTACGGGAATGGCCCTGCTGGGCGAGGGCGGGCGCACAGGCCGTGCTCGACTCCCCCGCCTGGCGGCGGCCGGTAAAATGGAATGACGGCGCGGCGAGCCTGACGCGTCTTGATGGCGGGGTCGGCGATTCGCTCGACCTCGACGTCTCGTTTGACGGCGAGGCGCATGTGCTTGGAATCGGCGATTCGCCGGCCTTCCCGGATCTGCATCTGCTCTGGGCCAGTCGCGGCGCACTTCCCCGCGAAGTTCTCCTTGCGCTTGTTGAAAAGGAGTGCGGTGCGCTTTTCCAGCTCCTCGAAGATGTCTTCCGGCGGCAGTTTTCCGTCCTTGGCCTTGCCGAGCCCCGCGAGGAAAGGGGGGATGCCACGGCGTTCCATCTCGAAGGGCGCGGCGTGACGCTTGATTTCGAACTCGACCTCCCCCCTGTCTTTGTCGGTGAACTCGGCCGTCTCGACGATCTCGACCCTTTGCACGAATCCATCCGCGCAATGACGCGCGAGGCCGAGGCCGACTACGGGACCGTGCCCTTGGATGCCGCGGCAGTCGACGCGCTTGCGGTCGGCGACTTCGTGCTCCTTCCCGAAGGCGATGGGGCGACCTGGGAGGCCGATGCCGCAGCCGATGGGGAATGCCATTTGCGCGGGGCTGAGTCCGCGGCCTTCACCTTCGCGCAATTTGCCGACGGCGCCTTGCCGCCCGTTCCGCCGCCCTCTAGTCTCAAGCTCGTCGTTGGCGGCAAAGTCGCCGCCACGGGCGTCCTCGCCCAAGTCGGCCTTGGAAAGGCGATGAAAATCACCGCATTGTAGAATGTTCGCCGCCGGCGTTCGCCCGGCGGCGGGAAAGGCACACCGATGTTCCAGACAAGTCCGTTTTCACTCATCGTCCTCCTTGTGGCGATGTCGCTCCTGCCCTTCGTGGCGATGATTGCGACAAGCTACCTCAAGATCGTCGTGGTGATGTCGCTCATCCGCAATGCCCTGGGCATCCAGTCGATCCCCCCCAACATGGTCATCAACGCCCTCGCCATGATCCTGACCTTCTACATCATGGCCCCGGTCATCGGGGAAAGCTGGGACACGCTCAAGGCCCGTGCCGACGCCGCCGGGCAGAACGCCACCTACGACACCGAGCTCATTGCCGAGGCGACGGAGCCGTTCCGAAACTTCCTTCTCCGCGAAACGCAGGAAAAGCAAGTCGCCTTCTTCACCAGCACGGCGGAGCGGCTGTGGGCGAAAACCGATGAAAACGGCGATGTCATCCCCGCCGTCGTCGACCCCCAGAGCTACTTCGTCCTCATCCCGGCCTTTTGCGTCTCTGAGCTGACAAAATCCTTCCAGATTGGCTTCCTCGTTTACCTGCCCTTCATCGCCATCGACATCATCGTCTCGAACATCCTGCTGGCCATGGGCATGATGATGGTCTCGCCGGTCACCATTTCGCTCCCGTTCAAATTGCTGCTTTTCGTCATGGTCAACGGCTGGACGCTTCTCATCCAGGGGCTTGTCCAAAGCTACATCCACTAAGGAGGACGCCGAAAATGAACCAGGCCCTGTTGCTTGACTACGCCCGCAAATGCCTCATCCTCGTGCTTCAGCTTTCGCTGATCCCCATCCTCGTCGCGACGGTGCTCGGCATTCTCGTCTCGCTCATCCAGGCGCTCACGCAGGTTCAGGAGCAGACCCTTGGCTTCGCCATCAAGCTGATCGCCATCTCGATTACGATCATGGCGGCCTCCTCGTGGATGGGCGGGCAGCTCCTGCTCTACACGCAGGACATCTTCACGCATTTTGCCTTCATCACCCGGTAAAGTGGAATACCTCGACCTCCATCGGATTGTCATCGTCTACGTCCTTTCCGCCGTTCGAATTGGCGGCGCGTTCGCCATTTGCCCGGCGCTTTCCGACTCGATGATCACCGGCGTGGCGCGCCGCGTGGCGGTGCTGGCCTTCGCCTTGCTTGCCGTGCCGATGGTCGAGGCGGGGTTGCCGCCGGGCGAGCCCAATTGGTGGATCATGGCGTTCGTCGGCATCAAGGAGGCGTTCATCGGCTTCCTCATCGGCTTTTTCTCCGCGATTCCCTTTTGGGTCGCGGAAAACGTCGGCAACTTCATCGACAACCAGCGAGGCGCGACGATGGGCGAAGTCTATTCGCCGCTTTCCGGCACGCAGGTTTCCTCCACCGGCATTTTCTTCACGCAAATCGTCTCCACGATCTTCTTCGTCTCCGGCTCGATCTTCCTGCTCCTCGGCGCCCTTTACAAAAGCTATGCGATATGGCCGGTCTTCGGCGACTGGGTCGCATTCAACGCCCATGCACCCGTCATGATCCTCGGCGCACTCGACGAGATGCTCAAGGACACCGTTGTCATATCCTCGCCGGTGATCATCCTCATGTTCCTGGCGACGCTCGGCCTGGGCTTTGTCAACCGCACCGCGCCGCAGCTGAACGTCTTCTTCCTTTCGATGCCGGTCAAATGCGCGCTTGGCATCGCGATGCTCGTCATCTACCTTCCGTTCATCATCGACAAGCTCATGTACACGAAGGAAGGCGAAATCATGCTGCCGGTGATGAAACTCCTCGCCAGTTAAATCCCGCTTTGCGCAGTTATGATCGCGACAAGTGTCATTTTCAGCCTTGCCACCGTTTTGGCATCCCTTGTCCTGGAGCGTTTGTCCAGGCTTCCCGCCGTTTCCCGCCTTAAGGCCGTCAAAAGGCAGCTCCTGCAGGGGGCGGCCCTGGGGATGCTCCCGCTGGCAGGCTCCTTTTTCTTCACCTACGATTCCGGTGCCGACATCGTCGTTTTCCTTGGCGATGCGCCGACAATTGTCGCCGGCTTTTTCTTCGGCCCCTTCGCCGCTGTCGTATCCGGACTCCTTGCCGTCGCCGCCCATGCCCTCCCGCGCGCCTTGGGCCTGGGCTCTTCACTCTGGCTGGTCTCGGCGGCGGCTTCGCTGGTCGTTTCGCTTTTTGCCGCGGCCCTCGCCAAATGGGCTTTTTTTTCGCGCCGGCCCGCCTTGCTGCCGGCATTGCTTGGCGCGGGAATCGCGGAACTTTCCTATTTCTCAGCACTCTTCCTGTTGCGAATCGATCATTTCACAAGCGCACTTGACATTGCCGCCGTGGCGGTCGAGCCAATGGTCGTGACTTGCGCGCTTACAGCCGCGGCCGCAGCCGTCGCCTTGCGCTCCTGGGGGACGTGGCGCGCCAATTTCATTGCGCCGGTTTCGCTCGTCCTCATCCTCTATTCCGCCTGCTATCTGCTTTTCGCCTATTCGGAGGATGCCCTTGCCGCCCGAAAAACGAAGATCGCCCTTGATTACCACGCGGTGGACGTCGGCGACTCCATCGACGATCAAATCGCCGTGGCCTTGCGTTTCATCGGCAACCCCATCGTCAGGGAGATCGGGACCGCCCATGCGATGTCGAACGCCGAGATGGTTGAAATCCTCCGCCGGTTCATGGTCGACGAAATCAACGTCATTGACACCACGGGGGAAAACATCGGCTCCAGCGACCCGGGAATCGCCCGGCGAGGCGGAAACATGAACGATTCGCCCCGGTCAAGCGAGTTCATGGTCTTGGTCAACGGCAAGGACCGCTTCTTCCACCAGCCTTTTCGTCATGGCGTCCACAACCCCGATGTCGTCCGCAAGTATTTCGGCGTCTCCTTCCCGGATGGCTCGGGGTTTGTCCAGATCGGGTATGACATCCGGCGCTTCAACATCGACTTCAGGTCGGTGTTTTCCCGGATGTTCAACGGCTGGCAGCTTGGCGAGTGCGGCTACCTCGTCGCCTACAACACCGTCACCGGGAAAATCGCCTGCGAACCTTGCGGCCACAAGGAAGCCATGGGCAAGGACATCCATGAAATTGGCATTTCCCAGGACTTTGTTTTCCCCGATTCCAGCGACAAGACATTTTCATTGCGCCTTTTCGGCGAAAAGTGCCTGTGCCGCATCGTGTCGCTGGGCGACTGGCGATACCTTGTCGTCATCCCGCTGAGGGAGTTCTATGGGCCCGCCAATTTGACGACCTTCTTTTTCGGCACGATCCTTTTTTGCGTTTTCTCATTTTTCTGGATTCTCTTCGCCAAGATGTCTTCCGCCCGCAGGAAAATCGACGAGCTGCGCGAGGCCGAGGACAAGCGGCGCGCGGGCGACCTGGCGCTGGCCCGGACGATCCAGATGTCTGCGCTTCCAATGGTCTTCCCCCCGTTCCCGCGTGATTTCACCCTTGATTTGTTTGCCCTGATGGAGCCGGCAAGGGAAGTTGGCGGCGACTTCTACGATTTCTTCTACCTTGCCCAGGACCGGCTTGCCGTGCTGGTGGCGGACGTCTCGGGAAAAGGCGTGCCGGCGGCGATGTTCATGATGAAGGCCAAGGCGACGATCAAGTCGTGCCTCTTTTCCTTCCGGGATATTTCGAAGGCCATAGAAGAGGCCAACACCCGCCTTGCGGAGGCGAATGACGCGGAGATGTTCGTGTCGTGCTGGGTGGGCGTTCTCAACCGGGAAAGCGGGGAAATCGAATACGTCAACGCCGGGCACAATCCGCCGTACATCAGGCGTCTTTCAGGCGAAATCGAGTCCCTTGGCGCGGTTTCCGGCCTCGTCCTCGCCGCAATCGGCGGCCTTTCCTATGTCCGGCATGTCATCCGGCTCAATCCAGGCGACTCGCTCTTCCTCTACACGGACGGCGTCACCGAGGCGATTGACATGCGGACGGAGATGTTCGAGGAGGCGCGCCTGGAGAAAGCCCTTTCATCAGCGCCTGTCGGCGAAGGGCAGGGGATGTGGGTCGCCCCCCGCGAACTTTGCCGGACCGTCCGCGATGCATTGGGAGCCTTTGTCGGGGAAACCCCGCAGTTCGACGACATCACCATGCTGGCGTTGCTGTGGCGCGGCCAACCCGAATCCTCTTCGCTCAAGGTTCCGGTGGACGGCGGGTGCCAGCAGGCGGTCGTTTGCTTTGTCGAGGAAAGACTTGGGCAAGCCCGGTGCAATTCCGAGATCTTTTCCGAGTTGATGGTCGCCGTCGATGAAATCACGGCTAACATCATCAGCTATTCTGGCAGCCCCGACATTGAAGTCGTCTTTGAGCTGGGCCGGAATCCTTCGGTCGTGCGGCTGACTTTTGTCGATTCGGGCAAGCCCTACAACCCGCTTGAACATAACGATCCCGATGTGACGGCGTCCGCCGAGGAGCGCGAGATCGGCGGACTCGGCATCTTGATTGTGAAGCGGCTTATGGACGAGGTTTTCTACGAGTGGCGTGACGGACGCAACATCCTCCAGCTCCGCAAGGCCCTGTGAGTGACGGCAATGTGCATGGTGTTTCGGGGCCTACCGGCATTTGCGCCGCGCCGTTTCCCGGATTAACGCGGCAATAGGTTTCGGTAGGCGTCGATAAGAATGGTAAGCGTCGATACCCTGAGGGGCGGAACTCTCAACTCCCCACTCACTCCTGCGCCTTTGGCGCATTGGTTCCAACAAGCGCCTTGATGACGAGCGGGCGGTGGTCGGTGGCGCAAGTGTCGATGTCTGGCGTCGCGACGGAGAGAACTTGCACGAGGTTGGAGTGCGCGTTGTCGACGTAGATGTGGTCAATGTCGCAATTGGGATTGTGCGACGGGAAGGTCATGGTGCCGCGTGGGTTGAGCGGTTTGAAGGCTTCCTCAAGGGAACGTCCTTCGGGACTGTCCTGGTCGGTGTTGAAGTCGCCCGCGATGAAGACGGGTTTCGTTGTGCCGGCAAACTCCTTTTTGATGAGTTCGACGGCCTTGATGCGGTTTTCCCGGTGGAGCGAAAAGTGCGTTGTGCAGACAATCGCGTCCTCAAGTTCCGCCGCGAAGAGAATGCGCATGTGGTCCTTGGGCGGTCCGCCGAGCTCAAGCTTCTTCACGCTGATCGGCTCCTTTTTGAGCAGCAGCCCAAGCCCGTAGTGGCCGATGGGTTCGCCAAAGCTGGTCTTGTCCATGAAGAACCCCTTCATTTCGGTCAGGAGACCGAGGACGTACATTTGGTCCACGAATCCGGTTCTGTGCATGCCGTTGTCGACTTCCTGGATCGCCACCCAGGTGGGCTTGGTCTCGCGGATGACCCGCGCGACCTGCGGCAGGTAGCCGAGGTAATCCTTGGGGAAGCGGTACCAGCCTTGTTTTTCGTCGCCGAATCCCGTGCGGATGTTGTAGGACATCATCGTGACTTTTTTGGCGTTTTTGAGCTCCTGTGCCATTGCCTTGGTTTCCTTTTGTGGTGCTTGAACGACTCCAACGGTGCCGCATCCGGCCAGAAGGGTGGCCATGGTGAGTGCCGTGAGTGAAAAAACTGTATTCTTCATTTTCTTTTGTCCCCGTTGTTTCGTGCCTATTCGACGACCATCATGAGCCCAAGTGCGCCGAGCCCGTAGCAACCCATGTCAACCTTTCCGTCTGCGTGGACCATTGGCTTGCCGTCGAGGTTGACCGCGTTCTCCATCCACGCCTGGTTGCTGCCCGCGCCAAGGCAGGGGGAGGCGCGGGTGAGCCTGTATTTCTGCCGGCTGGAGAACTTCAGCCTGGGATCGGCGCAGATGTTGCTGTCCACACCGTCCAGCTCGGCGTTCCCGCTCAGCGTATAGGTCACATTCGCCGAGGTGCTTACATCGTTAACATCAAACGGATTCGTGTTGCCCCAGATGATGCAGTTCCTCACCGTACCGTTGGCGATAACCGCCGGACGCGTCGCCTCCGCCTTGGACTTGCTCGCCGTCGCGATCCGATTGCCCACGACCGTGCAGTTCTCGAACACCGAACCGGACTTAACCGTGATAATGGCACCGTGGGTCATCGCCATGCTGTCACCGCAGTGGTTATTCGCGAAAAGGCAGTTTCGGAATGTGAACGCCGCCTCGTCGGCAATGCCGCCATATTCGCCAAAGGCCAAATCATTGTTCGTGAAGGCGCAGCGGTCAATCGTCGCCCCGCCCCCAGTAAGGAACGACGTCCGTCCTTCACCGTGGCAGTGGTCGATCACGCAATCAACGAGCAAACCGCCCGACATGCTGGCGAAGCTGGCGTATCCACCATTGTAGGTTTTGTCGTAGATGTCGCGGAACACGCAGTTCGTAATGCAGCCCGACCGCATGGTGAACGCAACGTATTCCATCGTCGCCCCATAGACCTCCTGACGGAAAGTGAAGCCCTCGACCATTGCCGTCGAGCATCCGACGTCCAGCAGCTTCACGCCCGACTTGGCACGCGTCATCACCGTCTTGTCGCGCCCGTTCTGCGAGACGAAGTGAATGTCCTTGGTGACAACGATCGTGTCGTCATTCGTATAGACGCCGTCCCCGACAATAATTGTCGTGCCGTCGCCCGCAATCTGCAGGGCGTCCAGCACCGAGTCGGCCGCAGTCTCCCACGAGCCGTAGGGACGCGTCGGCGTGGAGTTCTTCGACACATAGACCGTATTCGGCGAAACGGTAATCACGTCCTCATAAACCGCCTCGGACGTTTCGCCCGCCGCATTCGTGACGACGAGACGCACGGTGTAGACACCCGGCTGATTGTAGACCCACTCAACGGACTGCTTGTCCTCGCCCGCGACATCCGGCTCGGCTCCACCCGTCAGGTACCAGTTGTAGACGAGGCCCCGCTTGTCCCGTCCGGCGACCGAAGCCGTGTTGGTGACAGTCAGCGTGTCGACGCCGTAAACGGACGAGAACACCGCCGCGGCAGAGAGGGCGCCCTCCTGATAGGCATAGCAGCCGATTTCCGGCTGGTCGCCGATCGGGTTGCCGTCCAGGTCGACGGAGTTCTCGTTCATCCAATCGAGCACCGCACCGCCGTTGATACACGCGCCCGAGGCGAGGTGGTAATCGCCATGGTCATAATCGACAAACTCCGGAGTGGCGACGACGTTGTTCGTGCCATTGCCCGTGATGTCGTCCGTCGAACAGCAGTTGGTGAGCTTCGCCCCCGCGTCGAGCGTAGTGAAGTTCTGCTCGCCGTTCATGTTCACGTTGCCGTAAATGATCGAGTTGCGAATGATCGCCCCAGACGCGGCAGACACGGCGCCATTCGCCGTCGCCGACAGGCACATGTTGCTGACGATCGTGCAGTTGTCGACGATGCCGTTCTTCAACACGCAAATGCCGCTTGTATAGCTGGGTTTGACATTGCGCGCCACCAAGGAGTTTCGGATCGTCGTTCCTCCTGCAACATAAACGGCACCTGCGGATGACGACGCCCCGCTATTGTTCGCCACGGTATTGTCCATGATCACACAGCGGTCAGCAACGGCATTGCCACCCGTCAAGCGGAGAATGCCGTACAAGCTAGATCCTCCTGAAGAATTCAAGTTATTGTTCGTCATGACCGTGTCGCAGATGCGTCCACCGCTCAAATCCGCAGCCAAACCGGAGCTTTTGGAAAGCGCGCAATTGAAGCCTTGTATCGTACAATTCGTAATCAACCCGGCAGACATAGAAAGGCATCCTGCACCATACGTGCTCTTGTCTGAAGAAAATGCGAGTCCACGCACTATGGCATCCGAATGCTTGAGCGTCATCGCACGAACGACAGCCGTCCGCTTGAAGTAGAGTTCCGTCACCTCACGTCCGTTGACACTCGCCACCGTGACGGGCTTGTCCAGCGTCACCGCTAGCGGATAATCGATGCACTCGTAGCGTCCGTCCGCGAAGACGATGCCGCCCGACTCGGCTTTGGCAACAGCATTGGAGAGCGACGCGACCGCCGTCTCCCAGGTCGTGCCGTCGTTGGCGTCGTCGCCTTCAGGCGTGACGTAAACGGTGTTCGCGAAGGCAGAGGTCCAGCCATACTCCCAGACGACGTCAAGCATGCCCGCGCCGACGGCGCAGGTGAAGGTGTCGCCCGCGAACGGACTGCCCGCAATCTCCGTCCGGTCGCCTGTCTCGGGATCAACCGAGTACACCCGCGCGCCTGTGACAGTTGTCGAACCGACGGCATAGGACGCGTTCGTGAAGGTAAACGTCGCCTGTCCGGGCGCGAAGGTGTGGTAGCCGTAGAACGGACCGGGGAAACCGCAGGACTCGGTCTTCGTCGTTCCGACACGAACGATGTGGTCCGTCGTCTCCACGTGCAGGGACACGGCGGTTGTGTCGTCCGAGAACTGGAGATAGTTGCTCGGCTCGTAACGGATCGGTGCGAATTCCGCAACCGAAGTCTTCATTCCTGCGGTCGCGGCAATAAGCGGAATGTCCGCCGTCAGTCCAGACGTGAACACGGGACTCTCAGGCAGCACGTTGAAGCGCATCTTCGTCGGACACGACGGCGCGCCGTCCAGGAAGACGCCAGTCTCGGAGAGGTGCTGGATCGGTGCCTCGGTCCATCCCTCCGCCGGCACCAGGAAGTCGAAGTCCGTTCCTCGCGTACTCGCGGCCGCATTTTGCGAACGGAAAGTTGCGCCAGAGACCAGCATCTTCGGCTGTGCTCCCTCGAAGACAATGCGTCCGCCACCGGCATTCTGATTGTTGACGTAGACATAGCCCTTGATGTCCACCGTCGAATCGTCGATGACCAGCTTGCCGCCGTCATTGAGGCAGAACGCCGTATTGCCGGTCTTAGCCACCGTCAGCAGCGATCCGCCGCTCAGCTCGACGAGTCCCTCCTGGTAGGCGTACTTAGAGTCCATCCTGAGGACGCTCACCTTCAACGACGCGGCGTTCTTCAGGTAGAGCTTGGACGTCGTGTTGATGTAAGTAGTCGAAGCACCAGCCGAAATCTCGGCGCCATCAATGGTGATAACGCTTCCCGTCTCGGTCTTGCTGTTCTCGGTGCCATAGGCGAACGCGCCCGTCAGGGTCAGCACGCAGCCTTCGTCTCGCACAAACGTGAGATCGAGCCCACTCGCCGTGGCGGTGATGGACGCGATTTTCTTGGAAACGTCGATCTTGATCTTCGCGGTGGTCGACGCGGGGAACGCCGCGATGTCGCTCGTCGCCTTGCCGGGGTAGTCCGTCGCGGCGGTTTTGCCCCAGTTCGTCGGATTCGACCAGTTGAGCGAGCCATCGTCATTGGGAAGTCCCGCGCCATTCCACGTGTAAGTAACCGCCGCTCCCTGCGCACAAAACACGGCAAAAATGCAAGCGCAACTGAAAGCGGTGAATCGATTGACCATGGAATTCATGAGGTTAAGCCTTTCCTGTCGTTTGATTGGTGACCCATTGACAAATACGATGCGGGTTTCTTTCCGGCGAAAGGGTTTTATCAAAAAGGCGCCGGCTGAAATGCCGGCGCCCCAAGCGTCGAACGCTTTTCGGGGATGCTATTTGGCCTTCTTCGCGGGAGCCTTCTTGGCCGGGGCGACCTTCGCGGGCGCGGCCTTCTTCTCTACGACCTTCTTCGCGGGCGCGGCCTTCTTGGCCGGGGCGACCTTCTTCACAGGAGCGGTCTTCTTGGCGGGCGCGGCCTTCTTCTCGACGACCTTTTTGGCGGGTGCCGGCTTTTTGGCCGGGGCGGCCTTCTTCGCGGGCGCGGGTTTCTTGGCGGGCGCAGGCTTTTTGGCTGCAACCTTCTTGGCTGTGGGCATGGTATTTCTCCTGGTTGTTTTTGTGATAGGGCGGCGGGAGCCGTTCCCGCCAACCGGCAATATCATTGACGATTTTTGTAAAAAAGTCAAGCGAAATTTTGAAGTCCCTGCTTTTAGCGCACCGAATCAGCAGAGAGTTTTTGGAATTTTACGCGAAGGCCGGCGCGTGTTTTTGGAGAGCCATCCGCCGCCGTTTGACAAATGTCTTCCTTTTGTTATAGTGTATATGCGCGTGAAAGTCATTTGCATGCTTTATTTTTTCCTCTTTTGATGTAACCTTGGGGCTTGGATCCGCGTATTCAAGGCGAACAATCAAAAAGGAGGTACGATTATGGGCATCAGCACACAACTCGACAAATTGGGATTTGGGGCCGGAACCGTTGGTGCCGGACAGGTTGGCGTCAACGTCGGCGCAGAACCGTCAGTGGCGGACAAGGCGATTATCAAGGGAAAGTCGCTGAAGATTTTCTCGCGGATGGATTCCGAGACGCTTTTGGCCAAGCTCGGCATCGAAAACGAGAAGACGCAGCAGAATCTCGTGAAGACGCAGCTGGGAAGCGCCCTGGAAGCCCTCATTTCCAAGATGGATCTCACCAACGCGCAGCAGGCCGAGGCTTTGCGCAAGATGGGCGAGCTGACGGGCAAGGCCGAGACGGTGCAGCACGATATCAGGCAAATCGAGGAAGATCTGAAAAAACTCGAGGATGAACTGGCGCAACTCGAGCTTGAGATCGAGACCTCCAAGCTCAAGTCGATGACCGACATGATGTCGATCACGCCGGAACAGCGAAAAGCCCTGGAAGAGATCAAGGCCAAAAAAGCCGTGGAAAAGGCCAAGATCGAGGCCAAGATCAAGGAACTTGAGGCGAACCTCAAGGTGAAAAACGCGGAGCTTGTGCTGATCAAGGCCGAGCTTGCCAAATGCGCGGCCTCGCTTGACTACAAGTCCGTGGCGGTTTTCGCCGCGGCCCTCCGCGTCAGCGCGGGTGAAGTCTCCTCGTTCCTCTCGCTCTTCGATGACTTGCCGGACGATCTCAAAACCACGGAACTCGAAAAGTTCCTCGAACTTCTGGCCGGGGAAGACCTTCTTGACGTCATCCTCGAAAAAACCGACAACCTCGTGTAACTTTTTTCAATTTCGAACGTAACCAACATGAAGCCGCATGACGCGGCCACAAGGAGAATAAAAATGGAAAAGACAACTGAAGAAATTACGCTCGACAGGATTCGCGACACGGCCAAGGGCCTTGCCGAGGGCCATACGCTCCGCGACCTCAAGGGACTCACCGACGGCGAGATGGAGGCCATCTACTCGCTCGGCTACAACTTCTACACGACTGGTCGCCTCGACGACGCCGACAAGGTTTTCCGCTTCCTGGTCCTCATCGACCACACCTGCCCGAAGTACTGGATTGGCCTCGGCGCCGTCCAGCAGGTCAAGCGCGACTACAAGCACGCGATCACCTCGTATGCCTACGCGTCGTTCCTCGACATTGACAATCCCAAGCCCCAGTACCACGCCGCGGAGTGCTTCCTGGCCACCGGCGACAAGGTCAACGCCCTTTCGGCGCTTGACGCGCTCGATGCCTTCGCCCCGAAGGAAAACGAAGTCGGCCGCCTCTACCGCGCGAAGGCCGAGGCGCTTCGGAAAATCGTCACCGCATAGGAAGGGGGCAACCATGTCCGACATATCCTTTTCAACGCAGGTGCCGGTCGATCCCAGCTGCCTCCAGCAGCCCGTTCCCGGCGCGGATGACGTCAAGAAGGCCGCGGAAGTGGTCTCGGAGCTCCTCTCCGGCACGGGAGTCACCGTCAAGGTGCGTGAAGTCCCGGGCGAGGGCAAGACCATCGAGGGGGCGCCCGCCCTTGACGAACCCAACTACGAGCTGATCGTCGATGTCGATCTCGAGGGCCTTGTCGCCTTTCTGCGCATGGACAACGAGAAGACGCAGATCGAAGAGCTCAAGAAGCGCATCGAATCCCTCAAGGACCAGTGCAAGAAACGCCACACCGACCGCCTTGAGAAGATGGACAAGTCCTTCAAGGAAATGGACAAGGCGAAGAAGATGAGCATTTTCGCCAAGATTTTCGGCTGGATCATGACGGGGCTCGCCGTGCTTGGCGCGGTTCTCGCCTGCGTCGCCACAGGTGGCCTTGCCGTTGGCGCCGTAGTTGGCGCCGGCATTGCCCTGACATTGCAGATCCTCAACGAAACCGGCGTCATGGAAAAGGCCACGAACGCCTTCGCCGAGGCCTTGGAAAAGGCGGGCTGCAGCAAGCTTGCGGCCCGGATCCTCGCCAGCGTCCTCATCACGGTGGGAAGCATTGCGGTTTCGTTTGGCGGCGGCGCGTTGGCGGGTAAGATCGCCAATTCGATTATCAAAAACGCTCTTGACAACGGGCTCAAGACCCTCTTGCGCAACGCCGCAAGCGAGATTGTCAACGCGACGGCCAATAGTTTGGCGCAGATGACCAAGGTCGCCCTCATCGCCTTGGGCATCATCACGATTGGCCATACTGTGGGAACCGCCATCCAGGGCTACGAGAGCGGCAAGGAGCAAAGCGAACTCACGCTCCTCCAGAAGGTTCTCGCCGCCCTCCAGCGCATGCTGGAGGAGGAGGAGGACGATCTCAAGGAAATCATGCAGCAGCTGGAAAGCGGCTATGCCGAGCTTATCAAGTTCCTTGAGTCGAAGACGCAGAGTTCCATCGACATTGCCAATGAGATTAGCAACGAAATCATGGGGTAGGGGAAGGGGGCGGGCGCCGGAGGCGTCCCGTCCCGTTGGAAGGGAGATTTCACCATGGAGTTTTCAATCAACACGCTGAATACTTATGTCGACACGCTTAACGAGGTGCTTTCGTCGGTTGAGTCGCCGGATGGCTCGAAGGCCGTGGCGGAGATCCGTGACAACGCCCTCGTCATCACGGTGACCGGGGCCGACGGCACCGTGCGGACGCTGCCGATTCCCGATCCCGAACTTGAGGCTCCGAAGGACGTTGATCTGGCGCTTCTTGATTCGGCGCTTGCAAAATTGAGCGAGATCCGGGAGGATCTCGGCATCTCGGACGAGGAATTCAAGAAAATCGAGGAATCCGCCAAGGCCCTTGTCGAGAAGGCGTTCGCCGCTGGGGGGGGGCGGACGGGAGCCTCCGGCAAAACCGGGAAGATGCTCTTCGATCTTTACGCGCTGATGGTTCTCCTGGCGGAGGCGTTCCGGGAGCAGCGCGAGGTTGCGCGCGAGGCGCGCCAGACGGCCACCATCCTCATCCAGAAAAACTTCGAGGCGCAGGCCCACCAGCAGGTAACCGATGCGATCATCGGCATGGTTTGCTCGCTTGCCGTTTGTGTCATCCAGTCGGTTCTTGCGATTCGCAACCTGAAGCAGGCCGGCACGTCTCTCAAGCAACAGCTGGACGCGTCGAAGAATTCGGGTTTCGACATGGCGCGGACGCAGGAAAAAATCGTCGCAATGGAAGGCGACGCGGCCAAGATCGGCAAGCAGGCGAATCTCATTAGAAATGAAAATCCGGCACTCTTCGACCAGGTCAAGGGCGATCTTGAGAGTGCAGGTGACATACAGGGCAAGAGAGACGCCCTCGTCAAGGCCGAGGGGCAGCTTAAGGCCGCGGAACTTCGCGAGCAGATCACCGGGCTTGAAAAAGAAGTTGGCGACCTGAGGGGTGATGTCGTCAAACTGAAGGGCGAAGTCAAGGCTTCTGAAATCAAACAGAAGATTGGCGTCGATGAAATCAAGGAGGAGGATGTCGGTCTTGAGGACGACCTTGAAGAGTCCAAGTCCGAGGCGGTCAAGCTCGAGGAGTCCAAATCCGAGATCAAGCCCGAAGAGAATCTTGAGGAGGAGATCAAGCTTGAGGACGAGGGCGGGGGCGAGAAGAAAGTCGAAGGCGAAGCGAAGCCTGAAGAGGTCAAGCCCGAAGAGAAACAAGCCGAGCTGGAGAAGAAAAAGACTGAACTTTCCACGAAAGAAGGCCAACTCGCCGACTTGAAAAAGCAGCTTTCCGAACTTGAAGGAAAGTTCGGCAAGCCCGAGGGCGAGCCAGGCATCGACAAATTGCGTGAGAATGTCCAGCTGTGCCGGGAGAATCTTAGGGCCGAGTATGAGATGGCCTATGATATCACCAACTATGAGCGCGCCTACAACTCCGCACTTAGTGACTACAATGGCGCGATTGACAACGGGGATCAACCCACGCCCGAGCAGATCGAAGCCCTGCAAACCGCCGAATACAATCTCAAGGCCGCGCAGGTCTTGCGCAGCGAGGCGCTGACAAAAGCCCCGAAGGGCGTCTTCGGGAAATCAGCCTTCGTGGCCGACCAAAAAATGGCAGCAGAAGCGACGCGCCGGGCCCAGGATAAAATGACGAGTGACACCTCCTATCGCAAGGCGGCGCTGGCCATGACCCAGGCCGAAGCCTGGAACGCGATCTACACCCAGATTGGCAACTGCCTCCAGGGACTTATCCAGATGGGACTTAAATTCGGCGAAGCCGAGGTCACGAAGCTGCAGGGCCAGGAAAAACTGCTGGAAGAGCAGCGGGCGGGGGGCCAGGACTTGTATGACGACAGCAAGCAGGTCGCCAATGCCGTCCTCCAGCTGCTGCAGGCGGTCAACCAGGCCGAAATCCAATCCATGAGGGACATCATCGCATGAGTGACGCCATTGTTGCAAGAGACCTTGGGATTGCCGTTTACGGGCAGTCCCAAGTTGACTACACGGTCAACGGCGCGAAGCACAAGGACTTCGGAGAAGCCGTGGCTTTCGCCTCCCTGGCGCAGGCCACGGCCATCGAGGTTGAAACCGCCGCCCTCGCGGACATTGTCCGCGCCCGCACCCGCAAGATCGAGGAACTGGGCAATGTCCTGGCCTATCTTGCCTCGGCCATCGCCAAGCTGCCGGGGAAAAACCCAGGGTCCGACGACAAGGCGCCTCTCAACCCCGACGCCGCGACAATCGCGGCCAAATACGGGATTACGATTTCAATGTCCGGCGGGAATGCCACGCGCGCGGTGCTGCAGAGGTCGCAGTCGACGGTTCAGTTCGCAATCGACACCGAGGACAACAACCTGCAGCAGGACACGATTTCCGCGCAGGGGTATGTCTCGAAGCGCGACGGCGCTTATTCGACGGCCGCGAAACTGGTCAAGAAGTTCGCCGGCACGGGATCGGCGATGATCAGGAACATGGCCGGGTAGTCTTGTTCGGTAATTTCAGCAAGGGAAAGGTGTGAAAATGGCTGATCGTTCAATCAATGCCGTGGCCGTTGACGAGGGGCGTTTCGACGACCTCTGGGGGATCAAGGCCAATGAATACACGATGATCGTCGAGGGCAAGCGAACGCGTGTCGACTTCCAGGATCTCATGGTGCGCATCGCCGAGCAGCGCGCGGCTTCAGTCGAGGGCGAAATCTCCCCGCTTTCCACGCGCATCAGGCTGCGCAACACCAAGCTGGAGAACCTCGGCAAGGCCTTGTCGAAGGTCAACGGCGCCCTTGCCCAGTTCAAAAGCGACAAGACGGACGATACCCCGACGGTTTTGGTGTCCTGGGATAACGAATCTGTTGACGCTCTCAACCACGTCCTCCACTGGACGACGGCAACTTCAGCTTTCGCCGCCTACTACCACAAGAGCCAGCTCGACGAACTCAGCCAGTTGATCAAGTCGAAAGTCGACGCCCTGAACAACGCCTCGCAGACCGACATGACGCGACTCCAGTCGCTCGTCGACCATCGTGACCAGGCCTATTCGACGGCGACGACGCTGATGACCTCGGTCAGCGACACGCGTGGCAACTTGATCAAGAACCTGTAGTCCCGGGGTCAACTGCAGGGAGCCTGGAGGAGAAGAAGATGGAGCAGATACAAGTTCAGAAAATCGGGGTGAGCCATTACGCGCCAAGCGGGGCGAACGCCATCAATCTCTATGCGACGGCGACGGCTTCGGAGCTGACGCTTCCGCAGCTGGTCGCGGCCGTGTCGCTGCGCACGGCGGCCCACCTTGAGGCGCGCAGCGTGACGAAGATGAACTCCGTCACGGCGGAGACTTCCCTGATGACGGCCCTCGGCAACGTCACCAAGCAACTGGCCGCCTGCAACGTTTCCTGGGAGACGCCCTGCGACCTTCCCGACGGCTACGAGGCGCGCAGCGAAAAGTTCCGGGAAAGAAACACGATCAAGAACTTCATGGTTTACGAATGCGGCATCGCCGAATCCAGCCTCCCCTCAAAACTCAGCTTGTTCGACGACTACATGGCTGCCTTCGCGCAGCTCAAGCCGGTGATCGACAGCAAGACCACCGTGTCGCAGGAGACGATGATCCAAATCCAGACGTGCCTTAGCCGCCGCGACATCGCCTTCCAGACCTCCTCCAACATCATCAAGTCATTTGGCGTCTCCATGCAGAATGCGGCCGGCAACCTGTAGTTGCCATGCGCCGCGGCAAAATTCTTTTCAATTCCAAGCGAGGCTAACACAATGGATCCCTTCAGCACTATCACGCTCGACCTTTCAATGCGCAATCCCGACACGGGGAAGATTCTCCAGGCCAAGCTCTATACCGTCGACGGCATCGACCGCCCGATGTCCATCGGGCAGCTTGTCATGGCCATCTGCCTCAACCAGGCCACAACCGTCGAGGCGCGCATCGTTGAAATCATGCAGAAGATGACCAACACCAGCGTGACCCTCGATCTTCTCACAATGCTTGAGACCAAGCTCCTCGAATGCGTGAAGGAAAACAAGAACGCGCCTTCGCTCTTTTCGGAAATCGGGATTACGGATACGTCCCTCTATCCCCTCAGGTCCGATGGCACCCCCTACACCGATTGGGCGGTCTGGCTTGAGGACGCCTTTGAAATCACCTGCACCAGGGAAGGATCGTATTGCAAAGTGGATGATCTCGAGGACATCATGTCGGGCATGGAGTCGGCAATGGACGAGCTCAACTCCTTCTCCCAGACGAGCATGATCGACTTGCAGTCCCTGACCAACAAGCGCGACCAGGCCTACGACATGGTCTCCAACATCGAGAAGTCGCTTTACTCCGTCATGACGGGCCTTGTCAACAACATGTAGCCCGCGCCTTCGTAAAATGCAATCGACCGACTTGGTGCCGCGGGAATCAGCCTGCGGCGAAGATATCCGGGTGTGGCGCGGATGGCGTCCCGGCGAGTTCCAGGTGCATTTCATCTACACGGGCGTCGCCGAGTCGCAGTTCATGGTCTTCCCCGACGGCACCTCGATGCTGCTTGACTGCGGCGACCACCCGGCCCATGCCCGCGGCGACTATTCGGTTCCGCTCATGCCGTCGTCGGCGCGCCATTCCGGCGAATGGATCGCCCGCTATGTGAAGCGCGTCAATCCTTGCGGCAACTACGTCGACTACATGTTGCTTTCGCATTTCCACTCCGACCATGGCGGCTGCAACTTGTGGCACGCCGGCGTGGCCGAGGGACGGCCGACGCCCTATTTCCTCTCTGGCTTCGCCCATGCCGCCGAGTGGTTGCATTTCGGCACCGCAATCGACCGCGGCTGGCCGGACTACGCCGATCCCGTTCCGCTGGGCGACGACGAGCAGGACGGCCTCCTCCGCAACATGAAGGGGCTTTACGCCTACCTGAAGGAGCGCGACGGACTCAAGGTCGAGAAATTCCGCCTCGGGGCCTGCGACCAAATTGTCATGCGGCGCTCGGCGGAGCGTTACAACCCGGGCTTCGGGACCTTTAATTTCGCGGCGAACGGCCGAATCTGCTCGCCCACGACCCACGAAGTCCGCGACCTTTACGCGGCAGTCGTCGCCGACGGCGCCAGGGGCTTGAACGAAAACGCCATGAGTCTCGGCACGCTCTTCACATACGGCAAGTTCTCCTACTTCACGGCGGGGGACTTTTCCGACGTCATTCGTCTTGCGGATGGCTCGGAGCACTTCATCGAGGACGATCTCGCCGCAATCATGCCGCGTGTTGACGTCGCCAAGATCAACCACCACGGCTACCACACGATGGTTCCGGCCCTGGCGGACGCCCTTGACGCGCGCTGCTACGTGAGCTGCGTCTGGGACCAGTGGCACTGCACCGACGACACGATGGCCAACCTCGAAGCTTCGGGAACGCGCGGGCATCTCTACTTCCCCGGCTACATCCCGACGCTTTTCATCGGGCGCGATGGCGGCGAGCCACGCCCCTGGATGCGCAAGTGTCCCGACGCCGCCTGGAAGGGAATGCATACGGTGCTCACCGTTTTGCCTGGTGGCGACCGCTACACGATGACGTGCCTTTCCGCCGCCGACGAGGAGATGCGCGTCGTGGCGGAATACGCCTTCGAGGCGGGTTGAGCCAGACTTTTTTAATGTTTGATGAGCGAAGCGCCATTTAATGCGCGTGGCGCGATTCATTTACGTGGAGACCCCATGTCGCAACTCAGAATGTGCTATATGGCCTCGTATGGGCGGCCGGAACCCGTCGCCCTGCCGGCAGGCTTTTCCATCCGTTCCTACGCCCCCGGCGACGGGCAGGCCTACAGCCAGCTACGTGTCTCGGCGGGATTTTCGGCGTGGACCGACGAGGATCTGCACCAGTATTTTCACAAAACCTTGCCCGACGGACTGCTTTTTGTCGTGGACGATGCCACGGGCAATCTTGTTTCCTCGGCGGGCGCGGAACACAACGACGCCTTTGAAGCCCCTTGCAACGGTACATTGGGCTGGGTCATGACCTCCCCCGGCTACCGTGGCCGCGGCCTTTGCCGGGCCCTCTGCACGCATGTCACGGAAAAACTCCTTGGACACGGATACCGGCGCCTCAACTTGTCCACGGACGATTGGCGGCTGCCCGCCATCGCCACCTACCTGCGCATTGGCTGGCGTCCCTGGTTTTACGAGCCGGACATGCCCCAGCGCTGGCACGATGTCCTTGAGAAACTCAACCGGACGGACATCCAGCCCGCCCTCGTGGAGTCCGCCTGCTGATTTTTGCATTGCGCAAGATGGCTTTGTTATAATTTTTGGAAACTATCCTTCCGGAATCCCCCTCTCTCAGGAGGCGGGGAAAGGCGAGCGAATGCGATCACGGGCGATCACGGCCCACGCCGACCCGCGGAGCGGGTGCGCGGATGCGCGAGGCAGGGCCGTGTGAGCATGAGCGAGCCGCGCAGGGACGCGTGAATAGCTGGTTGTTGCAGTTTCGGAAGGCTTATTGCAATAAAAGATATGAGTTATTGCAATAAGGTGCGTCGAAATGCAATAATCTGTACATGAGGTTTGAAGTTTGAGGTTGGGAATCTGCGGTGTCTTCGGGAGATTCCAGTTGCTTTCTCCCGCTGATCTCGCTGATCGCGCAGAAGATGATGCTGGAACGCTGCTGGATAGCCCCTATCCCCAGCCTGATTGCGATCGCATTTCATTAAGGTCGGTCGGCGCGAAGGCGCTGACTGACCAAGAGTACCGCGCGATACGGAAGATCTGGAGAAAACGCCTTAAGGCATTCGGACATTTCCTTTTTCAAGAGAACCGGAGACTTTTGCCTGATGGTGTCGGTCAGGCGTACATACGGTGAAAACGAAGTGTTCCCGACTAAATTGTCTATGACATGGCATCGATGTATTCTTCGTCCTGATTCAAGTTCCCCGTCCCCGCGGGTGTGTTGGTTGCGCACCGCGATTTTGGTATAATTTTACGCATGGGAAAACTGAGCGCAAAGAGCATACCGTACGGCATTTCGGATTTCAGGCGAATCCGGAACGAGGGCCGTTACTACGTTGACAAGACGGCCTACATCGACCGGCTGGAGACGGCTGGCGACTTCATCTTCTTCGTGCGTCCGCGGCGGTTCGGCAAGTCGCTTTTCGTGGACATGCTGAAGTGCTACTACGACCTCAACGAGAAGGACAACTTCGAGAAATACTTCGGCGGCCTCGCCGTCGGTGCTGAGCCGACGGAGAAC
>JAZQOA010000023.1:0-31715 GCA_045627605.1 Kiritimatiellia bacterium | reverse complement strand
CCGCCACCCTCAACCCCATCCTCCCCATCCGCCGGGACCTCAAGCCCGTCGTCTCCTGCGCGACCCTCGACGCCGGCTTGTTCTCCGACTTTTTCGACGGCGCCCCCGCCCTCATGATCCCGGGGCGCCTCTACCCGATCGCCCTCCGCTACCAGCCCCCCGAAGACGGCGAGGAAACGGACCTCGCCCGCGACGTGGCGCGCGCCGTCGACACCTTGCCGCCCGAAGGCGACATCCTCGTCTTCCTCCCCGGCGAGCGCGACATCCGCGAATGCGCGGAGGCGCTGGCCGGACGCCCCGGCGGCGACGGCGACGAAATCATCCCGCTCATCGCCTCGCTGCCCGCCTCCGAGCAGCAGCGGGCCTTCCGGCTTTCGCGCACCAAGCGGCGCATCGTCCTCGCCACCAACGTCGCGGAAACTTCGGTCACGATCCCCGGCATCAGCGCCGTCATCGACTCGGGACTCGCCCGCATTTCGCGCTACATCCACCGCACCCAGGTCCAGCGCCTTCAAATCGAACCCGTTTCGCAGGCCTCCGCAAAGCAACGCGCGGGAAGGTGCGGCCGCCTCGGCCCAGGCACCTGCATCCGCCTCTACTCCGAAGAGGACTTCCTCGGCCGCGACAAATACACCGCGCCCGAAATTCTCCGCTCCTCGCTGGCCGGCGTCATCCTGACGATGCTCGACCTAAGGCTCGGCGACATCGCGGAGTTTCCCTTCGTCACCCGACCCGAAAACAACATGATCACCGAGGGCATGCGCGAACTCGGCGAACTCGGCGCAATCGGCATCGACCGCGAGGGGATGCCCGCGCTAACGCCCATCGGCCGCAAACTCGCGGCCATGCCCGTCGAACCACGCATCGGCCGCATCATCATCGCGGCCGACAAGGAGGCCGTCCTGCCCTCGGCGCTCCCTGTCGCGGCTTTCATGGCCTGCGACGACCCGCGGCGCCGCCCCGTCGAGGACAAGGAGAAGGCCGACCAGGCCCATGCGAAGTTCAAGGCGCAAGGCTCCGACTTCGCGTCGGTTCTCAAGATGTGGCGCTGGTGGGAGAAGGAAACGGAAGGCGCCTCGCAAAACCAGGCGCGCAAACTCTGCAAGGCCAACTACCTTTCCTTTGCCAAGATGCGCGAATGGCGCGACCTCGCCGCCCAGTTGAAGACCCTCGCCAAACGCCTCGGCCTCGACGTCGCGCAAGACACCGGAGGCGACGACGGCCTCCACCGCGCCCTTCTCGCCGGGCTTCTTGGCCGCATCGGCAAGTACAACGCCGAAAACCGGGAATACCGCGGCGCGCGCGGCATCAAGTTCTTCCCCTTCCCCGGCTCGGCGCTTTTCAAGCACCCGCCCGAATGGATCATGGCGGGCGAACTTGTCGACACCTCGCGCCTCTACGCGCGCGAAGCCGCCGTTCTCAACCCCGAGTGGATCGAACCCGTCGCGGGCCCCCTCTGCAAGCACAGCTACAACTCGCCGGAATGGGACCGGCAAAACGGCTTCGTCCGCGCCACCGAGCAAGTCACGCTCTACGGCATCGTCATCATCGAGGCGCGGCGCTGCGACTACAGCCGCGTCAACCCGGCGGAAAGCCGCGACATCTTCATCCGGCGCGGCCTCATCGACTGCGCCGTGCAAAACCCGCCCGGCCCGCTCAAGGCGAACTTCGCGCTGCTCACGGCCCTCCGCCAGAAATCCGAAAAGCTACGGCGGCCCGAGTTCTTCGACGAAGAGGCCCTCGCGGCCTTCTTCGACGCCGCAATCCCCCCAGGCATCTGTTCGGCAGGCGCCCTGCGCAAATGGCTCTGGAAGGCCTCGTCCCGCGAAATCTCCGCCTTCAAGCTGAAGCCCGAGGACTGGATGCCCCCCGACGACGAGGCGAAGAGCGACTTTCCCGACGCCATCACCATCGGCGGCGTCCGCATGGCGCTCTCCTACCGCAACTCGCTCGACGACGACGAGGACGGCATCACCTGCACGGCGCGCGCCTCCACGGCGGCGGCCCTGCGCAACTGGCGCTCGGACTGGCTCGTCCCCGGCGCGATCCGCGAAAAACTCGCCTGGATGATTGCCTGCCTGCCTTCGGCTCAAAGGCGCATCCTTTCGCCCGTCGAGGATGTCGTGGCACGGCTCATGACCTACCTGCACCCCGGCGAAGAGCCGCTTGCCGAAGCCCTCTCCACCGTCTTCAACAGGGAATGGGGCGTCCGCATCCAGCCCGAAGCCTGGGACGGCATCCGCATGCCGGCGCATTTCAGCGTCCGCTACCGCATCGTCGACGACAAGACACGCCGCGTCCTCGCCGTCGGCCGCGATTTGGAAGCCGTCCTGGCCAAGGCCGGCGTCACGGACGCCGCGCCGAAAGCCGATGCGGCCCCCGGCAAGGCAAAGGGCGACGAACGCCACACGACCTGGGCTTTCGGGAATCTCCCCGCCGAGACAACCGCCGGCGAGGCCGGCTGGCAGATCCGGCAGTACCCCGCGCTCCGCGACGAAGGCGACGGCGTGTCTCTGACTTCCTTTTCGAGCCCCGACCAGGCCAAGGCATCCCACGCCGCAGGCGTGACGCGCCTCTACGTCCTTGCCCAGGGAACCAAGGCGAAGGCGGCGGTCAAATTCCGCCAATGGCCCATGCAGGCCGCCTATTTTCTCAAGCGCATCGGATACGATTCGGCCAAGATGGCGGACGACCTTCTCTTTGCCGCCGCAGCCGAAGCCTACGTCCGCGACCAGCCCGAAATCCGCACCCGCACGGACTTCGAGGCACGGCTCGGCGACGGACAGCTCAAGCTTGCCGAAGCACGGGTGGAACTGCTTGAGCTCGTTTTCGACACCGTCACGGCCGCCGCCGAATACTGCTGCGAGACGGAAACAGAATCTCGCCTCTCCCCGGAGACCGCCGCCGCGATACGAAACCAAATCGACTGGCTCGTCTTCCCGGGTTTCATCCGGCTCATTCCGCTCGTCCGCATGCGCAACTACCGGCGCTACCTTGAGGCGGTGCGCATCCGCATCGGCCGCGCCAAGCTCAGCCCCTCGGCCGACGCAAGCCGGGAGGAATCCGTCGCCGCCTACTGGACGCGCTACCGCACGGCCATCGGCAGCAAGGAACTGCGCCATTTCAACATGAAGGCGCTCGTCGACTACCGCTGGATGATCGAGGAATACCGCGTCTCGCTCTTCGCCCAGGAGCTCCGCACACCGGCCCCCGTCAGCCCCAAGCGGCTTGACGCCAAATGGGCCGAGGCATCAAGACAACACCTGTAGCAAGCCCTCGGCCAAGACCGGCAAGCAGAAACAAAAACATACAGGCATGAAAAAAAGCTTCAAGGTTCTGGTCGCGGTTTCAAACAACAATCCCCTTGGACGGCTTTTCGTCGGCGGCATCGCACGGTACGCCTGCGTCCAGCCCGACTGGGACGTCCGTTTCATATCTCAACGCGAAGACGACTTCCCCGCCGATGAATTGGCCCGGCAAAGATTCGACGGCGTCATCACGGCATTTACGGACTTGCCACCACCCCTCTGCCACGGGAATGCGAAAATCATCCGTCTCTGGCCCGGAAACGATTTGCCAGAATTCCCCTCGGCACACCGCATCGTCGCCGATGAAACCATCACCGGCCAAATCGTCGCCACGTATTTTCTCGAACGGGGGTTCAGAAACTTCGCCTTCGCCGGCGGGCTGCAATCAGGCGTGTGGTCCGACTTTCGCGAAAAGTCCTTCACGGATGCCTTGCAGAAGTCGGGCTACGCCTGCTCCGTCTACAAGCATGGCGGACGCAACGCGCCCCGTGTCTTCCGCCATGCGCAGCGCGAAGACACGCGCACCTGCGAATGGCTCAAGACACTCCCCAAGCCCGTCGCCATCTTCGCCGCATACGACCGGCGCGGGCAGCAAATCCTCCGCTGCTGCCGCAAGCTCGGACTTGCCGTCCCGCGCGAAGTCTCGGTTGTCGGGATGGACAACGACGAAACCATCTGCGAAAGCTGCACCCCGAGGCTTTCGAGCGTCACGCAAAACCTCGAAGCCGTCGGCGAACTTGCCGCAAGGAACCTCGGCAAGCTGATGTCCGGCTGGCAACCGGCCGGCGGCGCCCCTCTCGTCCTGCACTCGCACGCCGACGGAATCGTCACGCGGGAGTCGTCGGACATCAACTTCGGCATGGGCTCGTCGCTCGTCGCGCGCGCCCTTGCGCTCATCGACAATGAAAGCTCCCCCGTCTCGACCGTGGCGGAACTCGTAGACCGGCTCAATGTTTCCGAGCGGCTCCTCCGCCTGCGCTTCAGGCAAAATCTCGGGACAACCGTCCATGACGCCATCTCCGCCGCGCGACTGAAGCGCGTGTGCAAGATGCTCCGCGAAACCGAGCTGCCCGAAGACCAAATCGCCGAATGCTGCGGCTTCACGGACGCCAGCCACCTTGCAAAAGTCTTCCGCAAAGAATACGGCACCAATCCCCTTTCCTTCCGCAAAAGGGGTTAGGACTGCCGCCATTGCCGTTTTTTACCATTTCACACAAAGATTTTGCCGTTTTTTACATTTCAAAAATGAAAAATCTCTTCTATAATATTGGCATGGGAAAGGGAGTTCGTTATGAATCGAATGTATGCATGGTCGGCTATTGCCGCAGTCTTTGCAACCGCATTGTCCTTCGGTGCGGCACTTGAAGTCGGCGCGGGCAAGACATACACGGACATCGCGAGTGCAGTCGCCGCAGCGCAAAGCGGCGACACCATTCAGATTGATGCGGGAACATATTTCGTCAACACTGCGCTGACGCTGGGCAACGTCAAAATCATCGGTGCGGGACGCGGCCAGACAATCATCACGCGCGACGGGCAAAACTACAAGAATCAGAAGCTTTTCATCCTCACGGACGCCGGGGCGCTCGTCGACAACCTGACGGTCAAGGACGTCTATGCGCAGGACGTGGGCGGCACGTCGGGATGCATCTTCGAGTTCCCGAACACGACAGGCGCGGGCAAGATTTCGCGCCTGGTCGTCGAGTGCTGCACGGCCGGTTCGTCCGGCGCGGGGTACATCTGCTACATCGGGCAGAACGCATCGGCAGAGGTCGAAGACGTAATCTTCCGCAACAACTCGATGCGCGATTCCGGCGGCAGCGGCGTCATCTACGCCAACAAGGCGACATCCGCGAAGATCACGAACTGCGCATTCATCCACAACACCGGTTTTACGACGGGCGCAATCCGCATCATGAACAACTGCGAGGTTGCGGGCTGCACTTTCGCGGACAACCGCACGAACTACACCGTCCCGGCCAATGCGCGCGGCGGCGCGGTCTACATGGAAGGCATCTCGAACAAGAAGACGATTCTCACGAACTGCGTCTTTTTCGCGGATCATGCGTGGTACGACGCGACGCCCGTGGCACCGGAAGTGTACTACTCTGCGATCAACGCAACGCTGACGAACTGCTTCTTCGACTGCGCGTGGGACGCGAAGGTCCCGGCGATCGGCAAGGGCGCGATCTCAATCACCGAAGGGGATTTCACGGATGTCTATTCGGGCGACTTCCGCCCGCATGCCAACTCGGCGCTGATTCGCGAGGGCGGAATCACCCGCGGCTACTTCGCCGCGTCGGATGCGACAGGCCCGGCCTATACGCCGACGGGGCCTGCTGAAATCACGCTCAGTCTTAATGATTCGATCAACGAGGCAATTCACGCCGCGCCGGAAGGGCAGGTCATCAACCTCGCGGAGGGTATCTATTCGGTGACCGGCACACTGTGGATCGCGAAAGGCATCACGCTTCGCGGCGCGGGCATGGACAAGACCTTCCTGATGCGCGCCGGCTCAACCTACAATTCGACGCCCTATCTCCGCCTGGAGCATCCCGGCGCCGTGGTAAGCGGTGTGACGATTTCGAACGTGACGGCGACGGCGAACAACCAGGCGGGCGTTCTTTTCATCGCGGCGCAGGGCGGCGAGTTCAAGGACTCCCGCATCACCAAGAGCAAGGGCGGCGGATCGGGCACCGGCGCGACCACCGGCATCGCCGGCAAGGGGTGGATTCACCATTCGATTCTCAACGCCAACACGGTGAACGGGGCGAACGGGGAGTCGATCATCTACATGTGGGGCGGAGTCCTCGACAACTGCCTTGCCTGCAAGAACACCTACATCACCGAAGGCTGCGTCTCGATGCGCGGCAACGGGAAGATTTCAAACTGCACCTTCGCGGACAACGTCACGCGCAACGACTCGACGGCCCGGCTCTGCGCCGGCATCTTCTGGAACAAGGCGAACAACTTCGATCCGACGGGATCGCGCATCGTCAACACGATCTTCACGCGCGGCACGGCCGAGAAGGACACCTCCGAAGGCGCTCCCGAATGGTACAACAAGGGCGGGACCGCGGCGCAGTTCACCAACTGCTTCAGCCACTGCGGCTGGGGATCGGGCGTGCCTGTCATCGGCGCGGGAAGCGTGGCGGTGTCGGACGACGGTTTCGTCGACGCGGCGAACGGGGACTACCACCTGAAGACCACGTCCGCCGCCTACGAGAAGGGCGCGGACTTCGAGGGAATCGCCGCAACCGACCTCGACGGCAACGACCGCGTGCAGGGTGATTTTCCGGATATCGGATGCTTCGAGGCCGCAGCCGGACAGCTGACGGCCGGTATCAAGGTCGTGCCCACGGAGGGTTTCGTCGGCGAGACCTTCCACTGTACGCCGATCATCAACGGGATGCCCGACGGCAAGTCATTTACCTGCCAGTGGATGTTCAGGAACGAGAACGTGTCCGAAACGGACATCGTCTCCACGGAGTCGGAATGCGACCAGACCTTCGCCTCGGCCGGGACACGCTCGGTTTACCTCGCCGTCTATGACGAGGGCGGACAGCTCCTGGTGGAGGCCGAACCCGAACTCAACTACCTCAGAATCGGCGTGAGAACCAACTTCGTGGCGGCGGCGGACGATGCTTCCGCGACGCCGGCATTCCCCTACGACACGCCGCAGACGGCGGCCAAGACCAACCTCGCCGCACTCGTCGCGGAGGCCATTCCGGGGCAGACCATTGTCCTCGGCAAGGGCTGTTTCGACGCGGGCGGGCTTCTCGACCTCTCCGGCCTCAGGGTCGTCGGCCGGGGCTGGGACGAGACCGTCGTCACCAACGCGCCTCTTGCGGCGCAATCGGAAAGCTATTCCCAGGAATGCTTCATCAAGCTCAACCAGGCCGGATCGCTCCTCGACAACCTCTGCATCTCAAACGTCATCACCTACTTCAACAACGGTTCGCTCATCACGATCGGCGCGGCGGGCGGCACGGTTTCGCGCGTCAAGGTCGTCGGCTGCCGCGGCGGTTACTCGGCCAACGGCTTCATCGCCGGCCTTTACGGGCCGAATTCGCTGCTCACGCGCTGCATCTTCAAGGACTGCACGGTGCAGGAGAACGGCAAGTGCGGCTGCATTTTCGCCGAGAACGGCAGCAAGATCGACAACACGCTGGTGGACGGGACGCACGGACTTTGCATCGGCGGCGGCATCATTGCCGAGGGCCAGATGACTGAAATCAGGAACTGCACGGTGGTCCGCAATCATATCGGGACGACGGCTCTGTTCCGTCCGAATGCCACGGCGACGGGCTTCGTGTTCTGGAATCATAATGATGTCGATGTGGGATCGAAGTTCGTCAACTGCGTCGCGGCGTGCAACGAGACGCCGCCCAATGTCGGCGACGGCGGGAGCGCCTGGCAAGGCTCGAAGGAGACCGTTCGCGCCTTCTGCGTTTCAAACTGCGCCTTTAGCGCCGACGCGGCGCTCACGGGCGCGAACTGCCTGCTCGTCGATGATGTAAGCCGGGCGTTCCGCGACATCGCGGAAGGCGACTGGCGGCTTCGGAGCGGTTCACCTCTTATCGACTCCGGCGTGAACGAGATCTGGTCCGGCGACGCCCTCGACCTTCTCGGCAACCCGCGCGTTTTCCACGGTCTCGTCGACATCGGCTGCTACGAGCGCCAGGAGACTGGCACAGTCTTCATCATTCGCTAAAGGACACCCAGCATCATGAAATACACAGCTGCAACATTCCTCTTCGCCCTCGCCTGCGCGGGGACGCTCGCCTCGCCCAAGTTTGGCAAGCCCACGGCGGAATGGCTCCCCGAAAAGGACTTCGCCAAGGCCGACGTCTACGTTTCCGAAGGCGCCACCGACATCGAAGTCGAGGCCGCCAAGATGCTCATGCGCGCCCAAATCATGATCGCCGGCGGCGAAGACACCACCAACGTCACGCCCAAGGTCGCGGCGGAACTCCCCGCCCGCGGCATTGCAATCGGCTGGCTCGAATCACCTTTCTACAAGCCCTTCGCGGACAAGCTCGGTCTCAAGTCCTGGAAGGAGGCCAAGAACGGGACGGACATGATCGCGCAATACACGTGCGGCGACACACTCGTCCTCGCGGGCAACGCCCCTGAAGGGGCGTTCTTCGCCGTAGCAGACCTCCTCTACCGCAACGGGGCGCGCTTCATCCACACTGGTTCGCTGGAAGACGACTACACGTCCGGCCTCTACCTTGAATACATGAAGGAGCTCAAGGCGCCCGCGGCACGCGTCTACACGCCGGTCGCGGCCATCCGGACGGGCTTCGCCCTCAACGACCTCGTCACAAGCTCGAAGCGCTGCACCCGCGGGCAATTCGTCGCGCGCAACCTCTTCGCCCTCATGAACTGCGCCTCGACCGACGAGCGTTCCCCGCTCAACGGAGGCCATACGCGCGGCTTCTTCGGCTCGGAATGCATCCAGCCGGCCTACCACGACTTCGACACGCACCGCGACTTTTTCCCGATGAACAAGGAAGGCCAGCGCTTCCGCCCCGTCGGCGGCTGGTGCTGGGTCATGGAGGGATGCTGGTCAAACCCCGAGTTCCTCGACTGGGTCATCAACCGCGTGGCAAAGCTATGCGAGGCCGCAGGCCCCGACAAAAGCTTCGCCTTCGACGTGACCAATTCGGACGGCGGCCCCAAGTGCCTCTGCCCGGATTGCGAAAAGCTCCGCGCAAGCTACCCCGACGAATCGTCGTACTACTTCGACTACAACATGAAGATCCAGAAGGCGCTCAAGGAGCGCTTTCCCGGCATGAAGGTCGAGACGCTCGCCTACATCATGAGCCGCGAATACCCCAAGACCGGCAACAAGTACCTCAAGTACATGGACGCCGTGGACTACTGCCCCTACAGCCGCTGCTACGTGCACTTGATGCGCGGCGAAACCTGCCCGACAAACCAGCGCGACATCGGCAGGCTCCTCGAATGGAAAAAGGCGGGCATCCCCATCGGCGACTTCGACTACTGCTTCGACGTCTTCAACCCGAGCATGTCGATGCCGACCTGGGAGATGATGGCGGACATCGTCCGGTACTGGAAGGAGATGAACGGCGACAAGGGCGTCCCGCGCATGTACATGGAGTCCGCCACCTCGCCGGGCGGCAACGGCGGCAAGAGCCGGATCGCGGCCTACGTCGCGGCGCGCTGCCTCTGGGACGACTCGGCCACCGCCGACGAACACCTCCAGGACTGGTGCCGCGTCGGATTCGGTCCGGCTGCGGAGACGATGCTCGCCTACTACCGCGCCGCCTCAAAGGCGTGGCTCGGCCAGAACGCGCACCTTACCGCAACCTTCAACAACCCGCTCGGCACCGCGAAATCATATTTCACACCCGAACTCCAAAAGACTGGCGAGGCGGCCTTCGCCTCGGCGTCGAAGGCGCTTGACGATGCGCTCGCCGCGGCAACGACAGCCCGTGAAAAGAACCTGCTTCGCAAGCAAATCGCCACCTTGGCCTTCGAGAAGAAATGCTTTGACGAGTGGAAGACGCTCCACGAAAAGGCGATGTCGACCGCCCTGCAAATCAACGTCGAAGAAGGCGAAGACAAGTCCGAGACCTTCGACCGCATGCCGAAGTTCATGATGAAGGAGCGCGCCAACTCGGCCGGAGAGGATGCGACCAAGTCGTTCGTCCAGTTCTTCCGCACGAAGGACGCGCTCAAAATCCGCGTCTCGTCGCACGGTCCGGTCTTCAAGAAAGCCGAGTGGGAGGAGCGCCGCAACGACGGCGATGAGGCCTACGGGAAAAACTCAATGGAATTCTTCATTCAGGCGCCAGAGCAGACGGTCTACTACCAGCTCGCGGTTTCGTCCACCGGCGTGATGTATGACGGCAAGTGCCTCGACGGAAGTTGGAACAGCGACCTGTGGAAGGCCGAAAGCAACGAGGCCGACGGGCTCTGGGAACTCACACTCACCATTCCCTATGCGCTCTTCGGCGACATCGAGGTCAAGGACGGCGACATCTTCAAGTTCATCGCCATCAACAACTCCGAGATCTTGGGAGACGACGGCAAGGCCAAAGGCTACAACGTCGGGCTTCCCTACCCCGCCTACCACGACATGGCCATCGGCACCGACCTCCGCATCGACGACAACGCCGGGCGCCGCGCCGGCGGCGAATAGCGGGAATGCGGCCTTTTAACCCGTGGAGCCCGCAATAAAGCCCCGCGACAAAGCCTGCGGCTTGCGCCGCGGGCTTTATTTTGCAAAAATAGGAGTTGGGCATTCGCCCATTGTTCCGCGACTTTCCCAAAGCAAAAGGAGACAAATCATGGCGTGTTCCGAAAAGAAAACTGACCTGCCGGCGGGCGTGCCGGAATGTTTCGCGTGGTATCCGCGCAACCTGCTGGCGGACGTCGGGACACCCGAAAAACGCGACGCCCTCACCCAGGAACTCTGGGCGCACGACGCCAAGGCCGAGACCAAGCTCTGGCCCGAGGGGCAAATCCCGCTCAAAGACAACGACCGTCCGCTCAAATTCGTCGAAAACGAACTTTGGCAGCGCAACCTTGTCGTCACGGACATCAACGAACCCTTCTTCGTCTTCCAGCCCGCCAAGAACGTGGCGAACGCGCCGGTGGCGGTCGTCCTCCCCGGCGGCGGCTACAGCGTACTCGGCTGGAACAAGGAAGGCACAGAGATCGCGGACTGGCTCAACGCCAACGGCTATTCCGCCGCGATCCTCCTCTACCGCGCCCCCGACCAACGCGAGGCGGCCCTTTGCGACGTCCAGCGCGCCATCCGCATCCTCCGTGGCAACGCCGCGAAATACGGCGTCAACCCCAACGCCGTCGGCGTGATCGGCTTCTCCGCCGGGGCGAACCTCGCCGTTGCCGCATCGACAAACTGGAGGCGCCGCGTCTACGAGCCCGTTGACGACCTCGACCAACTCTCGGCCCGTCCCGACTTCCAGCTCCCCATCTACCTCTGGGACGTCCTGCCGCGCGATTCCAACGCCGACGGCATCATGCCCAAGCTTGAAAAAGGCGTGCGCCCCGCGCTCCGCGCCGAATATCCCGTCGATGCCGAAACACCGCCCGCCTTCATCGCGCAATCGCAGGACGACTTCTGCCAGATCGAGACTTCCGCCTACTACTACCTCTCGCTTCGTGAGGCCGGAGTCAAGGCGGAGCTCCACGTTTTTCCAAGCGGCGGCCATGGCTACGGCGCGCGCCAAGTCGGCAACCCCACCGACGAATGGCCCGCTCTTGCCGCCAAGTGGCTGAAGCGCCAGGGCTAACCCCCCGCTTGACGGTCACATGGTAGGGGCGTGCTCCCGCACGTCCGCCGAGCAGAGCAACCGCCCCCGCCGCTCAATGCGAAGGCTCGATCCAGCGCACCACCTTGTGGCGGCGCAAGTCCACCAGCTTGCCAAGGCTCCGCTTGTCGATCTCAATCTTCGGCGAAAGACGGTCGGCGTCGATTTCAAAACCCGACATCGCATCGCTGCTGAAATACAACATGACGCCATCCCCGCCGTCTTCATTGATGTCGCCGTGCATAAGGACTGTCTCGACATCGGGGATGCCGCGCTGGATTTTGGAATTCCGCCCCCGAATCTTCAGGGGAATGTCAAAGACCACGTTGTCGCGGCTGGGCCAGGGCAGCAACGCCCCGACAGCATCGTATGTCGTATTTTTGTCGGCGAAGTCCGTTGCACTCGCCAACACACTTTCCTTCTCTTCCTTTGCCCGTTCGACCAGCGCAAGCAAATCCGCGGTCGGACGCGCAAAAAGGAGGCGTCCGCCATCAAGGATGATTTCGGAAGGGCGGTTCTCCCCGATGTCGAAGAAATTGAGCGTCTCCCCTTCCCCGACGCGGACGGGCTGTCCTGTGGTTGCGGAAACGACATTGCTCGCCAATCCCAAATAATAGTCAATGCACTGGTCCATCCCCGCCGCGTACTTCGCCCTGCCAGCCGCCAACTTCGCCTCCCTTTTGGCGAGCCGGCGTTGTTCGGCCTCCTTCATTTCGCCGCGAAGACGGTATTCGGCGATTCCCCGCGCAATGAAAAACAAGGCAACCCCCAGAACGGCAAGCGCAAGACCTGCCGGCGCCACGCGCCGCGCGGCCCACTGAAGCGCAGAACGGCTCCGCCGACGAAGAAGACAGGCGCGGAGAATCGACTTGAGTTCGCGCGCAATGGCGGAAGGGTCGCAAAGACGCACCGCGGGGTCGCGCACAAGCAGTTTCAAAAGCAGGGCGTTCCACCGGCGCGAAACACGGTCCGCGACATCCAACGGCAAGGATGACGACGCTGTTCCGGGAAGTCCGCCTGTCAGCATCCGGTAGATGACAAGGCCAAACGAGTAGAAGTCCGAGGCCGCCGTAATGTCGCCGCCCTGCTTCTGCTCGGGCGATGCATAGAGCGGCGTCCCGGGCCCCGCCCCGTCCATCGTCAAAGTCGAGGTCTGGGCCTCCGTTTCGTCGTAGTGGTATTTCGCGATGCCGAAATCGGAAAGAAGCAGACGCCCGTCGGCGGCGAACATCAAGTTGGAGGGCTTCAAATCGCGATGGACGATTTCAGGCGAAGAGCCATGGATCACGCCAAGGGCGCCGAGGACTTCAAGCGCGAGCCGGGCAACGACATCTTCGGCAAGGGAACGGTCGCCGGAAAGCACATGCTCAAGCGTCAACGGCGCAAGCCCGCCGGAGGCAACGGCGCTCGGCGGGACGAGAGGGGGCGGAACGCCAAGGCGTCCGCGACAAATTGCGTCGATTGCCGCGGGCTGGAGCAAATGCGCGTCCATGACGTAGAAAGACGCGCCCGTTGCCCGATCAACGCCAAGGTCATGCACCTGGACGATCGCGGAAGACCTGATGCCCGCCATAATCCGCGCCTCGCGTTCGAAGCGGCGGCGTGAAACCTCGTCGGCGTCGCCGGAAATCAGCTTCACGGCGACCGGGCGGCGCAAATCGGCGTCATCGGCAAGATAGACGGTCCCCATGCCGCCTTCGCCGATTTTCGCGCGCACAGTATAGCGTCCGCCAACCACCGTGCCGACGGGAAGGTCTTCCTGCGGGCGGGGGGAATGAAAATCGCGAAGGGTTGTCGTCGTTTCGGGCATAGATAAAATCATACCACAAATTCACAAGGAAAAACGACCTTGCGAATGGACAAAGTCAGAAATCCGGCCGTGAATTTGACAGAAAGATACCGATAGGGTATAATTCATAAATCCTTTGAAAAATCATACCCTATCGGGTGTATTTTTGATTAGGAGTGACGGAATCATCCCTATCGGGTATAAAAAAAGATGAAGACCCTATCGGAATTTGTCAAGGCCAAGCGCAAGGAATACAAACTGACTCAAAAGGAACTCGCCGCTAAAAGCGGTGTGGGGCTTCGTTTTCTGCGTGAACTCGAGCAAGGAAAAACGACCTTGCGAATGGACAAGGTCAACCAGGTTCTGGAGATGTTCAGCAGTGCGCTTGTTGTCGGTGAAATGGAAAGGGACATGAACTATGCGGAAAGCTGAGGTGTATATGTTCGGCCGTCTCGCGGGTCTGCTGGAGGAGAGAGAGCCGCGTGGATACCGGTTTGCATACGATTCCGCCTATTTGAAAGAGGCCGATGCGGTTCCGCTGACACCATTGATGCCGTTGACCTCCGAATGCTACGAGAGTGACGCCCTCTTTGCCTTTTTTGACGGTCTCATCCCGGAAGGCTGGCTGCTCGACATCGCCGAAAAGACATGGAAACTCAATCCAAGAGATCGTTTTTCATGTCTCATCGCCTGTTGCGCGGACTGCATTGGTGCCGCGAGCATCAGGGAGGTGTTCGAATGAGGGCGCGTTGTCTGGCATGCGGGCATCCCATTGACGGCATTTCCTCTGGCGAATACCATTTTTCCTGCGCCAGGTCTTTCTTCGGGATGAATGATATTCCTGTCTTTCCATATTCCGCCGATGAAATCAATCAACTCGCCCGAGAGCTCGTTCTTTCACGCTCGACTGTTCCGGGAGTCCAGGCGAAATTGTCAGTCCATTTAGACCGCAGCGGTTCCGCCAATCGCTTAACGATTGTCGGATTCAAAGGTGGATACATTTTAAAGCTACCTACCGAGACTTACCCTGAGATTACGGAATCGGAACATTTCGGCATGACATTAGGAGCACTCTGCGGCTTGAAAACCGCGCCGTGCGCACTTTTGCGCCTCCAGTCGGGGGGCCTTGCCTATTTGACGCGCCGTCTGGACAGAATGGATGGCGTCAAGCACATGTTGGACATGTGTCAGCTAACGAACAGGGACACGGATCGCAAATACAGCGGCTCGCACGAGCAGGTCACAAAGGTCATCAAGGCCGTTTCAGCCAGCAGCGGACTGGATTTGCTCGAATATTTCGGACAGGTTGTCTATTCCTACCTGTTGGGCAACTCGGACATGCACTTGAAAAACTACTCGATGTTGCGCGAGCACAACGGCGACTGGCATCTCGCGGCGGGGTATGACCTTCTTCCGGTGAAAACACTTATGCCCGATGACCATGATGATCTTGCCTTGACCCTGAACGGCAAGAAGAGCCGACTCAATCGATTGGATTTTGAACGATTCGCCGCTTCGGCGAATATCGTCGGCACCCGCTTCAGCCGGCAACTTGCCGCGTTCTGCGAGCTGTTCAGACAAAAGCTGCCCGAAGCTCTTGAGCGTTCCTTTCTTTCCGAAGAATTTAAGGCAAAACTCCTGTTTCAGATCAGGCAACGGCTTGAATCCATATTTCCAGCGCCAATGGAATTGCTTGGCCGTGTAGAGGTGTAGAAGCGTAGATCGCCGTCCATGGCGGGTTCCGATTGTGGCATAACCATCGCCGTAAGCAAGGGCGTCCGTTGCCACATCGGAAATCGCCTGGTCTTTGCGTGCGGGGGCAGCCCGATTAACGTACCCGATGATGCAAAGACTAACTGGGGAGGCGTACTACTCGGTGTTGGAGGTGTCATTGTCGGAGGCATCCTTGGTGCGATTGGCAGCACCCTTTTTGATGATAAATGATAGGACGGATATGCAAAAGGTCAAGTGGGAAAAGCTACCGTAATGGTAGCGTTCCGAGACTTATTACATTTGTTTTCAGATTTGGAGATTAAAATTCTTCCCATCCTTATTCGAGTCCCCTTCTGACAACATGTGCCTGTGGTGCAGAATGGAAGGACCCTTCGCGTGGTGGGTGGATAGACAGGTAAGGCAAGACTCTGAAGAGCAAGAGTCGGACGATTCCGGCGAGTAGTCGGAATCATGTCTGCCGGGGCGCGTCTTTTGGCGTCCCCGGTATAAAATGTCTCAAGAAGGCGATTTGCACTGACGGCAGGGTGCAGGCGATTAACGCGAAGTGGGAGTTGAGTTTGTTCTGCACCCCGTGGCCGATAAAGGCGAATTTGACAAAATAGTTACGAAAATGTTACTATTTTGACATGTCTCATTTTGAAGAAATAGAATTTTTGGCATCAGATAACATGGGTTACTTTACCTCCTCGGCCGCTCGTGCGGCGGGGGTCGTGTCATGCGAGCTCGACCGTTGGAGGAAGATGGGACGGCTTGAAAATCCAGCGCGTGGAGTATATCGCCTGGCAAATTATCCGCCATCCGAACTTGAACCATATGTGCTTGGCACACTGGCGGTGGGCGAAAAGGCGTACATTTACGGAGAATCGGTTTTGGCTATGCTCAATCTCGTTCCAACCGATCCTTCCAGACTTTTCGTCGCGTCGCCTGGACGTGTACGCCGCAAGACGAGTCCATCGCTGTTGGTCGTGTCTGGCCGTGCCGACGAGCGGGTTGAGTATTACGAGGGCGTACCGGCCCAGCACATTATGGAGGCGATTCGCTCATCACGCGGATATGTGCGCCATGACCGTCGCGTTCGCGCGGCGGCAGAAGGATTGCGCCAGGGGTATCTCACGAAATCGGAGTGGCAAGTTCTTAACAGGGAGTTGAAAAATGAAACCTCCGCATAACGTGGCTTATTTGGAGAAGGCATTGCGCGCAATGGCGGGTTCTGACGAGTCTCTTATCAGACTCCGCAGGACACTTGCGAATGTCATTGCCGGTCAGTTTCTCGATGGTGCAGTTATGCGTGGTGGAGGTTCTCTCAAACTCAGGTACGGCGAGCAGGCGACCCGCTATACTCTTGACTTCGATGCCGCTCGGAAAGTCGATGAGGCTGATTTTATTGAACGATACAGCGGGAAACTGGCGGCGGGCTGGAGTTATTTCTCCGGTCGACTCGTCCGGGTGCCGAAGCCTCATCCGCGTAATATTCCGGGCGAATATGTCATGCAACCATTTGAAGTGAAACTTACTTACAAAAACCATCCCTGGTGCACGGTTGATTTGGAGGTTTCATATAATGAAGTCGGGGATGCTGATGATGGTGACCGTCCTCCTTTGCCCGAAAGTGTCCTCAAATCATTTTGCGCATTGGGATTTCCTGAACCATCGCCAGTTCCGCTGATGCGCATTACACACCAGTTCGCACAGAAACTGCACGGTGTAACAGACTCACAATACAGTCGTGTCCAGGATCTCATAGATTTGCAACTTATGGCTGCGCGCGAAGACATTGACTTTGCCGAAGTCAACTCCGTTTGTCGAAGGCTATTTGCGAATCGAAGGAAGCAGCCGTGGCCAACAGAAGCTCTGATCTCCGACGAATGGCGGATGTCATACGAGCATTTGAAAATGAATCTGCCTGTTCTGCCAACGGCCGATGAGGCCGTAGTCTGGGTGAACAACCTTATTTCACGCATATTTCGAGCAATCCCATGACCTCCTCCCAAATCGAATCGTACCGTCATCGGATCTCCCCTCATTACAAGGCGATTTGCGCTGACGCCAAGGTTCAGGCGATCAATGCGAAGCGGGAACTGAGTTTGTTCTGCACCCAGTGGGGAAGCAACTGGACATGTGACCGTTCTGCGGGGGAACGGAAACACAGTCAACGTCTGCGACCGTCCCGAAGGTCATGCCGAAGCGCCGATGGTCGAATGCCTCGCGAAGGCGATCGGCAAGCTAAGCTGAAGATTGAGTAAGTCTTGTTGCATCGGGGCCGTAAAAAAAGGCTATTGGCACTTTGCTATGTCAAAATATAAAAAAAAGCCTTTACTATTGACATGGTTATCGGGTGGGTGATATTATTTAAGCATGACATCTTACGAAGAACTTTGGGGAATTGCCGAAGATCATTATGGACTTGTGACATCCAAGCAGGCGGTTGAATTAGGAATCAGCCGCCAGTGTGTACGTTCTCTTGCCGATACAGGGCGTTTGACTCGGCTTGGATACGGCGTATATCGCGTTTTGCACCACGTGCCGACGCATTTCGACGCTTATGCGTCCTCTGTTGCGCTTGTCGGCGAATCCGGCTATTTACGGGGTGCGTCTGTTCTGGCATTGCTTGACCTGTGCCCTACAAACCCCTCCGTCATCCATGTTGGCGCGAAAGCCCGCGTGCGACGGAGGTTGCCACGCGGTGTTGTGCTTGTTGACCGACATCCCTGCGCAACAGTTGAATATGAGGGAATTTGTTGCCAGCCCCTTGTAGAGGCCTTGCGAACGGCAAGGGACGAGGGGACTGTTGAAGGTGATCGCATTGCCAATGCCGCGTTGCAGGCGTATGAGAAAGGATTGATTCCTGATGAGGAGTACGCCGAATTCAAGGACTAATCTTGATCGCGCCATTCAGCGGTATGCCGGGTACGATGCCAAAGCCGTGTCGTTGCGAGTATCCATGGCAAATGCCATAGTTGCTCAAATGATAGGCGAAGGTGTGGTTAAGGGCGGTACGGGGTTGAAGTTCCGCTATGGGGATCTGGCAACGCGAGTAACTCTTGATTTAGATACGGCCTGGAATACGAATCTTGATTCTTTCCTCAAAGATTTGAATGCAAAACTGAAAAGCGGCTGGAACGGTTTTGACGGCACCGTTGTCATTCAACGGCAAGCATTTCCCAGGGGAATTCCATTTGATTATGTCATGCAGCCATGTGATGTCAAGTTGAACTACAAGGGAGTTCCATGGGTCACGGTAAAGCTTGAGGTCGGGCATAACGAAATCGGCGATGCGGATGATGTTGAAATGCTTCCGCTTCCAAATGAAGTTGCGGGCATATTTGACTACCTCTGCCTGCCGCGACCTGGTGACATCCCGGTCATGCGCCTTGAATTCCAAGTGGCGCAAAAACTGCATGGTGTATCTGCCCCGAATTCGAAAAGGGCTCATGACCTTATCGATCTTCAGCTAATAGCCATGCGCGAAAATTTAAATCTTCGGAAGTTGTCGGAAATTTGTCGCAGACTTTTTATCTATAGGAAGGGGCAAAGCTGGCCACCGAAAATCACCAAGGGCGAAGGATGGGGCGCAGTTTATGCAACCCAGTCGGTAGGCTTGGAGGTTAGACCAACGGTCGACGAGGCCATCCAGTGGGCGAATGCGTTTATTGAAGATGTGGAAAATGCATGATGGCAATCCAGGCTAAGACGGGCAACTTCAGAAGCACATTCTCACGGGCCATGCGCGGATTATTAATCCAACTGACATTCGCAAAGCCTGACATTCGCAAAGCATGGGTGATCTCGCAACCATGCGCCAATCTTTTCGGAAAATTCGGGCTCAACTCCAGTAAGGATGGAACCCCATGACCTCCTCCCAAATCGAATCGTACCGTCATCGGATCTCCCCTCATTACAAGGCGATTTGCGCTGACGCCAAGGTTCAGGCGATCAATGCGAAGCGGGAGTTGAGCTTGTTCTGCACCCAGTGGGGAAACAACTGGAAGTGCGGCGAGGACGTGCTGTTCATTGGCCGTGCGACGAATGGCTGGGGCGGCGGCCTCGACGCGGACGCAATCCTTAGTTCGCTGTGCCAATAGATGTCCAAAACGGGAGCCAGATGCTTGACGGATTGGCGGTCGTCTTGCCGGAATAACAGATATGCCCGGCTTGAAAACGACTCTTGGTTGAGGGGATATGATGCGCGGAGCCTGGCAAGCAATCCGATGCCCGCCCCCTTCTGGCGAGTCATCCGCGCCGCAATTGACATAAAAGCAAAAAAAGGCGTAAGAATCCGGTCGTCTGCCGGGAAATGACAATGTAGGGAACAAGCCCCACCCCAACAACGCGAGGTACGCCATGATTTTGCTCAAACTCTTAGTCGAGTTGCTTCTGCTGCCGCTCACAATCTTCGAACTGGGCGTCAACGGATGCTGCATTGCCTTTGTCACCATTCTCCTCCTGGGGGGCCTCACCGCCGCCCTCGTCGGGTTTATCCGCTTTCTCATCCTTTCCTTGTAGCGGTTCTTGCCCGCTTTCCAAAAATGTGATACTGTTCAACCCATGAACGACGAATACGAAGAAAGATACAACGGCCCGGACACTTCTTCCGGGATGCTCCGGGAACTTTGCCGGGGGACAGATTCGGCGCGCTGGACGGAGTTCGCCACCCTCTACACCCCCCTCTTCCGCCTCTGGCTTTGCGGCCTCCGCAAGGCACACCCCGCCCTCACCCACGGCCTCGACGACGACATCATCCAGGAGACGCTCATCCAAATGATGAAGCTCTTCCCCGAGTTCACCTATGACAAGGGCAAGGGCAATTTCCGGGCCTTCCTCTACGAAGTCCTCAAAAACAAGGCGATGAAAACCATGGAGCGCTATCGGCTGACCTCCGCCAACAGAGTCTACTTCGACTCGGAGCGCGCCGAAAGCGAAGGCCGCTTCCTCGCCGACGACTCAGGCAACGACCCCGTCGCCGAGCGCCTTGAAATTCTCCGCGAAATCTGGGAAATTCTTCTCAAACGCGTCTTCGCGTCGGGCCGCTACTCCAAGCAGACCCAGGCGATCTTCCGCCTGGCGATTTCCGGGAAATACACGCTGGAGCAAATCGGCGAGATGTACGGCGAAAAGCCCAACAACGTGTACCAGATCAAGCACCGCATCCTCAAGGCCGTGAAAAACCGGCGCGAAGAACTCGAAAAGGGCAGCGAAGACCTGCTCGACCTTCTTGAAAAACTCTCCTCCGAGGAACTTGGCAATGAAGAACAAAAGTAACGACGCCATCGATATCTCCGCGACCTTCGCCACCACGGGGGAAAACAACGTCCTGGGCGACGTCCTCGCCGAGGGCGCAAGGCTCATCGCCGCCGGCAAAATCCCGAAAGACGTCCTGGAGGAACGCAACGGCTGCTACGCGCTCTGCCTCGTCGAAAAGGACGGCGAAACGGTTCGCGAACTCAAGCCGGGCGACTCCGTCGCCGTGGGACGCGCCGAGGCCAGCGCCGCGAGCGAATGGCATGTCGCGGACAAATGGCTCTCGAAGGCGCATTTCAAGGTCGTTGTCGACACCGACGGCATCCCCCGCGCCGAAGACCTCGAATCACTCAACGGCACCTTCATCAACGACCGCCGCGTCAACGGGGTGCAATTTCTCGTCCGCGGCGACTGCATTCGCGCCGGCCACTCCGTTTTTCTCGTGCTGTAGAAAAAAAATTGCGAACACCGCGTAAGATTTCCATTTGCCGAGGGGAAATACCTGCAAATGGAAACCGTCCCATGGCCCCACGGACTTCGTTTCCCAACCACAACCGGGGCGCATAAAGGTGTTCACAATGAAGTCAAGCATGTTATTCGGTCTCGCGGTGGCCGCCGCGGCCATCGTTGCAACTGGTTGCTGCTCAAGCAAAGCCGGGAAATCAGGCGGGGGGGATAGCGTTCAGGAGGCCTACCTCAAGTGGCAGCAAAACCGCGCTCCGATCGAGCAGGTCACCTCTCAGTGCCCCGACCCCGAGGCCAAGGCCATTATCGACGGCGTAGCCGTCATCCCCGGCAAGGTCTACAAGTATCTCGCCGAAGGTTCGGACAAGGCTTTTGCCGTCGCGTCGGGCCGCGACATCTTCAACGGCATCATGGAAGACATCAAGGCCGGCGTCTCCGTCGAGGAAGTCGTCGGGAAGATGTCCGACGCCGACAAGCTCGCCTGGAACGCCTACCACGACCTGGTCTACACACAGGACTACACGGCGCTCAAAGACAAGCTTTCGGGAATCGCCAAGCAGCTCGGCGAAGACGGCGGCAAGGTGACTGGCGCCCTCGCGACAATAAAGAACTGCAAGTTCAACGGCATGAACATGCTCCAGAAAGCCAAGGCGCTCAAAACCGCAGGTTCCGAACTCGACATCGTCACGGCGCAGCTCGAATCCTGCCTCAAGGCAAACACCTTCTGGACGGACCTGAACAAGCAGGACGAGGCCGCGCAGAAGCTGATGCAGCAGTACAAGATCGAAAAGTAGCCTTCGCCGCGAAACCGGCGGGCATTGCCCAACCCCGCCCGTCGGTTTCGCTCCCCTTTCCAACAACAGACACCCGGGAGTTCCCAGTATGAATTATGCATTCACTTGTATCGGCGTCTCCGCTCTGACGGTTCTTTTCCTTTCGGGATGCGCCACTGTCGATGAAACCGTCGATCTCTCGCCAAAGACCGTCACCTTCTCCAAGGAGGAGCTTATGGCCCGCAAGACCATCACGCTCCCGCCCGGGTACAACACCGATAATTTCAGGAAGATCCGCATGAACGTGGCCTTTGAATCGGTCACGGGACGGGAAAAGGTCATTGATTCAGACGGGAAAATCACCTACAAGCAACTCGGGACAAGCAATAATCTCAGTGCCCGGTTGCAAGGGTCGATGGCCGAGCTCTACCGCTTTACGGTCCGTTCCGATTTCAACCGCGTGGCCGCGCAGAACGAGGAAAACCGCAAGGGCAGCGACGCCGTCAAGCAAGACGCCGACATTTCCCTCTCCTGCAAGGTGACGACGACCAAGGAAAAGGAAAAGCGCTATAACGACACACTCATCATCTACGAGGTTGAAGTGGATTACTCATGCGAGGACTGCGCCACGGGCGACGTCAAGTTCTCCGGGCACGCCAAAGGGCGCACCGCCCGCTCGCAGATCATCAGCTTCACAGGCCGCATCACCGGCGGCTTCAATGACTCCGGCGAAAACGAGGCCCAGGCCATCGAACAAGCCGCGATGAAGGCCATCGCCGAAATCGCGAACCGCCTCGGCAACGAGTTCCCGGCGGGCGGCAGCATCATCGGCTGCACATCGACCGGCGAGAAAATGACGCTCAACATAGGCAAAACGGACGGCATCGGCGAAAACCAGATATGCGTCGTCTACGTCAATGACGGCGGCGTCGACATCGCCATCGCCCTGGCCGAGGCCACGCCCAAGCAGGATGGAACCTCGCTGCTTCAGGTCTGCAAGTGGAACGAATCCGACGCCGATGCCAAACCGCTGCTCAAGGCCTACCGGGCCAACCCCAAGGCCTTCCTCGACGACAACAAGGTCTACGCGGTGGGCTACGGCATGCCCATTCCCCCGGAATGGCGCAAAGACACCGACGACGATGTGCTGAGAATCGTCAAGTAGGCAGGGCATGAATCAACTTCTCAAGATTGGGTTGGTTGCGGTCCTGGCCTCGGCCGCAACCATCCATGCCGCCGATTTCCTCGCTCTCGGCCGCGAACTTGCCGCCGGGGGCGAAGAACTAAGGTCGGGGAACGACGCGGAAACCGGCTGGTATGTCGTCGCGGTCTCGAAACTGACGCCCCGGGCGGAGGGAACTGATCCCGCCGTATTCGCCAGGCTGGAATGCAAGCGGCGCATCGCGGGCTACGTCACCGGTGAAAAGATCGCCGTTGACGAAACGCTCACCTCTTCCGAAAAGGCGAAATCGGGGAGTACCGGCGACAGCATCGAAACGACCGAGACCTTCCTCCAGCAGATCAAGGTGAATATCGACGCCTTCATGCGCGGACTTGAAACCGTCGGCGAAATTGAGTCCGGCGGCGCAAGGTATCTTGTCGCGGCCGTCACATCCAAGACCATAGACGCGTCAAAAGCGCTTGCCGAGCAAAGCGCCGCGCTTCCACCCGGCACCGTGCGGGCCGTCGGCCTCGTGCAAATCGTGGACGACGATCTTGCCGCCGCGCAGAAGACAGCGCTCGCCACCGCGAAATCAACCGCCGTGGAAATGGTGCTCGGGACAGCCGTCACCGCCACGGAAGCCGCGATGAACATGAAGACCGCCACGAAACTCCTCTCAAACGCCGGGGGTTTTGTCCGCCAGTTCAGAATCGAAGAGGAAGGAAAGACGCTGGATGGCAAAAGCTACAGGGTCGTCCTCCTCGCCGAAGTCGAGCAAAAAAAGCTCATGGACGACTACGGCGCCTTCCTTGCGCAGTTCGGGGACGTGAAGTTCCATGTCGAGGACTGCGGCGAGCCGGTTCTCAACGCCATGCTGGAGGAAAAGCTCCACGAGTGGCACTGCCCCGTGACCACCCGGCGGGGCGACGCCGACTACGTGGTTTACCACCGCTGGGTATTCCGCGACGTGGACAACCCCATTGACGGACGGACAGGTACGCGCCTCTCGCTCACGCTGGGGATGTTCGACGCGGCGACCGGGAAGCAACTCTGGGTAATCAAAAACAATCCCCGCAAGGCGGTTTCCTACGTGGGCGACCAGGCGCTCCGGAAAAGGAACGCCGCGGACATGGCGATGAAGGAAATCCATGAAATGATACACGAGCGGCTCGACCGTATGATCGGGGGGATGACCACATCCGGACGCGACGTGCGCATGGTTTTCGATAACTATTCCGCGCCGTATGAAGACGCGCTCAACACGATGCGCGACAGCCTGGCGAAACTCCCCGGCTGCGGCGAGGCGTCGATTTCCGTCGACACGGCGAAAAGAACGGCGGTCCTGGCCTTCCGGTGCCAGACCGACATGGAAACGCTCCGCACCTTCATGGAGGAACGCATAAAGACGGACATCAAGGGGGCGGCGTTCAGGCCCGAGACAATATCTTTCAACGCAAACACCTGGTACCTCACCTGGTAGCAACAAAACACAAGGAGACGCAAAACATGAAAAAGTCACTCTTCATCGCCGCCGCGACACTCGCAACGGCACTGGCGTGTTTCGCCGAGGAAGCCGCCGTGGAGGACACGGTGCCTGAAAACGCCGAAATCGAAGCAAAGTCCGTTGGCGACATGATGGACGAATACCTAAACGCCAAGGGTTGGTCGGAAGGCAGGAACAGGAAAGGCACGGGGACGTTCTTCGTGGCCCTCGGGCGGGGAATAATCCAGGCGCAACCCGGAGCCCCGAACTATATTGATTCGCGCGTCAACGCCTACAACAAGGCCATGCTCGCCGCGAAAAGCGCAATGGCGGAGTACCTGGAGACCGAAATCAAGACATTCACGAAGGAACAGGCGGCCGAGGGGAATGTCGCCGAAAGCGTGATTGGAAAGGTCGCAAGCGAAGACGAAGCCGCCACCAAGGCCGTGTTCGGCGCATTGAAGCAGGCAGCGAAGGAGGCCGCAGACGCCGGCAAGACGGTAAACTTGGAGACTTACGAAAAACTTATCTCAACGTATGCGAAGGCGCAGGTCCTTGGCATGCAGGCGTGCTGCACCTTTGAAGGCATCCCCAAGGACGCCGGGAAGGGGGAGATCGGCGTGATAGCGATCTGGAGCCCGAAACTCCACGCGATGGCGCGTTGCATCTCCTCCGGGGGCAAGCCGCCAGCGGGCATCGGCGGGAAACCGATCCGCGAGCAGATTCCCGAAGACAAGCTTGCTTTGCTTTCGACATTCGGCATCCAGCAGAGGATCGATGAAAATGGCGACCTTGTAATCGTCGCCTTCGGACAGGCCGGGGCGATATCCGCGTCGGCAATGTCTGCTAAAGCCGCAGAAGACAAAGCCCGTATGAACGCGCTCGCGGCCATACGCGAATTTGCCGGTGAAAGCGTAGCCGTCGCCACCGATTTTCTCAACGCAGAAAGCGCAGCGGAACTCGAAAACGCAGCCGAGACGTATGAAAACGACTCCGGCTACGCCCAGCGAATCACGGCGGAAGCCGAAGCCCTCGCGATCTCCGGCGTCAGCACAGTCAAGCGCGCCATGGCGAAGCATCCGCTGACGGGCCAGACTGTCGCCATGGTTGTCTGCGCCTGGTGCCCAAGACAAGCCGCGGAAGCAAGGAAGATCAAGTCTGCGGTTGAGAGCGGAACCGCCTTGCCGCAGCCCCCCTGCCCCACCTCGGGGAACGGGAGTGGCCTGTCAAATGCCGGCGTCCCAGCCGACGACGCTGCTTTTTAAGATGAGAAACCTCGTTTTGGCGGCATTATCCTCCGCCTCCGTGCTCTTGGTAGCGGAGGCGGGAGGACACTTGCCAGGCGAAATCTTCAGCGAACACGCCGCCACCATCCTTTCAAATTCCGTTTGCGAAATCGATGGTTTCGTCTTCTTCCATGGCAGGGCGGAATCAGCCGCTGGCGGTTCCGCCGGCATTGGAAAGGCCAAGGCCATGGCATACGGACATCTCGCGGACTATGTCCGCGACAATGCGGAATGGCCCAAGGACGCAACCCCGGCGGATCGGCTTGAAGCCTGGGATCAGCTCACAAGGGAAAGACCGGATTACCGCCAAGTCAACGGGGCGGAAACCGTCCGGACGCTGGCGGGGACAAATGGCTTCTTTTCAGCCGTCATCGCCATTCCCCGCAAGTCCTTGATGGCCGCGCGGCCTTCGCGCAGGACGCTGGCAAAAGCCGTGGCGAAAATCCAAGGAGCGGCGGCGGCAAAACGAGAAACACCTCCAAGCCCGGCCCCTGGGCGAATCGAGTCTTCGGGGATTTCAACAAACGGCAAGGTCATCATCCACGAGGTCTTGTCGGGAAACGAATTTCTTTAGGCTCCCTTTCCCCCCTATGCCATCGCAAGCGGCGCGAAGGTTGCGCCGACGAGTCCGGCCAGTTCCCGGGGGTTGACCCTGACATTGAGGCCGATGCGGCCGCCGCTGACATACATTTCGGAGCCGTCGCGGACGGAGTCGTCAATGAAAACTTTCATCTGGGTCTTGGTCCCGACCGGGGAGCACCCCCCGTGCATATAGCCCGTGAGCGGGAAAAGTTTTTTCAGCGGGAGCATCTCCAGCGCCTTTACCCCCGCCGCCTTCGCGGCAAGCTTGAGGTCAAGCGTCTTGGCCACCGGCACGACGAAGATAAAGTATTCGCGTTTTTCCGTGGTGGTGACGAGCGTCTTGCAGACGCGGTCCACAGGCTGGCCAATCCGCTCGGCGATTTGCTCGCCCGTGATCTTGCCGCCTTCGCCGTCGTACTCGAAGGCCTCGTATTCGATTCCCGCCTGTTCAAGAAGGCGCATGACATTGCTTTTCTTCATCTCAAAGCCCCCCAAGGAAGGACACGACCTCTTCGACGACATATTCGGGCGTCGAGGCCCCCGCGGTGACGCCAACGCAGGCGACGTCGGCGAGTCCGCCGTCCGCGACGAAAGCGCGCACGGCGGCGGCATCCGGCAGCAGTTCGGCGCGGGCACCGGCCTCCCGCGCGACATCGACAAGGCGGTTGGAATTGGCGCTCGTCGACGACCCCAGCACAAGGACGACTTCAGACTCCCGCGCCAAGCGCCTCACGGCTTCCTGCCGCTCGGTCGTCGCAAAGCAAATCCCGCTCCTATCCGGAATGCAAGCCAACGGAAAGCGGCGGCGGATGGCGGCGATGACCGGCTCGACCTGATAGGCCGCAAGGGTCGTCTGGGTGAGAACCGCAACCTTCGCGGGATCGGGCACGTCGACATTTTCCACGTCGTCGACGGATTCCACGACACGGACCGAATCAGGAGCCTCGCCGGCGACACCCAGCACTTCGTCGTGGGTACGGCGGCCAATCAAAAGCACCGTGCATCCCTCGCCCGCGTAGTGGCGGACATTCTCGTGCACCTTCCCGACGAAGACGCAGGTGGCGTCAATGACGGAGAGTCCCCGTCTTTCGGCTTCGGCGCGGACCGCGGGCGAAACGCCATGGGCGCTGAAAAGCACAACGCCCCCGTCGGGCACCTCGGAGAGAGCGCCGACAAAAACCATCCCCTTCTCCGCCAAGGCATCGACGACCAGCTTGTTGTGGACAAGTTCGTGGAGGCAGTACAGACGCCCCCCGCCTCGGGCGGAGGCATCCGCCAGGGCCTTTTCCGCCATGGCGATGGCGCGGCGGACGCCCGTGCAAAAGCCATGCGGCTCGGCAACGACGACCCGGAGTCTGGATACGCAGTCCCGCATCGCGCTACCTGACGTCGAAGGCGAAGAAGCGGCATGTGTCGCCACCGCCCCACATTTTCTCGGGGACGACGCGCAACGCGGCAAGCTCCATCCCGACCTTGACCTTGAGCATGCGGCGGTGGTTGTCCGCGATCTTCGCCACCGTCGTCCAGGAGCCGTCGGGCAACCGCCCGTCGACCCTGAAGTCGCGGACAAGCGAGGCGGGCATTTCAAGCCGCTTGTAGTTGATCGCGTAGTTGGAGCGGATGTTGTATTTCGACTCGCGCCACCGCAGGAGGTCGCTGTCGAAAACCAGTCGCGCCTCGGCGACGCGGGCGGGCTTTTCGAACGCATAGCCGACCCAGCCGCCAACGGGGAGGACGAAGTCGCCCGCCACGCCGTCGACGGGGCGGTCAATGCCCGAAAGGAGTGCGCGTGGATCGCCCGCGGAGGCCGAAAGAACTGCCGCGCGCGAAAGCGCGGGTATGTCGCGCACGACACCGGGAATGTAGCAGTCGTCGTCAAGCAAGGCCTGCTGGAGTTCGGTGACGCGACCGCTTTCGTAGAGTCCGCGGGGCGTGAGCCCGTAGCGGACGGCGAGCGCCGCCGCCGTGCCTGCCGCCTGCCCGATGATGCCGCAGGTGCACATGACGCGGGTGGAACTGAGCGCGGCGTGGGTGACGCTGATGTTGCGCCCGGCGAACATCAAGTTCGAGATGTTGCGCGAGTAGAGCGAGCGGTACGGAATGCCGTAGGGGGGCTTCACGCGGATGACGGTGTTTGAAGGCGTGGTGCCTTCGAATCCGTGTGGGTCGTGGTCGTCGAGCGGCCAGCCGCCGTAGGCGACGATATCGCCGAAGGCGCGACGCGTCTCGGCATCGACCTGCGTCATGACATAGTCGCCCATGTAGCGGCGGCTCTCGCGCTTGCCGGGGAGGAAGCCGACCCAGTCGAGCGCCCAGTTGGCGCAGCCGTGGTCGCCGTGGTTCTTGTAGTGGTCCCAGAGGCCGAAGGCGACCTTAAGGAGCTCGTCGCGGATCTCCTCGGTGTCGGCAATGGAGTCCTGCATGCCGCCAAGCTCCAGCCACCAGTAGTTGCCCCCGGGCGCGAATTCGCCGATGCCGGGCTTGAGGTCGTCGTCGGAAAGGTACTTGTGGGCCCAGGCGGGCGGAGTGTAAGGCTGCGGGGTCGTCATCTCCCGCGCCTGGATGAGGCAGCTCATGCCCATGGTGCGGCGGTCGGCCTTCTCATGCCCGAGCGATTCGCCGAACTCCGCGCGCGCCTCGCGTCCGACGCGGAACTCAGCCCCGGTGAGAGGAGCGAGGACGCTGTCGCCCGAACAGTCCGCGAAGATTTTGGCCTCGACGGTCTGCCACTTCTGCGTCGTGGTCTGCCAGCCGGTGACGGAGACGATGCTGTCGCCGTCCATCTTGACGGAGTTGCACGAACAGTTGAGAAAGAGCCTGATGCCGGGCTCGTAGCGCACCGCGCCGTAGAGGATGGAGTCCCAGACAGAGAAATTGCGGTCGGGATTGAAGAAGTAGTTGTCGAGCTGGAGGTCCTCGACGATCCCGGTCTCGTGCATGTTCTCGCCCGCCGAGCCGCAAATCCACATGCGGATCTCGCTTGAGGCGTTGCCGCCGAGGACGGGGCGATCCTGCATCAGTGCGACGCTTGCGCCGTGACGCGCGGCTGAAATCGCGGCGATCATGCCGGCGATGCCGCCGCCGACAACGCAGAAGTCAACCTTCGTGACTTCTTCCTTGAAAGGGGTTTTCAGAGTGTCCATGGCAAATATTACAGAAAAGGCTAACGGGCGTTGAGTTTCTCGCCGGGGTCGAGAACAACCGAATCGACGAGACGGAATTCCGCCGGGGCCAGCGTCACGAAGTCCTTGTCGCCGAACTGGTGCAGGATGCATTTGCGCTCGTTCTCGTAGTCGAGGTTGAGGAGGCAGACCTTGCCGGCGTCAGGGAAGTAGGTGCAGACGATCCACGAGCAGTCTTCGTCGGGGTTGTCGAAATCGGGGCCCGTGATCCACACGTTGCCGCGTCCCAGCTTGGCGCAGTAGCGGTAGAGGTAGCCCACCATGCCGACGGGATCGTCCTCGGCGCCGGGGCCGACGTCCATGTTGGCCGCCGCGGGATAGGCCCACCAGTTCATGAAGAAGACCTCGCCCTTCCCGTTTTTGCAGCGAATGATGAAGGGATCCTCCTCCTCGTCGTCGACGGCGAGGTTCTCGAAGTTCTCCGGCGGCGCGACGTATTCGAGGTCGCCGAGCGGCAGGCACATGTAGCCGAAGCGGCGGCGCCCGACGAAACCCAGGCAATTCGGCGTTGTCGAAGGCCCCGTCGCCCAGTAGCGGCGCGGCGTCTTGCCCTTGACCCTGAAACCGCAGAGTTCGGTGAAGTCGCCGCCGTTGACAAGTTTTTCCACCGTCGGGTTCGTGTAGCCGCGGGCATCGTCCGTCGAAAGGTGGCAAAGGCCGATCACCAACTTGCCGCCGCCCTTCACGTAGTCGCAGAGGATCCCGTACTGCTTCGGCGAGCAGGTGTTCCAACCCGAGAACATCAACACCTTGTAGTTGCGCAGGAGATGGCCGGCCGTGATGTTGTCGCAGGCGAACGAGGCGATGTCGCAAATCCCGTAGGGCGTGCCGGAGAACATGATGTTCCGGTTGGGACGGAACATCGGCGGCATCGGCATAAGCGCCTCGCGGACAGTCGTCCAACTCATTTCCGGGTGGCCGTGCATCCAGTTCGGATCCTTCGCGGCAAGGTCATACGCCTCGCAGACGGCGCTTCCGGGGACGTATCCCGGCCCGGCGAGGTCGAGGTTGCCTTTCGCCAGCGCCCAGGTCGCCTCGGGCTGCCCCTTGGGCGCGGGATGCTCCCGGCAGAAGCGCGTAAAGCCCGCGATGATCTTGCGGTACTTGACGGCGACGGGGGAGCGCCAGTCGATGTAGGCCCATTTGCGGCGCGCCTCCCCGAGAACGGGCTTCTCGTATTTCTCGCGGCCCGCCTCGTCGAGGCGCGTGGAGAGTTTGCGCGCCGTGACGGGCATCAGGGACATTGGGGAATCCTCGCAGAGATTGCTCTGGAGCTGCCAGTTGCCCGACTCGTTTAAAATCAGCTTGGCGCCCGTCATGTACTTGACGTAGAAGGCCGTCTCCAGGCACTGCATCTTGCGGGGGTTGCGGTGCGGCAGCCAGCTGTACCACTCGTGGGCGATGTGCGACCCCCACATCGGCAGGTTGTACTGGCGGAAGAGCCCGCGGTCAAGCCCGGAGAAAAAGACAAAATCCCCCGAGGCGTCCTCCGTGCAGGGGATTTCCGTTCCGGCCGCGACCTCGTAGTCGAGCGAGAAATTGCCCGATGTCGCCATCACGTCGCCCCAGCCGTCGGCATGGAGCTTGCCGACGTGGCGGTGGACGCGGTTCATGTACTCCTCCGCGATGGACGTCAGCGACGCCCCCCGATCCTTCCACTCCTGGTAGAGGCCGAAGACATACCGCTCGCCGAAGTCATAGCCGAGCCACATCGGGCCCAGCTCCTTGAGGATGGTCGCGGGAATCTTCCCTGAGGCATCAGAATAGATGCACGTCGCATAGAGACCGCGTGCCTTGGCCTTGCGGACGAGCTCAAGGAGAAGTTCCTCAGACTGCCAGAACTGAAGGGTGTTGCCCACTCCTTCCCCTACGCACATCTCAAGCACCTGGTCATAAGTCGGCGTAGGCGGCGCCCAGTAGGTGAAGCAAAAGCCGCCGAGAAGCATCTGCCCCTGGTTCTTGTAGACGCCGGAGCCGATGTAGAGACCGGTATCGGGCGGCACGGGCGTCTCAGACGTCTTGCGCCGGGGCGCCGCGATGATCTCGGCGAGGGAAAGGGGCTTGTCGGGCGTGTCCGCCGCGACCCGCATTTCAGTCTCTGTCATTTCCCTGGCGGGCGCGTCCTTGGCGCCGCCCCTGCTCTTGTCTTTGCTTTTCGACTTCATCTCCGCACCTCCATTTCTTCAACCTCCAACCTTCAACCTCCAACCTCAAATCTCCAACCTCAAATCTCCTCCAGCCTGACGATTTCCTTGCCCCTGAACTGGTAGAGGATGACGTGGAGCTGCGTGCCCCGGGCGAGTTCGGGGACGAGCGGGTCGGCGGCGTACCTGCGGAGCTGGGCGATCCCCTCCTCCGCCTTCGCCGCGAGCTCGGCGTCCGTCGCGTCCTCCTTCGAGGCCTTCAG
>JAZQOA010000022.1:0-23772 GCA_045627605.1 Kiritimatiellia bacterium | reverse complement strand
AGAACTCCGCCCAGTTCCCCTTTCGGATTGGGCTTAAGTTTCGCCTTCAGCGCGTCAAGCTCGGTCTCCTTGTTATCGATTTCGCCCTTAATCACGTCGAGTAACGTGTCTAAGCTTTCTTCTCCGTTAGAACGAATGCGGAGCCTGACGGTATCCAGGATGTTCTTCCCTTCGACTCTCTTCCGGTCTTCTTCTTCAGGAAAGAGAGATTTGACGGCTTTTTCGTCGAACAGGCCGTCTAATTCCGCGCCGTAAGAGAACATCACAGGCTGTTTTCGGTACTCGACCTGCCCCTTCTTCGCGCCCTTGACCGGGACCATCACGTAGGGCTTGCCCTCCTCGAAGCCCTCAAGCGCCAGCTCGTTCTCCTCCAGCTTCTTGTACCCCGAGCCCTTCTCTTTCTTCTCCAGATCCTCGAAGTTTTCCTTTTTCCCCCGTTGCCACGGCGGGAGGACTCTGTAGGTGGCGTCTCCGTCTTTGACATAGTATAACTCACCTTGCGTTCCGTCACCCACAAGCAGTACATAGCCCTTCCTCTCCGCCGCAAGGTGCTTGAGGAAGCACTGGACGTCACGCAGGTCGCGCAGTTCGTTCTTGGCGTCTACAACATCTTGCTCCTCACGGCTCAGTTCTCCCTGTTTCTTGGTCAAATTCACCAGTTCCCTGGACACCTTCGCCAAATCGCCCTTCAGCGTGAAGGAACGCTGCCGGCAGCCATCAATCTTGTCGCCAAAGCGATTTTTAGCCTTCGCGATCTCTTCTTGAAGAAGCTTCTTCAGATTCTTCCGCTTCGCCTCGGCGTCCTTGAGCCCCTCCTTGAACACCGACACGTTCCCCGCGCGCACACTGGCAAGGATCACGTTGTCGGAACGGGTGATTCCTGAAATGTCTTCCTTGGAAAGCCCCCTCTGCGTCCGTCCCTCGCGGGTTCCGATGCCGTGCTCGTTCCTGAAAAGGTCGTCAACGGGTTTTTCGCTGTAATCCTTGATCGTCTGTTCACAGTAGGCGACGTTTCTGGCGTGGAAATCCTCCAGTTGCTCCAGCTCCTCCTGTGCGCTCGCCAGCTCCTCACGCAGCCCCGCCAGCCGCGTCTCAATGTCAAGCTGATTCTCGGGGTCTTCATCCCCGGAAATGCGGTTGAGCTCGGTCGTGAGCGCCGCGATTTCGCCTGAGAGGGCTCCGATCCTGCCCTTGAGTTCCCCGGCGCGATAGATTGTTCCCCTGAGAGACGCCTCCAGGTTCTTCAGCTCCTCCTGTGCGTTCGCCAGCTCCTCACGAAGCGCCGGCAGCCGCCGCGTCTCAATGTCAAGCTGATTCTCGGGGTCTTCATCCCCGGAAATGCGGTTGAGCTCGGTCGTGAGCGCCGCGATTTCGCCGGGGAGGTCTCCGATCCTGCCCTTGAGCTCGACGACGCGATTGACCTTGTCCCTGAGAGCCGGGTCATCGCCCACGTCCACAGGTGCTTCGCCCTTGATGCACGCAAGTATCTTTGCCGACTTCACCTTTTCCTCCTTCAGCCCCTCCACTATTCTGTTTTCGTTGTCGTCCAACTTCGTCTTGGACAGCAGCTTGAGATACCCGCACACTTCACGGCGCGTCAGCGGCTGGCTGGAATACTCCGCGTCTGTCAGGCGCTTGTAGATCGCCTCGTAGTAAAGGGGCGGCTCCCCATCATTCAGGCTGGAACAAGTCAACGCAATCAGATTTGCGATGGCACTCCGGACGCGCCGGTTGTCGGCGGACGTCGTCTTCGTGTCGTTGGAGAAGAAGGTGCTCTTATGGTTGTTGATCACCTCCAGCTTGCCCTTGTCGTTCAGGATAAGTTCGCCGAGATTGTAGGCGCGCTTCTCGACAAGGCCCTTGAGCTCCTCCATCGCCTGCTCACGTCTGCCCGCGGCAACGCTTGCCGAACCGTTATTCCTGTCCACGCTGAAGTTGTAACCTGCCATTTCAACATCCTTCCTCTGCGCTTTCCCTGGGACTACGCATCACGTATCCCAAGGTTAAAGCGTCTTCCAAAGTGCCATTCGCCAGCTATCGGCCCGCACAACACCCGCTGTGCAAGTCGTGCGGGAAAACATTTCCGCAAGCCTTCGAAAACTTTTTTACTATAACAAATCGGCACCCGCATGGCAAGCGTCCACCGCCCCACCTGGACAGCGTCGGGAAACGGCGATGCGGCAGGCCGCGCACGAGTCCCGTGATGGCGCGGAAGGCGATCTTGGTAGAAAGGCGTGATTCGGGATCGCCACCCGGCAGCGTCCGTCCTCCAGCGCCGAGGCGACCTTCAGGTAACCCGTCGAGACCAAGAGCGCATAAAGCGAGTCCTTCCAAAATCAGACATTGCCGACAAGTTCTCGCCACAAGTTTTCGCATGTGCTTTGGGAACGGCCGTTCCCGAAGATTGAAAAGGGGCATTCGGGCCCACGCCTGCGCGCCGTCCGCATGGTCCGCACGCCAACGCCAAATTCCCCTTTACACCCCGCAAGGAAACCGCTATACTACTTTTTTGCACATGTCGTTTTCAACCAGAGGACTGCCAATGCCAACGGCGGGGCGATTCAACCAGAGGTAAAAAAATGGGCAACAATTTCAGCGTGACGGGCACCGACGTCAAAGTAACCAACTACGACGCGGCCCTACAGGAACTCAAGGGGCTCGTCGAGAAAAAAAAATACAATCTCGGCGAACTCGTCCTGGAAAACGGCAAGCTCAAAGTCGTCAACAACCACGCCAGCGGCTGGTTCTCCAACGACCGCATCACCACCCCCGAGGAAAACCTACGGGTGCGAACGGCCGTCAACAACATCCTGCGGCAAAAATGGGGCAACCAGGCGGGTGTGAACACCACTCTGCTCGATGCGATTTCAAGCAAGTTGATTGGCGGTGGCTTCAGCACCCTTCCCCTGACGCGCCGCGAAGTGTGCGCCTACCTCAAGATGATGGAGGGCGCAATCCGCGTGGAAAAGAGCAGCGCCGACGACGCGGCGGCAACCCGAATCGCCGACGAGAAGCTTAGGGAAATCACCTCGGAAAAGGCGAAAACGTCCGCCGCCATCGTCAATCTGTCCGCGGAAATCGAAGGTCTCGGAGCCCCGGGCGACGAACTGAAGACCTTGAAAACCGAAAAGAAAAGTCTCCTCGACAAATTCGGCTTCAAATCGGATTCCCAAATGGAAAAAATCGGCAGTCTCGTCACGGCCCTCAAGGACGCCAGGAGGAAAATCGAAGAAGAGCAAAATGGAGGCGGGCTTGGCAATTTGCGCAAGCAGTATCGGCAGTTGGAGATCAGGCTGCGCACCGAGGCGAACATAAAGCTGGAGGATGACACAAAAGACGTCCCGGAACTCAGCCGAAAACTTGACGAAACCATTTCAAAAACAGAGGAAAGCATAGGCCGGCAACGGGAAATCAACGCCTTGGCCATCAAACTTGAGAAAGAAAAGGAAAATCTGGCGGCCCTAAAAGGCGGGGGCAATGAATGGGTGTTTGACTTGGGCGACGGCAAAGACCTGACGCTGGAGTCTGTCGACGCCGAACTGGCACGGCTTCAGCACGACGACGAAGAGGAAGAGCGGAAGCAGGCTTCCCTTGAAAACAACTCGGCGGAATTAAAAGCCGTTCTTGACGACATTTTGACGAAGGAAGTGGATTTCGCCTTCCTGGAGCAAATGGAAGCGGATTTGAACAGCTTCCAGAATATTTGCGGCAAACTCGACGACGCGCAGAAACGCGCGGACAAGCTGAAGGAATTGAGCGGTCAGAAACAGGAACTGGAGAAAAAGCTGCAAGACCTCGGAGCTCATGAGGCAATGTTGCCCGACGAAAGCCTGCGGCAGGTTTTCGAGGAAAAAATCGCCTACGTTTTTGAAGCGGAACACGGCGTCTTCGGGCATCTCCGGACAAACCTGGACAAGTCCGGCCTCGCGGACAAATCCGTTTTCGGCCACGGGCCCTCCGCCAACGTGCTCCACCACGACAAGGCCGGGGACCAGTACACGCTCCGCAGCACACTCTACCTGCAGAAAATCGCGAACGACTGCCATGCCGGGGCAAACGACATGAAGGCGGCCATCGGGAAATCCGTTTTCGGGGCCTTCGCCGAAAGGGCGCATTACAAGCTGATAACCGGAGAAGCGAACCAAACGCTTTCCCTGGCGATTATTCAGTACGCCGATAAACACGAATGGCGCATCTCCATCGACGACGGGCTGGACGGCATTAAAAATTCCGTGAAGAAATTCATCAAGTACCTCGTGGAAGACAGGCTGGCCGGGCCGGACAAGGCCAAACTCAAGACAACCTCCCAATACGCGGAAACCAGCGACAACGCAACAGCCCGGGCAATCATCGGCGACATAATGGAGGCCCTCGACAAGAAATTCAACGTCCTTGAAAATGAAATCGATTCCCTGATGGCGGAATTCACCGACAACAACAAGGACGATCTACACACACTGGGCGCCCCGAATGGGGAAAGCCGACGGGCGGACGCAATGAAAAGGACGATGCCGGATTTCGAAAGGCTCCTGGAAAAGATGACGGAGCGCGTCAATTCTTTCACGAACAGCGCCATTGACTTCGTGGAAAAGGAAGACGGCGTCGACAAGGCCATGCACGATCATGTAACCTCTGTGGCCAGCAAACGGCAAATGGGAATGCAGCCCAACGAAAAGAAAGACGACTTGCTCCTTGAAATCGACACGTTGAAAGCCCTTGGCGACCGGCACAGTATCGACAAATTATACGAAGAGATCAGGGATTTGGACGCCATCTACGACAATGCCGACGACTTCTCGGAATTGAATTTCGGGAACCTGTCCCAAGACAGCGACTATATCGACCTGTTATCCGGCAAGATGCAGCGGTTGCACAACAAATACAGTTCGAACTATTCAAAAGGCGACCTTGAAAAATATTTCCCGACCCAAGCCAATACCATCAGAAGCAACCTTGGAAGTCTCACACCCGCGGACGTCCGTGAGCAAATTCTCTACTTAAGGAAAGGCGGGTTCGACGCCATGTTGCTTAAAATCGGCATCGACTTCGACGAACTTCTGGAACACGTTGACGTCGGCTACCTCATGCTGGGCAGGGCTTCCTCGGTGTTTCAGGACGCCATGCGGAACATGGCCGCGAAGATCCAGGTAAAGATGGCCTCGGGCAACCGGCAGGACTTGATCGAGGCGGGGAAGCTGCTTGCCTCACTCGAGCAGATGAAAACCCGGCTTGAAACGTTGAAGGAAAAGATCAAGGACGGCGTGGCGATCCCGGAGCGCGAAGAGGACCCGTTCGCGATTACCGCCAGCCTCGAACCCACGGTGAACGTCTTGTCGCACAAGGGGGACAAACCCGGCAAGGACGACCCCGAGCAGAGGCGGGTGGAGATCAACGACCTGCTTGTCGGCCAAATCCAAGTGCTGCGGAAGTTCTGCGACGCCTTCGGCATCTTCGGCGGGAACCGCCCCGAAGATCCGCAGGAGGTCAATCCCGAGACAATCGACCTCCGGCAACTCCGCGCGGCTTTCGACGCGGCCGTCAGCAAATTCAACGGCAATGTCGCCCGGCAGGGCGCGCCCATCGACGTCAAACGTGAAATCCGGACGACCTGGAAATACCAGAAGGACTGGGACGCCTACACGAAAAACCTGAACAGCATCGCGGTCCAGCAATTCTCGCCTGGGCTGACGGGAGGGGCCTCCACGTTCGACCCCACCCAGGAACTTGACAACTACAGGTACAGGTTCAACGAAATATAGTCAAGGGGGAAGGTTGGGGACTCTATGGAATTCCAGGAACTCATCAGGGCTTTTTCCGACGAGATTGGCTATGACCGGGAACTGAAGGCCGATGAAGACGGGGTGGTTCGCGTTCCGATGTCCGAAGCGGGATCGATCGCGTTCATGGAGATTGCGGAGACGCGGTCGCTCCTGATGTGGAGCCGGATCGGCGAATTGCCGGGGCAAAACGCCGGGCAACTCAAGGACGTGCTCCTGAAGGCGAATTTCATGGGGCAGATCGCCGACGGGGAAGTCTTGTCGCTCGCCGAGGACAACGGCATCTACCTCCACCGGTACATGCCGCTTGACCTCACGGACGCCGACCGGTTCATGGAGGCGCTGACGGTTTTCGTCGAAACAATCGCCAACTGGGGGCACTTCATCGCCGAGAGCGCCCATTTCGCCCCGGAGGAGCCCCCCCAGGCGAATCCACCGGAATGGATGAGCAACCTCTCGCCCGGATCTTTTCTCAGGGTTTGAGCAGGGAATCAGGCCCGCAACGCGACAGTTTCCCATGCCCCCCCGCAAAATACGCGGAATCGACATCCTTTTCGAAGACGACGACCTCCTTGTCGTCGACAAGGCGGCGGGTGTCCTTACCGAGGCGACGCGCAGGAAAGAGGCGTTCACCGCGGAAAACGCCCTCAACGCCTACATCCGCAAGGGCCAGCCACGCTCCTCGAAGCACGTCCGGCTCGTGCACCGGCTCGACCGCGAGACCTCCGGCGCGCTGGTTTTCGCCAAGACCGACGAGGCTTGCGAATTTCTCAAGGACGTCTGGCACGACGCCGTCGAAAAGACCTATCTCGCCATCGCCTGGGGAGAACCTTCGCCCCCCTCGGGAACGCTTGCGGGCTACCTCTACGAGGACTGGGATCTCTTCGTCAGGCAACTCCGCGAACCGCCCGCCCGGGGCGGCCCCCCCGTGAAATTCGCCCAGACCGACTACCGGACGCTCGCCACAAGGCGCGGCATGTCGCTCGTCGCCGTCAAGCTCCGCACGGGACGGCGCAACCAGATCAGGGTGCAGTTTGCGGACGCCGGCCACCCGCTTGTCGGCGACGAAAAGTACGGCCCCGGCGCCAAGCCCTTCAGGGAACGCATGTGCCTCCATGCGCTGTCAATTTCATTTCCCCACCCGCGGACAGGCCGTCCTTTGCTTTTCGAGGCGCCTGTCCCGCCGGTCTTCATCCGGCTATTCGGCGCCGGGGCCTTCGCCGGACTTCAGCGCAGCGAGGCGTTGAGCAGCCAGACGCCGTCCGAATGCGACAGGGCCAAAAGCACTTCGTTGCGGCCTTTTTCCAAGTGCGCGGGCACGGCGAGATTGCCGTCCGCCCACTCGCGCCGCACATCGTCACGGTAGACTTCCCGGCCGTTGACGAAGACCGCGACGGCGTCCGTCACGCCCAAAACGAGCTCGGCGTCGCGCGCCTCCTCCGCCTCCACGGTGGCGAGGGCATACGCCCGCGCATCCTTTGCGAGACGGCCGAACGCGCGCCCGAAATTGACGACGGGGGCCGACACGAGCGGGAGCTTGTTGCAAACGGCCTCCCGCCAGGTGGCCGCGCTTCCATCGCCAAGCGTGAAAGTCGCCCGGGGGCTTCCCGGCATTCCCTCGCGGACAGCCGCCTCCTCTCGGGTTCTTTCGCCCCGCGCATCGAAAGGCCCCAGCACGTGCCACGCCGTGATCGGCGTTCCAACCTCGACGGGCTTTTCCCGTGCGCCGCCTAAATCGACAAGCTTGGTCTCCGCAAACCGAACGCCCGGCGGAAGAACCGCGGTCCCCAGCCCCGGACTCACGGTCGCCTCGCGCGAGCGGAAACGCACGCCAGGTTGCGAGGCGGAGATAACCGGCCGGCATCTCGCGGCATCGCCCGCCTTCATCCCCGCGGGCAAGGCGACATCGACCTCGGCGAATGTCGCGTCGCCGACTTTGAGCGCGGCGGCGAAGGCCCCCCGCCCCGTTTCGCGCATTTCGATTGCGACGCCCTCCGTCAGCTTCGCAGGCAGGCGGCGCGTCGAGGCGCGCCTGTCGCGGACGCCATTGACCTCGAAGAAGGCCATGTTGCCATTCGGCGCGTTTGAAATGACGCAGGAAACCCAAGGGGCGCTTCCGTCGTCCGTCGCAAGCGAAAGCGAGGCGAAGGAACTTCGCAGCGGCATCTCGTCCCAGACGACATCCACATGGCAGAAGGCGCCGTCTGGAAGTCGGGATTCGTCCGCCGGGCAGGGCCAGTCGCGGACAAAATTCCCCCGTCTTGACGACGGTGGCGGGAGGACAAGCGAAGCCGGGGCCTCGGGCGAAGCCGGGAATGCCGAGACAAGCCAGTCCCCGCGCTGGTCGAATTCGCGGCCCACGAGATGGTAGGACGGCGAAAGGCCCTTGATCCACGCCGCGAAGGACTTGTCCAAGGCCCTGGGCCCGCCATAGAGGTCGTCCATCAACTTGTCGAAAAGCGCTTTCGACGCACCGGCGCGGCATTCCGCCACCTGGCGGCAGAAAATGCGCCACTGGCCCTCGAATTCGGGCGTGGACTGCAGGAATGCGGCAAGGACGACGGAGATGCCGCGGGACGGCGCGGGGTCGGCGCAAAGAACGGAGAAAGGCGGCTCATTCTTGCCGCGCCATTCGGCAAGTCCATTCAAAAAGTGGTTGTGGATGGGTGCCCGGTCGAAGACGTTGACCGTGAGCGCCCGTCGCGCCGGGTCGTAGACGTGGCTGGAGAAAAGGTCGGCGACGCCCTCGGTGAAGAAGCCATGGCAGCCGCGCGTATCGCCGGAAATCGCATACTGGAAAAGATGGGCCGCCTCATGGAGCAGGATGTAGCGCGTCTGGTAAGGCGTGCCGACGTAGGCGAAGGCACACGAAAAGCCCTCCTGCGTGACGCCCCCCTGCGCAAAGGAATACATGTGGTCGTCGAGTGCCGCGCCCACGAGGCTGGCGCGGCTCGCGCCGAGGACAATCGCCTGGCGCAACGCCTCCGACCCGGGGGGCTCGCAGCCGAAAACGGCCTTCAGCTGCGGCCAGGCGAGCTCAAGGAGGACGAGGCTTTCCGCGGCAGTCGCCTCGTCAAGGTCGGTCTTCAGCGCGTAATGGCGCGAGACATACCAGGTAAAGCCCGCCGAGTCGCCCAGGAAATCGCCGGAATACGTCGCGATGGAAGCCGCGGATGCGACCCTGGCGATGTTGATTTCGCCAGCCGCCGTCGAAGTGCGGCCGATGGCGTTGACAGGCGCCGCCTGGGACTTTGGCCGCGGCGCGTGGCGGACGTGCGCCACGCGCAGGGGCCTGTCGCCGCCGGCCAGCGCCACGAAGGCCAGCAGCAACATCGCCGCGGCCATTTTTAGGCTGCGGGGCATGGACTATGGTTTGACGAGCACCTTGACGGATTCATCGCCCATCTGCATCAGGATGGCCTTCTCGACCTGGTCGATGCCAAACGAATGCGTGATGATCGGGGCGAGGTTGAGGCGGCCCGCGCTGATGAGGTCGGCCGCGCGGCTGTGGGTGTCGGGGTTGATGAGCGAACCCGTGACCGTGAGCTCCTTGCTGAAGATGTCGAAGGGCTTGATTTCGGCGACCTCGTCGACGCCGTGGACGGCGAAGACCATGAGCGTCGCCCCGCGGGCGCAGATCTCGATCGACTGCCGGAGCGCGATGCGGTTGCCCACGCACTCGATGACGACGTCGGCGCCGCAGACGCCCGTCGCTTCGCGGAGGCTTTCGGAAAGGTTCTCGCGGACGGGGTCGATCGCGGCGTCGGCGCCGAGCTGCAGGGCGAGTCCGCGGCGGAAGGCGACGGGCTCGCTCACGACGACCTTGGCGGCGCCCGCCATCTTCGCGAGCTGGACCATGATGAGGCCGATCGCCCCGCCGCCGACGACGCAGACGACGTCGCCGTGGCGGATGTGGCTGCGGTCGATGCCGTGGAGCGCGCAGGCGATCGGCTCGGTCATCGCGGCGAATTCAAGCGGGATTTCCTTCGAGACCTTGTAGCACTGCTCCTGGCGGACGACGCACGCCTCGGCGAAGCCGCCGTCGAGATTCACGCCGTAGGCGCGGAGCCCCGTGCAGAGCTGCTTCTTGCCGATGCGGCACGGACGGCACTTGCCGCAGTACATGTTGGGGTCGACCGTCACATGGTCGCCGACGGCGACGACGTCGACGCCGGGGCCGACCTCCTCGACGACACCCGAAAACTCGTGGCCCAGCACGACGGGCGGCGTGACATCGGCCGAGCCCTTCGACCCGTGGTAGATGTGGACGTCCGTCCCGCATACGCCGCAGGCCGCGACACGCACGCGCACTTCGCCCTCGCCGGGTTTCTCGCGGACGAGGTCGCGCACCTCGAACTTGCCGTTTCCAAGATAAAACGAACCCTTCATTTCGTATCAGACTCCCTTAGACATTGCATTTGCCCTTGAAATTGAGGATGGGCTTGAAACCGCTCCTGCGGAAAGCCTCCTCGGTCACCTTCACGACGTCGAAGGCCTGCTCGAAGGTCACCTCGAAGGGAACGCCATCGGCAATGGCCGCGTGGATGTGCCGCCAGATGTCCGCCATCCGGGTGTCGGGCACCTGGTACTTCGACTCGACAAAGAAAAGTTTTTCCTCGAAGTTGCCGTAGGCCAGCGGCGGGTTTTCGGGGTGCGGCCTGAGGGCGCGGAGCTCGACGGAGGGGTCGATGTAGCGCGCGGTGATCGAAGATTCCGTCTCGCTCACGATGGTGCCGCGGTTGCCGATGATCTCGATCTGCCGCCCCGGCATCGTGTTGGCGCCCGTCACCTCGATGTCGGCGAGACGGCCGTTTTCGGCCTTCAGCAGGATTTTGAAAAGATCGTCGCCGTCGCCGATGGAAATCACGCGGCGGACGTCCGCCCACACGTCGACCACGGGCGAGTCAAGGAGGCGGAGGGCCTGGTCGATCAGGTGCGGGCCCCAGTTGGAGAGCAGCCCGCCGTAGAACTCGGTCATCGTCATCCAGTCGTTGCGGCGGCAGTAGCCGACGCTGCGGTTGAGCTTGATGTACTGGATTTCGCCGATGAGTCCCGAAAAGGCCAGTTCGCGCACCTTGCGGAAGGCCGGCTCGAAACGGCGGTTGTGACGGAAGAAGAGATGGCCCGGGTGCTTTTCGGAAGCGGCGCGAAGAAGTTCCATTTCGGCCGTTGACGTGGCAACGGGCTTTTCCACCACGGCGATCTTGCCGGCGGCGAGGATGGCGAGCCCCATCGGGACGTGGTCGGGGTGGCGGACGCAGACATTGACCATTTCGACATCCGGGTCGCCCAGGAGCGTTTCAAGCGAAGGGTATTTCCGGGCCTTCGCCGCGAAAGCCGGCAAGTTCTCGAGCCTGTCGGGCGCGCTGTCCGCCACCGCCACGACCTCGTACATGTCGGCAAAGCCGGCGAGTTCCTCGATGTGGCCCCTGCCGATCCTGCCGATCCCCACGATTCCAACCTTGATTTTCCTTGTTCCCATAGTCTCAAATCCCCATTGTATGCAATCCCGAAACAGGAAACAATTTATCAATTACCGATAGTTTAATCAAGTTTGGCGAGTTGAAAGCCGTCGGTAAGAACGGCAGGCATCGACAACCTGCGGGGCGAGACCTGCCGTATCGAAACTTCTAACTGCGGCGAGCGCCGGGACTCTCCATCTCTACACTTCTACACGGCTCAAACGAAGACCAGCGCAAGATCAGCGCGGCGGGCACCAGGACTCACCGTCTCTACACGGAAAACGGAAAATAAAATTTTCTTGACAAACGGTGGTGAAAAGTGTTGAATAGTGGCATGAAAAGTCAAGAGGTGTCAAAGGTGGACGTGGAGGGAAAAGGACCGGTGAAAATCGGTTCCCTTCTCGGTTCGTACCCGCACCGTCTTGACCCCAAGCGGCGAATAACGATTCCCTCGATTTTGCGCGACAGGATGGGCAAGCCCGACATCGTCTACGTGATGCCCAGCCTCAATGGCAGGAAATGTCTTGAAGTCTTCCAGCCCGCCGCCTTCGAAATGCGCCTCGAAGAACTCAACAAGGCCGCCCTCACCGACGAGGCCGCCTCCGAATTCGTCACGTTGATTGGCCGCGTCTCGGAAACGCTCGATCTCGACGTGCAGGGGCGCATCCGCATCAGCGACCAGCTCCTCCGGCACATCGGCGTCGACCGCGACGTCGTGATCATCGGCGCCGTCAACAGGCTCCAGGTTTGGGCGGCCGGAAACGAGCCGTCGCTCGACGAGGCCTTCGGCAAGCTTTCGGCTACCGCCCGGACGATTCATTTCTAAGGAGCCCAGGCCATGCACATCCCCGTCATGTTAAGGCAGACAGTCGACCGGCTGAAAATTACGCCGGGCGGCGTCTACCTCGATTGCACGGTCGGGGACGGCGGCCACAGCGCGGAGATTCTCCGCAGGGCCGGAGCCAGCGCCACGCTTCTCGCGCTCGACCGCGACGAAGCGGCCCTCGCGCGCGCCAAAAACAATCTCGGAAGTTACCCCGCGAAGATCGTCTTCGAGCACGTCAACCACGCGCATGTCGGCTCGACCTGCGACAAGCTTGGCTTCACGGAATTCGACGGCGCGGTCATCGACACCGGCGTTTCATCGGAGCAGCTCGACGAAGCGGAACGCGGCTTCAGCTTCCGCGCCGACGGCCCGCTCGACATGCGCATGGATCCGTCGCATGGCGAGACCGCCGCCGATCTCGTCGCGAAACTCACCGAGGGGGAACTCGCCTCGCTCTTCAGGCACCTGGGCGAGGAACCTTGCGCCAAGATTATCGCGGCGGCGATTGTCCGCGAACGCGAAAAGACGCCAATCGCCACGACCGGCGCACTGGCCGAAATCGTCACCAAGGCGCTCGGCGCCGGCGCCCACGCGCGCAAGCACCATCCCGCGACGCGCGTCTTCCAGGCGCTCCGCATGCGCGTCAACCACGAGCTTGAATCACTGGAGTCCGCCATCGAGGCGATCATCCCGAGGCTCAAGCCGGGCGGACGCCTTGCCGTCATCACTTTCGAAAGCATCAGCGACAGGTTGGTGAAGCACGCCTTCGCCAGGCATGTCGGCAAGGAAGTCTCGCTCCAGCAGGGCGGGTCGGAATGGCAGGGGACGGAACCGAGAGTCAGGAAGACCGACCGCCACGCCGTGACGCCCTCCGCCGACGAGACCATTCGCAACCCGCGCTCCAGAAGCGCGAAACTCAGAGTCGTCGTCCGGCTCTGACCCCATTTTCAAACACCTTTAAGTTTTCAACGGCAACATGAGACGCAACCGAAGAAGATACGCCAAGATCAGCACCGTCAACCACAAGGTTGTCACGCTGTTCTCGCTCCTCGCCCTCGTCGTCACGCTTGGCGCACTCGCCGGCCTGGCGCTCCGCAGCTCGATTTCGAAGACGGCCCGGGAAATCGGCAAGCTCGAAAAAGAGGCCAAAAGCCTCCGCACGGAACGCACGCGCGCCGAAACCAAATGGTCGGCCTGCGTGAAGCCCGAGCACCTCGACGAGGCGCTCAGCCGCCACGGTCTGCACATGGATTTGGCAAGCGGGGAGAAAATCGTCTCCCTTCGCGGGCGGCAGCCCCCTTCGCAAGTCGATCTTTCCGGCAGCACAAGGGTGGCCGCAAATGAAAAGGCTACGCGGATTCGTTAAGTTCTGGCGCGAACGCGGCAAGTACTGGCGCATGTTGGACAAGTTCGCCCGTTCCTATGGCGCCCCGGTTCTCTTCACCGTCTGGTTCCTGATCCTGGCCGTCAGGCTCTGGCACCTCCACCTCGGCGACCGCGACCTCCGGAACAACACCAAGTACCGCGGCAGCCTCAAGGCGTCGCGCGGCGTCATCTACGACCGCGGCGGGAACCCCATCGCGGTCAACCAGGTCGGCTGGCGCATCTTCGTCGACCCGCACGCCGAAAACAAGCCCAGGCAGGATCCCGTCGCGACAAGCAAGCGCATCGCCGAGCTCACGGGGCGCAAGGTCAGGGAGGTCTACGCCGACCTCTGCAATACAAACCTCTCCAAATACGTGGTCCAGGGCGTGACCTTCGACCCGGCGGCCATCGACCTCGCGACGAACAAGGCGCTCTACGTCAACGGCGTCGGCCTCGAGCAAATCGAGGAGCGCGTCTACCCGCAGGGGAGGCGCTTCGCGCACATCCTGGGTTTCGTCTCGGGCCGCGACCCCATCGGCCAAAACGGCGGCATCGAGCAGGTTTACGAAAAGATGCTCAAGGGGACGGACGGCTTCGTCATCGGCGTGCGCGCCAACAACGGTCCGGAAATCCGCGAACGGCGCATCACGACGATGGACGCCATCGACGGCGCCTCCGTCTTCCTCACCATCGACCAGAACATCCAGCTCGTCGCCTACCAGGCGCTCAAGGCGGCGGTCGGGGAATGGAACGCCAACGGCGGGCGCGTCATCGTGCAGAAAGTCGACACGGGCGAGATCCTCGCCATGGTGAGCCTGCCCGACTTCGACCCGGCGGACTGGAAGGATTCCGAGGCCTACATGCGCAAGAACAGGGCCGTCACAGACCAGTACGACCCGGGCTCCACCATGAAGGCCGTCACCGTCGCCTCGGCGCTCAACGAGCATCTCATCACGCCGCATTCGACCTACGACGTCGGCGGCGGCCTCTGGTTCTACGGCGGCAAGACGTTGCGCGACCACGCCACGGGCATCATCGACGTCCGCACCATCATTGCGAAGTCGAGCAACATCGGCGCGGCGAAAATCGCGCTCGACCTCGGCAACAAGCGTTTCGAAAGGTACCTGCGCGCCTTCGGCTTCGGGTCGCGCACCGGCATCGACCTGCCCGGCGAGGGAACCGGCATGCTCACCCCCTCCGAGAAATGGGAGCTCATCAAGCCCACGCGAATCGCCATGGGCCAGGGCATTTCCGTGACGCCCATCCAAATGGTCAACGCCTATTCGACAATCGCCAACGGCGGAAAGCGCATGCGCCCCTACGTCATGCAGCGGATCATCTCGTCGAACGGCGAGGTCATCCAGCGCAACCTCCCGAAAGTCGAGGGGATGCCCATCGCGCCGGCCGTCGCAAAGGACATGCGGGAAATGCTCGCGCTCGTCGTCTCCCCCCAGGGCACGGCCCGCCGCGCCAGGGTCCCCGGCTACAAGGTGGCCGGCAAAACCGGCACCGCGCAGATCCCGAAGCCCGGAGGCGGCTACTACGACCACAACCACTGGGCGTCCTTCATCGGCTTCCTGCCGGCGGACGATCCCGTTTTCTCCGTGCTCGTGCTGCTCGACAACCCGACAAAGCCCGGAATGAGCCACGATGGCGGCGTCTCGGCCGCCCCCGTCTTTTCCGAAATCGCGGCCGCCACCGCGCAGTATCTTGAAATTCCCATCGAACCACCGGAAGAGGAGCAGGAACCATGAAAACCGACATCCGCCATGCCTCGTTCGCGCTTTGCGCCCTCGCACTCGTTTTCTCCGGGTGCGCAAGCTTCAGCGACCGGAACGGCCTTTGGGCCGACTCCCGCGAAATCGCCAGGGGCATCCGCTATACCACGCTCGAACTCGACGAACCGCGCCTGATGAAGGCCTTCGTCATGAAGGTCGACCTCCAGACGCCGGGCCTGAAATTCACCGGCACCCCGCGCGCCAGGAACTGGGGCGAGCCCATGCCCGACGTCACCAACCGCATCTGCAAGATCGACACCCGGCGCCAGCGCACGGCCGACTTCATGCTCGAGCAGCGCGCCCCCGTCGCGGAAGGCGGCAGGGGCCGCGACCTCGTCGTCGCCGTCAACACCGAGCCCTGGGACCCGTGGGAGGCGCCTTTCAACCACCAGTACGGCAACGTCTACAGCCCGATGATCTCAGACGGCGTCACGGTCTCGAAACGGGGCTTCGGGCGCGGCGCGATCTTCGCCGTGTGGAAGGACGGCACCGCCGAAATCACGCGCGAAATCACCGGGGAAAAGGCAAAAGACGTCTGGGTTTCCGCCGCCGGCTTCGGCATCATCATGACAAACGCGGTGGACATCGCCCGGCCCGACGACCACGCGCTCGCGCCGCGCACGGCCTTCGGCCTCTCCGGGAACCACCGCTACCTCTACCTCCTCGCCGTCGACGGCCGCCAGGAGGGCTACAGCCTGGGCGCCGACATGCACGACCTCTGCGACATCCTGCGCAAGGCCGGCGCCGCCGACGCGATGAACATGGATGGCGGCGGGTCCACGACATTGGTCTACTGGGATGCCGAGGCGCAAAAGCCCGTCGTCTGCAACCGCCACGGTGAAAGCGGCTACACGCGGCCCGTCGCCGCCAACATCGGCATTTTCTACGAGTAATCCGGCGCGCCATTTGCGCGACCCGCCTAAAAATGAGAGAATAACCTTGCCATGATCAAGAAACTTTCAGACAAGGCGGCGCCCCTCGCAATCTGCGCCGCGCAAATCGAATTCGACCTTTCCGACCCCGAAGGCACCGAAGCCCGCCGCGCCGAGGCCGTCGCCAAGGCGAAGGAACAGGGCGCGGACCTCGTCGCCGCCGGCGGCGAAGCCGGGCGCTACGAGGACGACGCCGTCATCATCGTCACGGACGACGCCGTCTTCACGGCCGGCCAGCGCGACAAACGCCTCGCCGACCTCTCCAGGGAGGCCGTCCGCGCGGGCAAGCCGCTCGTGTACGTGGGCGCCACGGGCGTCCGCGACGGCGGAAAGACCCTCCGCGTCTACGACGGCGGCAGTTGCGCCTTCGCGCCGGACGGCACCTGCACCGCGCTCTTCGACCGTTTCGAGGATGGCGTCCGGACAATCGACGCCCCGGCATTGAAGACCGGCGGCGCCCCCCTGCCCCGCGAGACATTCGACGCCTCGGCCGAGGCGATCCTCTTCGGCACGCGGAAATTCATGGAGCGCCTCGGGCTCCGGCGCATCGTCATCGGCGTCTCGGGCGGCATCGACTCGGCGGTTTCCAGCGCGCTTTACCGCGCGATCCTGCCGGCGGAAGACGTCCTCCTCGTCAGCATGCCCGGCCCCTTCACGTCGCAGACGACCCGCAGCCTGGGGCGCAGCCTCGCGAAGAACCTCGGCACACGCTTCGCGGAAATCCCCATTGGCGAAGCCGTGGAGCTCACGGCCCGGCAATTCGCCGAACTCCGGAGCGAAGGCCCCGGCGGCGGTGTGGCCGGCGCGTGGGAACTCAGCCCCTTCGCCCTCGAAAACGTCCAGGCGCGCGACCGCGGCAGCCGCGTCCTCGCCGCCGCCGCCGCGGCCTTTGGCGGCGTCCTCGGCTGCAACGCCAACAAGGCCGAGGCGACCATCGGCTACGGCACGCAGCACGGCGACATCATGGGCTGGCTCTCGTGCCTCGGCGACCTCTGGAAAGGCGAGGTCTACGCCCTCGGCCGCTACCTCAACGAAAAGGTCTACAAGGCCGAGGCGATTCCCGAGAAAATCTTCAACATCAAACCCTCGGCCGAGCTCAGCGACAGCCAGTCGATCGACAAGGGCCTCGGCGACCCGCTCAACTACCCCTACCACGACAAGCTCTTCCGCTCGTGGGTCGAGGGCGGCGCCACGCCCCAGGAGAGCCTCGCCGGCTACCTCGACGGCACGCTGGCGGACGCCATCGGCTACGACGGCGATGTCGAGGCCCTCTTCCACGACCGCTCGGCCTTCGCCGCCGACGCCTGCCGCTGGTGGAACCTCTACAAGGGGCTCGCCGTCGCGAAGCGCCTCCAGGCGCCGCCGGTTCTCGCCGTCTCGCCCAGGGCCTTCGGCGAATTCCCCGAATTCCAGTCCGCGCGGAAAATCTCGCTTTAGGCAACAGTCCGCAAACCGACCCTCACCCCCAAGGAAACAACCATGAACGAACTCAAGCCCGTCACCTACTACCAGCGCATCCTCCCGATCGACATGCCGGCGTCGGCCAATTTCATCTACAACCACGCCGGCACGATGAACCAGCGCTGCGGCAACGACACCTTCTACACCAGTTTCTGCGCCTACAACTCCGAGGTCGTGGCCGACGACGTGATCGTCGTGGGCGACCACGAGACGAGGAAGTACATCCTCGTCGGCGCACTGACCGCCAACCGCTCGCTCACGCACCTCTCGGTCGTCTGGCGCGGGCGCAAGATGCGCGAAATCAAGATATGGCAACCCGAGGTCAAGGAAGGCGAAACGCCCGAGGAACTCGCCATTCTCGAAGGCGACGACTGGCGCGAGCTGCTTCTCGAATACGGCAGGCAGGCGGCGGCGAAGATGCACGCCATCAAGCCCGCCGGCGACAGGAACATCACCGGCTACTGCACCTGGTACTACTACTACAAGGACGTCACCGAAAAGGACTTCCTCGAAAACGTCGACACCCTCGCCGCCAGGCAGACGTCGTGCTTCAAGGCGCGCTACGTGCAGATCGACGACGGCTACCAGGAGTTCCAGGGCGACTGGAACAACCAGCACGCCTCCTGGCCCACTCCGCTCGCGGACATTGCGAAAAAAATCCGCGACGGCGGCATGGAGGCCGGCATCTGGACGATGCCCTTCCACGCCTCGACCGCGAGCCGCGTCTTCCGCGACCACCCCGGGTGGTTCGTGAAGGGCCCCGACGGCAACCCGCTCGTGGCGCGCGGCTGGTCGGCGCCGCCCGACCACCTCTGGGCCACGCTCGACACGACGCAGGACGCCGTCCTCGAGCACCTCGGGAAAATCTTCCGCACCTTCCGCGAGTGGGGCTACACCTACTTCAAGATGGACGGTCTCGGCTTCGCGCTCGTCGACGGCGCCCGCGCCGACCCGAAAGCCACCAGCGTCTCGGCCTTCCGCAAGGGCCTCCAGGCGATCCGCGAGGCGGTTCCGGACTCCTTCCTCCTCGCCTGCAGCCAGCACTTCCTCCCCTGCGTCGGCCTCGTCGACGGCGCGCGCTTCTCCGAGGACACCCACGCCAGCACCTGGCCCATCTTCCGCGCCGCCCACGAAACCTTCGGCCGCTTCTGGATGTTCGACCAGTTCTACTGGGCCGACCCCGACTGCCTCATCGCGCGCACCGACCGCGGCACGCAGACGCTGGGCGAAACCCACATCTCGATCCTCACCGGCATTCTCACGGGCTTCGCGCTCACGAGCGACAACCTCGCCGTGATCCCGCCCGAACGCCTCGAACTTCTTGGCCGCGCCGCGGCGCTGCGCATGCGCGACGTCCGCCCCGGCGCCTTGCAGCTCGATGCGAACTGGCCGTCGTCATTCATCGGCACGGTCAACGGCAGGCCCGCCGCCGCGCTCATCAACTTCGGCGACGCCCCCCGGACCTGGAAGCTCGCCGAGATCGAAGGCTTCCGCGAAGGCGCCAACTGCCGCGAGCTGCTCCACCCCATGGGCGAGGTAGGCGGCGAAATCACCGTCGGCCCGCACGACGCCGTCCTGCTCGCCCAGTAGCGGCGACCCGCCTTCAAGCTGGCAAGGCGGCGGATCGTCGCAGCCCCGATGGGCGAAGGGCCGCCCCTACTTCAGCCGCGAGGTGGCGGTGCGGAAGCACTCGATCGTCTCCGCGCTGAGGACGTGCTCCATGGCGCAGGCGTCGGTTTCGGCGTTTTCCTCCGAGACGCCAAGCGCCAGGAGGAAGTTCTTGAGCGTCAAATGGCACTCGTAGACGCTTTGGGCGACGGCGACGCCCGCCTTTGTCAGCTGGAGGCCATGGTACTTCTCGTATTTCAGGAGCTTGAGCCGGGCGAGTTCCTTGACCGCGTTGTTGACGCTCGGCATCTTCACGCGCAGCATGCGGGCGACGTCGACCACCCGCGCCTCGCCGTTTTCACCGGCGAGCCTGTAGATGGCTTCGACATAGTCCTCGAGGCTCTTCGTCATGTCGCGCCCCGTCAGGCGAGCCTGTCGCAAAGCTCCTTGTACATGCTCTCGGCCGTGCGGCACTTGAGGAGCGTTTCGACGCCGTTGTCGCGGTAGACGCCGCTCATCGACGCCATGAACTCCATGTAGGGCGCGGCGGAATCCTTGGGCGAGAGAACCAGCTGGATGACCTTGGTCGGCGTCCCGTCAAGCGAGTCGAAATCAATGCCGTTGGGCACAAGGGCGATGACCGAGACGAGGTCTTTCACCTCGGTGGTGCGGGCATGCGGGCAGGCCAGGCCGTGGCGGAGGCCCGTCGACATCGTGTCCTCGCGCTCGAGAATGGCCGTCATGGCCGCTTCGCGATCCTTGATGACGCCGTTTTTGGCAAGGTGGTTGACGAGTTCGGCGATGGCGTCGGTCTTCGTCTCGGCCTCAAGCGAGGGAATCATGTTGGCCACCGAAAGATAGTGGCGCATCCGGGAGTTGCGCGCGATCCGGCGCTCCTCGTTCGACTCGGGCGTGGCGAGCAGCTTGTCGGCGTCGAGCGGGTGCTGCAGGGCCTTCATCGTCTGCTCCATGCGGACGACGACCTCGGTCATCGCCGTGCGGACGAAGGGGATTTCCTCGGGACTGCACTTGAAGGTGATCGACTGCTTGGCGCGGATGATGTTGATGGCCATCGCGTCCTTGCGGACCTGGTAGATGCCGTCCTTGATGTTGAAGACATGGACGAAGAAGCCTTCCTCGCGGAAGCTTTCCATCAGGTAGTTGCCCAGGAGGAAGGTCACTTCGGGCGTCGGGAAATTGTAGGTCACCTCCGGCGTGGCGGCGGCCTGGTCGGCCCCCCTGCGGAGGCCGCTCTTGGGCGACTTGAAGGCCGAGACGAGAAGCGGGGGCGGAAGAACCGTCGTAATAAGCGTCATCATGATCGAGACGCCGAAGATCTCGGGCGTGATGAGCCCCTTGGAAAGGCCGACGCCCGCGACAATCAGCGCGACTTCGCCACGGGGAATCATGCCGAGGCCGACGCGCAGGGCGCCGCGGCCGTTGAACTTGCAGAGGAAGGTCGGGAGGCCGCAGCCGACGAGCTTGGCGAAAATCGCGCCGACGGTGTAGACCGCGCCGAAAATGAGGACGCTCCGGCTCTTGAGCGCCGTGAGGTCGACCATCATGCCCATGACGACGAAGAAGACCGGCACCATGAAGCGGTAGATCGGCTGGAGGTGTTCGCGGATGACCTCGCAGATGTCCGTCCGCGACAGCGACAGGCCGAGGACGTAGGCGCCGATGATCATCGCGGGGCCCGCCTCCTCGAAGAGGCCCGAGATGACCATGGCGAGCCCCAGCGCCATCGTGGCGATCTGGGCCTTGTCCTCGAAGACCTTGAGGAAGCGGCTGATGTAGTGGGCGCAGAGAAGGCCGACCGCCGTGGCGCCGAGCCAAATGCCGATCGAGCGAAGGGCGATGAGACCGATCTCGCCCCAGTTGATTTGCCCGCCGCCGGTCTTGGAGTCGACAAGGCCCATCGCGATGGCGAGGACGACGATGCCGAGCACGTCGTCGATGACGGCCGCCGCAATGGTCGTGACGCCCTCGGCGGAGTCCATCTTCTTCTTCTCGGAGAGGATTCGCGCCGTGATGCTGACGGACGTCGCGGTGGACATGACGCCCAGGAAGATGCAGGCGGGATCCATGAAGCCATACGACCCGCCGGTGATCATCGGGAGCATTTTCATGCCGATGAAATCGCCGACGACGAAGGAGACGACCACGCCGCCAAGGCCAACCAGGCCGCCCGCAAGCGCATAGCGGAAAAGCACCTTCAAATCCGTCTCGATGCCGACGAGAAAGAGCAGGACGACCGACGCGAACGTGCAGATGCCGTAGAGCTCCGGGGATACGGGGGTCGTGCCGCACTGGACGGATTTCGCAAGGAAGAAGAGCCCCTGGTCGAAGCCCGGCAGGGGAAGCTTGCCCAAAAGCGACGGGCCGATCACAATGCCCGTGCAGAGTTCGCCAAGGACGCCGGGCATGCCGATCCGCTCGAAAATCCAGCCGCCGACCCTGGCCGCGAAGAGGATGAGACCGAACTGGATGACCAGGGTCGTCATGCGCATCGTCAGGTCCGGGCCGGCCTCGGCGGCGCCTTCGGCGGCGAACAAGGTTTGCGGGACGAGGAAAAACAAGGCGGCGAGGGCAATGACGGCGGACTTGAAAAGCGACGACGACTTCACGGACAGAAACTTCCCTGACATTTTGAAATCTCCAAAAAAAGTGCAAATAGTTTAACATATTTTGATAAAATAGATGAACTTGTTTTCGCTTAACCATCCCTTGCCTACCGGCAGCCCCACCCTGACAACGGAAAAGAAAATGGCCGAAACAGAAGCAACCACGAAGGAAGAAGACAGCAACCTCTGCCCGTGCGGAAGCGGCATCCCATTTGACCAGTGCTGCGGCCCGTACCTGATGGGCGACAAGCCCGCGCCCACGGCGGCGGCGCTGATGCGCGCCCGCTACGCCGCCTACGCCATGGGCAGCATCGACTACCTCTACAAGACTTCCGGGCCGAAGGTCCAGAAGGAATTCGACGCCGAAGGCTCCAAGCGCTGGTCGGAGTCCGCCAAATGGACCGGCCTCGAAGTCCTCCGCGAGGACAAGGGCGGCGAAGGCGACGACGACGGCGTCGTCGAGTTCATCGCCCGCTACACCATCAAGGACAAGGACTTCGAGCACCACGAGGTTTCCGAATTCCGGAAGATCGACGGCGAATGGCGCTTCATCGACGGCAAGATCATCGGGCCCGAACCCATCCGCCGCGAAGAGCCCAAAATCGGGCGCAACGACCCCTGCCCCTGCGGCAGCGGCAAGAAGTACAAGAAGTGCTGCGGCGCCGGCAAGTAGCGACATGAAATTTGCAGCAGCCCTTTTCGACCTGGACGGCACGCTTCAGGATTCCGAAATCCACTGGATTTACGCGACCCGCGACTTCATCCGCGACAACGGCCTCGACATTTCCGACGACGAAGCCGTGAAGCTTGTCTACGGCCGGTCCTCGACCGAAATCTACGAGGACATCGCCGCCCTGCCGCCCTTCAGGGACCGCACCGTCGAGGAGCTCGCGGACGCCATCCGCGGCTACTACGGCTACCGGCTTGAAACCGAGGACATCGCCTACCCGTCGTCCGTCGCCCTGCTGAAGGCCATGGCGAAGGACATGCCCGTGGCGATCGTTTCAGGCTCGCCGCGCAGCGACGTCATCGCCGCCGCGAAACGCCTTGGCGTCGCGGACGACCTTTCGCTCATCCTTGGCGCGGAAGACGCCTCGCGCGGCAAGCCCGACCCCGAGTGCTTCCTCAAGGCGGCCGAAATCCTCAAGGTCGATCCTGAAAAGTGCATCGTCCTCGAGGACTCCAACGCGGGCGTGCGCGCGGCGAAAGCCGGCGGCATGTATTGCGTCGCGATCAGCCGCAAGGGGCGTCCCGTGCAGGATGTTTCAGCGGCGGACGTCATCGTCGGCGACCTCTCCGAATACAAGTACGAGCCTTGACCCGCGCGAATGCGCGGGAACAAGGCAAGCAGCGCCCGTTTTTTGACGCTCCTTGTTGCCTGCCCTTTTCCTGCGTCCCGCCTACGCCGATTGCACACCGTCACCGGCCCCGACGGTCTTCACAAGCGCCCAGAGGGGTTCCGACACCGCCTCAAGCGCCAGGATCAGGGCCGCCTGTGTCACGACATTCCTTTTGGGACGGCCGCCGCGCCGCCGAACCCGCCCATCACGTCTTTTCGCGTCGTCGAGGATTTCCTGCAATTTCCGCCGCCACTCCGCCATTCTTCCGTCCGCCGCCCCGCCGGCGATCTTTCCCCCGCCATCGTTGCTCCCCGAGTCATCGCCGCTTATACCATCATTGCCGCATCTGCGGTCCCTGCCGCTCAAACGGTCATCGTCGCTTTTACCGTCATGTCCACATCTGCGGTCATCGCCGTTTTCCCCAACATCACGTTGATTTTGTTCCGCACATGCAGTAACTTTGTCTCCAGTATTAAGGCGCAAAATCTCATCACATTTCAAGGGTCGCCCGCCGGGGGCGGGCGAGACCCCGTCAACACCCCCGTACGGCCCGTTACCCGCCACCCCCGGCCCGCCGCCGAGCACGGCGCCGAGCGGGT
>JAZQOA010000021.1:0-23990 GCA_045627605.1 Kiritimatiellia bacterium | reverse complement strand
TCCCCTATTGCATCGACCTGATTGGCGGTCCCTACATCGAGACCGACCCCAACATCGTCGCGGCTTTCCGCCCCAAGGGCGCCCGCCGCGCCGCCACGCCGGCGCCCGACGTCACGCCCGAACCCGAGCCGATGGCGCCGGCCGCCGCCTGCGAAAGGTCGGCGACCATCAGGGAGTGGTGGTAGGTCCCGGGGGCTTCGCGCGAAAGCCGCTGCAAAAGCGAGCCGCCGACGTTGGCGAAGGGCATCATCGAGAAATCGCTGATGCGCCCCGTGATTTTCTCGGCGGCGGGCAGGAAGACGTACAGGGCCAGCGGGCCGGCAAGAAGGGACAGGGCCGCGAGAAAGACCAGCTGCGCGATGACGTACTGGGGCGTCACATGGCCGGCGGACAGGAAACACCTCTGCACGCACATGACGACGACACCCACAAGCGCCTGGCCCAGCAATTGGTGCGAAAGGAGCTTCCAGAAGTTCCGGAAAGACTTGATGTGCGGCGCGTAAAGGGCGGAAACAACAGTCGATGTGGCGGCGACGGCCAACGTGCAGGGGTCGAGCCCGGAGACAAACCAGAGGAAAAGAGTGGTAAACAACCCGGTCGCGACGGTCGCAACCGGCCCGTAAAGCATGCCGAGGAGCAAGGGGACGATGACAAAGGGGAAAAGATTGAACGTGGCTCCCGCATTCGGGAGGAGACTCGGCACGAAAATGCGGTAGAGGATGAATTCAATCCCGCCCAAGGCCGCGGCAAGTAGCGACATTCCGGCGAAAACGGGCAACGAACCAAGGGCCGCGGGCATGGCGGACGGCGCGGAAACGCCCTCTTGGCGCTGCGCCTTTTCCCTGACTTTTTCTATCCGCTTCTGCGAAATTATGCCTTTGATGGTCATCGCCCGGCCGGTCAGAATCCAAGTTCACCCTGCGCCATGCGCGCCGCGGCCCCCTCCTGGATGCCCATCCTTTCGCGGCACAGCTGCGTGATGACGCGCCCGCGGGGGGTGCGCTGGATGTAGCCTTCCTGGATGAGGTAGGGTTCGTAAACCTCCTCGATGGTGTCCGCCTCCTCGCCGACCGCGACGGCCAGCGTGCCAAGGCCGACCGGCCCGCCGCCGAACTTGTAGATGATCGCCTCGAGGAGCCGCTTGTCCATCTCGTCGAGCCCGTAGGGGTCGATTTCGAGCAATTCGAGCGCGGCGGCGGCGACCTCCTTTGTGATGCGGTTGCCGGACTTGATCTGCGCGTAGTCGCGGACGCGCCTCAGGAGGTTGTTGGCGATGCGCGGCGTGCCGCGCGAACGGCCCGCGATCTCAAGGGCGCCGCCGTCGTCGATTTCGACGGAAAGCTTGGCGGCGGAACGCGCCACGATTTTCGCAAGGTCTTCGGGCTGGTAGTAGTCGAGCCTGTTGGCGAGGCCGAAGCGCGAGCGCATCGGCGACGAGATGAGGCCCGAGCGCGTCGTCGCGCCGACAAGCGTGAAACGCGGCAGGTCGAGGCGCACGGAGCGGGCGTTGGGCCCCTGGTCGATCATGATGTCGATCACGAAGTCTTCCATCGCCGAATAGAGGTATTCCTCGACGGAACGCTGCATGCGGTGGATTTCGTCGATGAAGACGATGTCGCCGGGCTGGAGGCTCGTGAGAAGACCGGCAAGATCGCCGGGCTTGTCGATCACGGGGCCGGAAGTCGTCTTGACGGAAACGCCCATCTCCTTGCCCAGGATAAAGGCCAGCGTCGTCTTGCCAAGGCCGGGCGGACCGGAAAGCAAGACGTGGTCGAGCGGCTCGCCGCGCTGTTTCGCGGCCTGGACCGCCAGCATGAGGCGGTCCCGGACTTTCGCCTGGCCGGAGAAGTCGTCGAATGTCAGCGGCCTCAGGTTGTTGTCGAAGGCCGTGTCGCGCCGGTTGAGTTCTGTCGTGATGCGTTCCATGGCTGCTAATCGTCGATTTGGCACGGCGTGACGTGCCAGATGTCGCGGGCATATTCCGCAATCGTGCGGTCCGAGGAGAACTTGCCGGACCGCGCGACGTTGACGAGCGCCATGCGCGCCCAGGCGTCGGGATCGGTGGCGTAAAGCCTGGCCGCCGCGTCTTGCGTGTCGATGTAGCTGCGCATGTCGGCCAGCAGCATGTAGTGGTCGCCGTAGTCGAGGAGGGTCTTCACGATCGGCGCGAAGAGGCCGGGCTCCATGAGCGAGAAGACGTTCTGCCGGATGCGGTCGACCGCGAGCTTGATCTCGGGGTCGGCGCGGTAAAAGGCCTCGGAGCTGTAGGTCGGGCGCAAGGCGGCGACCTCCTCGGTCCTGAGGCCGAAGATGAAGATGTTGTCGTCGCCGACTTCCTCGGCGATTTCGACGTTGGCGCCGTCAAGCGTGCCGATTGTCACGGCGCCGTTGAGCATGAGCTTCATGTTGCCGGTGCCGGAGGCTTCCATGCCGGCGAGCGAAATCTGCTCGCTGAGATCGGCGGCGGGAATGATGCGCTCGGCGAGCGACACGCAGTAGTCGGGCATGAAGACGACCTTGATCTTCTTGCCGACAGTCGGATGGCTGTTGACGACCGAGGCGATGCCGTGGATGAGCTGGATGATGAGCTTGGCCATGGCGTAGCCCGGCGCCGCCTTCGCGCCGAAAATGAACGTGCGCGGCGTGATTTCCATCTCGGGATGCGCCAGCATGCGGTTGTAGAGCACGATGATGTAGAGCGCGAGCAGGAGCTGGCGCTTGTACTCGTGGAGGCGCTTGACCTGGACGTCGAAAAGCGAGTTTGGATCGACGTCGATGCCCACGCGGTCCTTGATGACGGCGGCGAGGGCCACCTTGTTTCGGTGCTTCACGTCGCGGAAGCGCTTCAGAAACGCCTTGTCGGCCTTCTTCTTCTCAAGCTCCCCGAGAAGCGAAAGGTCGCGGATCCAGCCGTCGCCCACCACCTCGGTCGCAAGCGCGGCAAGGCGCGGGTTGGCCTTGAGGAGCCAGCGGCGCTGCGTCACGCCGTTGGTCTTGTTGGTGAACTTGCCCGGCCAAAGCTCGTCGAAATCGGGGAAAATCTTGCTGCGGAGAAGTTCCGTGTGGAGCGCCGCGACGCCGTTGACCGCGCAGGAGCCGATGACGGCGAGATTGGCCATGCGCACCTGCTTCTGCCCTTCCTCGTCGATGATGCTCATGCGCTGGAGCTTGGCGATGTCGCCGGGATAGAGCGAACTCACCATGCGGAGGAAGCGCGAGTTGATCTCGTAGATGATCTGCATGTGGCGCGGCAGCAGCGAGGTCATCAGCGGCACGCCCCAGCGTTCGAGGGCCTCGGGGAGGATGGTGTGGTTCGTGTAGCCCGTGCAGGCCTGCGTGACCCTCCAGGCGTCGTCCCATTCCATGCCTTCCTCGTCCATGAGGATGCGCATCAGCTCGGGGATGACAAGCGTCGGGTGCGTGTCGTTGAGCTGGATGAAGACGCGCTCGGGGAGGCGCGAGAAGGGAAGGCCGTCTTCGCGGAAGCGGCGGAGGATGTCCTGGACCGAGCACGCCACGAAGAAGTACTGCTGGCGGAGGCGGAGCTCCTTGCCCTGGAGTGTGTTGTCGTTGGGGTAGAGCACCTTCGTGAGGTTCTCGGCGAGCACCTTGCGCTCGACGGCCTCGATGTAGGAGCCGCGGTTGAAGTCCTGGAGGTCGAAGGCGTCCGTCGCCTGCGCCTGCCAGAGGCGGAGGGTGTTGACGACCTTGCCGCCGAAGCCCACGACGGGCACGTCGTAGGGGACGCCTTTCACGGGGCGGGTGTCGACCCAGCGCCACTCGGTGCGTCCGCCGATGTTCGAAGCCTCGACACGGCCCCCGAACTTCACCTCGCAGGAGTATTCGGGGCGCTGGATTTCCCAGGCGTAGCCGTGGTCAAGCCAGTGGTCGGGTTCCTCGACCTGCGCGCCGCCCTTGATCGTCTGCTTGAAAATGCCGTAGTCGTAGCGCAGGCCGTAGCCAATCGCGGGAAGCGACATCGTGGCCATCGAATCGAGGAAGCAGGCCGCGAGACGCCCGAGGCCGCCGTTGCCGAGGCCGGCGTCGGACTCCATGTCGCGGAGGCGGTTCCAGTCGATGCCAAGGTCGGCGAGCGCCTGGTTGCACATCTCTTCCATGCCGAGGTTGATGACGTTGTTGCCGAGCAGGCGGCCCATGAGGAACTCGAGCGAAAGGTAGGCGATGCGCTTCACGCCCTGGCGGTGGTAGTTGTCCTGCGTGACCATCCAGCGCTCGACGAGGCGGTCGCGGACGGAAAGCGCCAGCGCCGTGTAGCAGTCGAGCTCGGTGGCGTTGGCCTTGCTCTTGGCGATGGTGTAGCGGAGATGCCAGTCGAAATCCTCGCGAAGGGATTCGGGAGTCATGAGGACGCGCTGGTCGGCTTTTTTACGGGTAGCCATAGTGTATTCAGGGTTGCGGGGCGCCGCCGGCCGCATCGGCGGCGGCATTGTTGACGAATGCGCCGGATTCAAGCGCAAGGGTCCGGTCGCAGCGGGCGGCGACACCAGGGTCGTGCGTCACGATCAGCATCGAGCTGCCGCTGGAACGGACAAGTGAGAAAAGAAGGTCGAGGACAAGCTTGCCCGTGGCCTGGTCGAGGTTGCCGGTCGGCTCGTCGGCGAGGATGAGCCGCGGGGCGTTCATCAGCGCGCGGGCAATCGCGGCGCGCTGCTGTTCGCCGCCCGAAAGTTCAAGGGGGCGGTGCGCGGCGCGTCCATCGAGGCCGACTTGCGCAAGCAGGTCGGCGGCGCGGCGGCGCATCTCGTTTCTGGAAAGACGCCCCAGCGCCATTGCGGGGAGCATGACGTTCTCGAGGATCGTCATCTCGGGAAGAAGGTGGTACGACTGGAAGACAAAGCCAATCGTCGAGGCGCGAAGAGCCGTCCGCTTCGAAGGCGGCAGGGCGAAAAGCGATTCGCCGCAGATCCTGACCTCGCCGGCCTCGGGGGCGTCAATCCCGCCAAGGACGTTCAGGAGCGTGCTCTTGCCGGCGCCGCTCTTGCCGACGACGGCGGCAAGCTCGCCCGGCGCGGTGGCAAGCGAGGCGCCGCGAAGCACGTCGACGCGCTTGTGTGGCATCACGTAGGTCTTCACCAGCCCGATGGCTTCCAGAACCGGCGTTGTCGTTTCGCCCGTCATGACCGCAGCGCCTCCACGGGGTTTTTCACGGCCGCGCGCCAGGAGGGGACAATGCTCGCCGCCGTGCAGAAGAAAATCACGAAAACGACGGTCTGGATGACTTCCGACGGAATCACGCGCCAGGGGATGCGGTCAAGGCCGTAGACGCTTTTCGGGAAGACGTCGAGGCCGAAATGCGCGAGAAAATCCACAAGCCCCTGGAGATTGTGGAGGACGAGGTAGGCGAGCCCCACGCCAAGCAACGTGCCGACGAGGCACTGGATCCAGCCGTAGATGACAAACGCCGCCATGACCTGGCGCGAGGAAAAGCCAAGCGCCTTGAGAAGGCCGATTTCGTTGGTCTTGCGCACCGTGATGACGATCAGCGTGTTGGTCACGCAGAAGATGGCGACCACGGTGATGAACATGAGGAGGATGACCATCATGTTCTTCTCCACGGCGATCGCGTTGAAGAGTTCGCGGTCGACCTCCTGCCAGGTGCGCACCCAGTAGGAGGGCGGGAGCGCATTGGCGATGGAGGCGCAGACCTTGTTGAAGGCGCCGGGATCCTGCGGGCACGAGGTCTTCACGTGCACGGAGTAGGCGCCGCCCCGCGCCAGGCCCATGAGGTCGCGGGCGAAACCGATTGGCGCGATGATGTAGTTGCCGTCGAAATCCGCCTGACCCATCTGGTAGATGCCCGAGACAACGACCTCCTCGGGAAAGTACATTTCGTCGTCGGAGACGAGATTCGCCGGGGAATAGACGACGATCTTGTCCCCCACCCCCACGTCAAGCGCCATGGCGAGGTCGCAGCCGACGAGGGCGCCGCCGTCCGCGAGCGCGATTGTGCCGCGCACGATGTTCTTCGCAAGCTCGGGATGGAGCGAGGCAAGCCCGCCCGCGTCAATGCCGACAAGCACCGGGGCGAATACATGGCGGTCGTGCTCGGCGAGGACGCGCAGCTCAAGCGACGGCGAGGCCGCCTCGACTCCCGGGACGGCCAGCACGGTCTTCGCGATTTCCGCGTCGTCGCGGATGATGCCTTCCGTCGAGGTCACCGTGACATGCGGCTTGAAGGCGAGGATCTTCTCCCGCCACATGTCGCCAAAGCCCGTCATGACGGCGCGGACGATGATCACGATCGCGACGCCAAGCACGACGCCCAGAACGGCGATCAGCGTCACGACCGACGAGCACGACCTGTCGGGCTTGAGGTATTTAGTTGCGAGGAAAAACGGAAATGACATAAAACAACGCAACTATCATTATATAATAAACAGGCCGTATAGCTCAAATCAAAAGAGGCGAAAACAAGGGCGGCGCCGCCTCGCGGCAGCGGTGCGCGATCCTTTCGCGTCTCGTGTCCTCTGCGGTGAGCGAGGGCGTGAGACACGAGACGAGAGACATGAAGCGCCCGCCCTACCCTCGATCAACTGCGGCGGGGCGCGATCCTTTCGCGTCTCAAGTCTCATGTCTCGTGTCCTCCTGCGGTGAGCAAGGGCGTGAGACACGAGACGTGAGACATGAAGCGTCCGCGGGAACGGAACTCTCCCTTTCTCCACCTCTACACGGCTAAAATTAAGCGCACCTCTCAACTGCGCCTCTGGCGCCTCTTTCAACTTGCCTCCTGGTCCAGCGTGGAGTATAATGGCAGCATGCATGTTGAAATCGACAACCGGCAGGACAAGCTGAAAATCCAACCCAGAATGTTGCGCGACTTTGCAACGCAATTTGCCAGCCTTGCAAAAGTCGACCTTGGCGAGACCACCCTTATCATCGTCGATGACGAAGGCTGTGCGCCGATCAACAAGGCCGCCGTCGGCCATGAAGGCGCTACGGACGTCATCACCCTCTTCTACCCCGCCATTCCTGGCGATGAGACCGGCTCCTCGGCTGAAATCATCGTCAATGCGGAATGCGCCCTCAAGCAACGTCCGGAAGACCCCGTCCGCGAATTGGCCTTCTACATCGCCCACGCCTTCAACCATCTTTCAGGCCGAAACGACGATACACCCGAAAAGCGAACCGCCATGCACCGGCGTGAACGCAGATGGCTCTCAACCGTATTGAAGATCTAATCTTCAGTTTGGCAAATTTACCGCCTTTTTCAAGACATGACGCCTTGAGGGATTGGCGGGAAGCGTCCAGATCGATCCATCGTCACCTGTGATGAAGACGGTATTCGAATCACAGGAAATGGCAGTCGCAGAGCCTGAAAGCAGCGAATAGTCGCGGACATGCGTAATCAGTCCCCAGTCATCGAGCGAATAGACGCTCACCCCCCTTGTTCCATCCGCCACCCAGATGCAGCCGTTGAGAATGCAAACGGCACGGGCATCGCCCAAAGTCTTTCGCCTCGTCACGAGAACCGCCGACTTCTGGTCGTTTGTGCCGCTTGAATCGGAACTTTCTTTAAACACTTTGATTCCGTCATGGCCACAGGCGGCGACGATAAATCCCCTGCCATCACGGGCCACCGCATTAAAAGGGGAGGCAAAAGCATTGGTCAAGGGCAAGTCAATGAAAGATTCGTCGCATAATTTGAGAATATCGATATTCGGAGAGGAAGAGGGGCTACCGTCATGGACAAAACCACCAGAAAGAACAGGAGAAAAGGCATCGGAAACGTCAAATTGCATCACGCCATTGGATCCGATGGCGACAACCGTCGTTTTATTTGAAATCGAGAGGTGCTGGAGCTTGCCTATTCTGCCGCAATCGCAATGGCAGGAAAAGCTCGGCTTAACCGGATTTGAAACGTCAAGGACATCAAAGCCCGAGTAAAAAGGAACATAAAGGACATCGCCAAAAAGGACAGGATCGGTTTCTGGAGATGTTTCAGATTGATCCAATGGAAAAGTCGCGCAAAGGGGAAAATCACCGACGGATGACAAATCGTAAACAAGAAGATTGCAGGCATTGGAAGAAGAGGACAAAGCATAGGCATAGCCAAAACCAACCGCAACGCCATCGGTTGGAAAAGGGGCTGTAAAGGCATTCGTTAAAATTAAACTGGCTAAACACAAGACAGCGGAAATCGAAATTTTCATGCCATAAATTATACCATTTTCACAATCAGCCCATAGTCCTCGCGGATGAGGAGTCTTTCCCATATCGAAGGATTGTAAATGATATAATAGATATCATGAAAGAAAATTTGAAGTCAGATAATTGGTTTGACGTCATTGTCGTTGGCGGTGGCCATGCCGGTTGCGAAGCGGCATTGGCTCCGGCACGAATGGGGTTGAAAACCCTTCTTGTGACAACAAACACGGCAAGGCTTGGATGCATGCCCTGCAATCCATCCATTGGCGGATTGGCAAAGTCCCACCTCGTGTGCGAACTCGATGCCTTAGGCGGGGAAATGGCCGTCAATGCAGATGCAACCGGGCTTCAATTTCGAGTTCTCAACTGCAGCAGGGGCCCTGCCGTAAGAGCCAACAGGGTACAATGCGACAAAATTGCCTACACAAAAAGAATGCAGGCTGTCATATTTTCGACGAAAAACCTAATCTGCATCGAGGACGAGTGCACGGGAGTATCCGTGCAAAACGATCAGGCAAATGGCATTTTCACCGCTCGGCATGGATATATTCCGGGGACAAAGGTCATCCTGACAACAGGCACAGCCATGGGGGGTGTCATTTTTATCGGAAAAAACAAGATGGAAAGCGGTGGTGATGGTCGCCTTGGTTGTTCAGCTCTCTCAATGTCGCTTCGAAAACTCGGGTTTGAACTCAAACGCCTGAAAACTGGCACTCCTCCAAGGCTGCATGTCTCATCAATCGATTTTTCAAAAATGCAGCAACAACAAAGTGAATTCCCTGTTCCCTTTTTCTCGCTCAGATACAGATTGAATCAAAACGACGCTCTTGCATGTGCCACGTGGCACACGGCAAGTCAATCCATCCAGCACGGCCAAGGCGTATTTTCAAACCAAACCTCGAATGAACAACAGATTCAACATGAAAACTGCAAAGATTACAATGAATTTGTCATTCAAAAAGACAGGGCGCAAACGTGCCACGTGGCACAATGCAATGACCCAAACACCATCAACAAGCAAAAGAAACAGAATATAGACATCGAAAACCCATTAGATGGCCTATGGAATCATCTACCAGTTGACGAAATGGATGTGCCACGTGGCACAAATTCATTTCAACCATGGACAGCTGGAACGAATACCATGACCGTAGCCATGACGCATACAACAGCTGAAACAGCCAAGATCGTCAGGGACAACCTATCGGAAAGTGCCCTTTATGGAGGGGCGATAGAAGGAACGGGAGTCAGATACTGCCCATCCTTTGAAGATAAAATCGTCAAATTCACGACGCATACAGAACATCACGTCATTTTGGAACCTGAAAGCAGATGCTCTCCATCCGTCTATCCAAATGGACTTTCAAATAGTCTGCCGGCCGAAATTCAAGTTGAAATGGTTCATTCCGTACCAGGACTTGAAAACGCAAAATTTCTCGCCTACGGATACGCCATCGAATATGACGCCATCGATTCCCGGGAACTGAGCCAAACGCTTGAGTCTAAGCGAATCCACAACCTTTACTTTGCCGGACAGACCAACGGGACCACCGGCTATGAGGAAGCAGCTGCACAAGGAATTGTCGCAGGTCTGAATGCAGCCTTGTCGGTAAAAGGCGAAAAGCCACTTATTCTTTCGCGTTCACAGGCGTATATCGGTGTCATGATCGATGATCTTATCACAAAGGGTACAGACGAGCCTTACCGCATGTTTACATCAAGGGCGGAGCGCCGACTTTTGCTCAGGCAGGACAATGCCCGGTACAGACTTCATGAAGAGGCCAATCGGATCGGGATTCTTGACACAAGCATCCTCAGGCAAACTGAACGTCTCAAGAATGAAATTGACAGTGAAATCTTCCGTTTGGACAATTCACAGGGCTCGGGTTCCTGGGCAAAGGCCATGATGCAGCCAGGGGCGGACTACTTGAAGATGCCTTTTTGCAACCCTGACCTGAGCAAGGAGGCGATTGAGCAAATTCAAATCCACTACCATTATGCCGGGTATCTTTCCCAGGAGGAAAACTCCGTCCGAAAGCTTGATCGTGATGCAAATGTGAAAATCCCAGACAATATTGACTATTCTTCCATTTTGGCCTTGCGATATGAGAGCCGTGAAAAGCTCTCAAAAGTCCGGCCGACAACTCTCGCTCAAGCCTCCCGCATCCCCGGAGTCAATCCACCTGACATCGCCATTCTCAGTGTTTACATTCGGAAATTCAATCAATAATCTATCAATTAATTGCAAGGCATATCTTTTATCTATGATTTTATGCGTCCTTGTTAATAACTTTACTTTTGCTTCCAGATTTGATAATCTATTATTTGTTGAGAATTTTGCAATTGTGGCAATTCCGTAGGTTGATTTTCGATTTTCACGTGGGTTCAGCATGTCAGACTTAGTTTCAACTTGGGCAGAGATCGCCGCCAAACTGAAGGACGTCATTGAGAGCGATGACGTTTATTCAAGTTATATTTCCACGAGCAAACCAGTCTCGCTTGACGACGAGACTTTAACTCTCAGCGTAAATGAACCTTTCCTGAAAGACTGGCTTGAAAACAATTACAAATCCGTGATTGAAGATGCCGTTTATGTCGTGACAGGGCGAAAAAGAACCGTTGTTTGGATTGTCGAGAACAAGGAAAGTGAAGTTCAGCCTGCCCTTAATGAACAAAGAGAGAACGAGATCAAGCCGGCGCATTTTCCAGTGGAAAAACAAAAGACACTCCAAAAACTTAAAAATTGCGTCGGCATTTTAAACCCCGACTTCACCTTCGATGAATTCGTCGTCGGTCCTTCAAACAGCTTGACGCACTCCGCGGCAAAAGCCGTGGCACAAAATCCTGGCACCGCCTACAACCCGCTCTTCATCTATGGCGACACGGGGCTGGGGAAAACACATCTCATGCAAGCCGTCGGCCATGCACTGCTTAATGCAGGCAAAAAGGTGGCCTACGTCACAACAGAGACACTGCTCAACGAATATACCGACGCCATCCTAAAGAACAAGACGCTTGAATTCCGGAATAAATACCGGAAAGTGGATTTGATGCTGATCGACGATATTCAGTTTTTCGCCGGGAAACCGGGTGTCCAGGAGGAATTCTTCCATACTTTCAATGCGCTCTACCAGGACAAGAAGCAGATTATCATCACAAGCGACAAACCCGCGACCGAAGTCGCCGGACTTGAAAAAAGACTTGTTTCGAGATTTAACGCCGGGCTTTCCGTGGAAATGGAGTCCCCGAACTTTGAAATGCGCCTGGCAATCCTACGGTACAAGCAGTCGCATTCGCAGGACAACGTCAAGCTTAACGAAGAAGAGGAAATCTACATCGCCCAAAACGTCAAGTCAAATGTACGAACGCTTGAAGGCGCAATGAACAGGGCACTTGCCTGCAAACGCCTCAACCCGAACGCCCCCTTCACACTTGACAATCTGCGTTTCACCCTCCGGGATCTCGTCGGCGAAGACAAGAAGGAAAAAATAACGACTGCTGAAATACGGAAAGTCGTCAGCGAATTCTACAATGTGGCCATTGACGACCTGAACAAGGAAAGCCGCCTCGCCACCATTGTCGTCCCCAGGCAAATCGCCATGTACCTTTGCAGGGTTCTTACCGAAAGTTCGCTGCCGACAATCGCCAAGGTCTTTGAGCGCACGCACGCGAACATCTACCATGCCTGCACGAAGATCCAGAAGCTTTACCAGAGCGACGACAAGATACGCCAGGAAATCATCGTCATCATGGGGAAACTCAATGTGAACCCTTCAATCCTTGAAAAACAAAACTGACATGCCCCCTGTTAACGACTTTCGCTTTCCTTTGTCTAATACTAAAGATACTATATGTAAATTCAATTATTACTATTAGGAGATGTTAATAGTGTAAATAAGTTATTGATTACTTTTCACCAGAGTGTTTTATCAAGGCCTTTGATTGTCAATGGCCCTGTTAATCAAAGGCGACATATTGAAAGGGGCAAAAAAGTTATAAACAAAACCGATGAGAGATTGCAAGGTTATTAACAACGATATGAGCAGAAAAAGGAAGTTATTGAAAAGTTATTAACAAGCTTGCATTTACATTAAAATAACTTCACTGGGGGCACTCTGGAAGGTTTCAACGACTTTAAATTGCTTGCGTCTTGCAAGGTTGAAAAGGAGTGAATCTATTAACGATTTATCATTGCAATCGTGGCTGACGTGTGCGGGAAAAAGGTACTTGAGCCGATTGACTTCAGGACTCTCCAAAAATTCAATCGCCTGCTCGTTTGATAGATGGCCTAATCTGCTTGAAATTCGATTTTTAAGATACTCTTTACGATCAGAATCCCTAAGCATGCCCGAGTCGTGGTTCATTTCAAGGATGAGTGCGTCGCAGTCGCGGAGATGATAGGACACCGAATTGGTCACGAAACCCAGGTCTGTTGCGATGCCAATTTTTACCTTTCCGTCTGAAATGGTATAGGCCACTGCGCCATTTGCGTCATGGGGGACCTCAAAGGAAGTTATTGACAGATCGCCGATTTCAAAAGAGTTACCCGGCGTAATGCAGCGCCAGTCGAGTGAAAAGTCCGAATGTTTCAATTCCTTTACAAAATTCAGGTCAACAGCAGAAGCCGTTTCTTCCGTGGCGAAGATGGGGAGTCCGCACTTTTTTTCAAGGACATTCAGCCCGGAGCAGTGATCCGTGTGCGAATGCGTGACGAGCACGGCTGAAAGTTCATCCAACTGCTTGCCCGTCTTTTCAAGGTCGTTTTTGAGTTCGCAAAAGCTGATGCCAAAATCAACCAGAAGCGCGGTTGAGGCTGAAGCGATATAGGTGCAGTTTCCCTTGCTGCCACTTGAAAAAACGCAGAGTTCCATATTTAAATCCAATATCAATAAACACAAAATGCCGCTGGCTGCACGGCAACCAGCGGCTATTTACAGCGCTACGGCGAACAATTACTTGGCCGCGGCAAGACGCTTTGCGGCGCGGGACTTGCGACGGTCGGCGGTGTTGCGCTTGATGACGCCCTGCTTGACCGCCTTGTCGAGAGTCGACGAATACTCCGAAACAGCCTTGGCAAGGGCTTCCTTGTCAAGCTTGCCTTCGATAATCGGCTTGCGCGCGGTGTTGATCTTGCTCTTCACCGAACGGTTCTTTTCGCGGTTCTTCTCCGACTGGCGGACGCGCTTTTCAGCACTCTTGATGTTAGGCATTGTTTCTCCTGAAACGAAACGGTAACGAAATGATGGTGCGCCCGGAGGGACTTGAACCCCCACGCCTCGCGGCATAAGAACCTGAATCTTACGTGTCTGCCAATTCCACCACGAGCGCAAAAATGTACTTACTATCTTACCAAAGATAAAGAATAATGGCAAGTTATGGTATAATAGAAGAAGTTATGGACAGCGATTTCAAGTTTGCGACTATCCCGGAAATTCTCGACGAACTTCGCTCGGGGCGCCCCGTTCTCGTGACGGATGACGAACAGCGCGAAAACGAAGGGGATGTCATTGTCGCCGCCGAATACGCCACGACCGAGAACGTGAATTTTATGGCGACGTGGGCGCGTGGTTTGATTTGCATGCCGATGACTTCCGAGCAGGCGCGTAAACTTGGCCTAAGGCAAATGGTCGAGGAAAACACCGACAACCATTGCACGGCCTTTACCGTTTCGATCGACCATGTCTCCACCACGACGGGAATTTCAGCCGAGGAACGCTCGATTACCGCAATGAAATGCGTGTGCGACGAGGCGCAACCCGGAGATTTCAGAAGACCCGGCCACATGTTCCCGCTTGAGGCACGCGAAGGGGGCGTCCTCCGGCGAGCGGGGCATACCGAGGCGACGGTTGACCTCATGAAGCTTGCCGGGCTGAAACCGTGCGGACTTTGCTGCGAGATCATGAATGACGACGGGCGAATGGCGCGAATGCCGGACATCCAGCGTTTTTCCCGCACCCACAATCTCAAGCTTTGCACCATTGAGGAACTTATCGCCTACCGCCGCCAGCGCGAATGCCTTGTCACCGAGGTTGAATCCGTTGACATGCCAACGGATTTCGGCCATTTCCAACTCCATATGTTCAGGTCGGAATCCGACGGCTTGGAACATCTTGCCCTTGTCAAGGGCAATCCTGCGGCATCTGGGAAACCCGTGCTTGTCCGTGTCCACAGCGAATGCTTCACAGGCGACGTGCTCCACAGCGAGCGTTGCGACTGCGGCCGCCAGCTTGAGGCGGCGATGAAGGCGGTCGAGGCGGAAGGTTGCGGCATTGTCCTCTACATGCGCCAGGAGGGCAGGGGGATAGGCCTTGCCAACAAGCTCCACGCCTACGCCCTGCAGGAAAAGGGTCTTGACACGGTCGAGGCCAATGAACGACTTGGTTTTGCAGCCGACCTCCGCGACTATGGAACAGGCGCCCAGATTCTCGTCAAACTTGGCGTGAGGAAAATCCGCCTCCTGACGAATAATCCCCGCAAAATCATCGGGCTTGAGGGCCATGGCCTTGAAATAGCCGAACGTATTCCGATCGTTATCCCGCCTTGCGAATACAACCGTCGCTATATGGATACGAAGCGCGAAAAAATGGGCCACATTTTCTAACTTTTAAGAGGAACTTTCAAAATGGAAGAGAAAATCAAGGAAGAACTCGAAGAGATTCGCAAGATGCTCCAGAACGATGGTGGCGATTGCGAGCTTGTCAAAATTGAAGGAAAGACCGTCTACCTCCGCCTCCAGGGGGCGTGCAGGGGGTGCCCGCATGCCCAGGCGACAATCAAGAACGGCGTCGAGCAAATCCTCAAGGCCAATGTCGATCCCGACATTGTCGTCGAGCGCGCCTAATTAATGCCGTTCTCCAGCAGAGGCGAGGCTGTTCGCAGACCGCTTGTACCGGTCGCATTGCTTTGCGTTTGCGGAACAGTTGCCGGCATCAGGTTTTGTGAGGCCGTTAACTGTTATTTGATTTTGACTGGATTGATTTTGCTTCTCATAGTCTCCTTTTTTTCAAAAGGGAGGCTGAGAAAAATCGTGCTCATCGGGGCTGAATTTCTTTTTTTCCTGATTTACGCCGTCTTCCGCGTCGAACCCGTGAAGGAAGCGGAGCGTGTTTTTGCCTCGTTGGCCGGGACCGGGGAAAAAGTGGCGGTGTCCGGGACAGTTTGCGCGTTTCGCAGGCCCGGCCTTGCCAGCCGCGGCGAAGTCCAACATAAGTTCAGCCTGAAGGATGCCGCTTACCGTCTGCGGGGCGAAAAGATAAAAACCGGCGTTCCCATTCCTGTCGTATGGTATGCGATGGATCCTGACAACGGTGGTTTTCGGCCGAAGCCCGGAATGAAAATGGAAATGTACGGTCGTGTCTTTCCCGGCAAGGAGGCCGATCCCGCAGAACCAGGAATCAAAGATGTTTTTCTGGTTTCCCGGGCAAGTTCCACGCGTGTTTTCAACGACGATGAAAAAGGCATGAATTTCCTGAGAAAATTCCGGGATCACGCCGCCGACATCATGAGGCAGGGAATAGAAGACATGCCAGATGAAACATCCCTTCTTCTCGCCATGACGCTTGGATACCGCGCGGAACTCTCAAAGTCGCTTTCAAATTCCTTCAAACGCGCCGGGACGGTTCATATTTTTGCTATTTCCGGCCTCCATGTCGGTGCCATTGCACTTATTCTCGTCTATTTGATTTCCTTTGTCGGCATCTCGCGGAAGTATGTTGTGCTTCCCCTTGCGCCAATGCTTGCCGCGTATGTTTACATGACCGGCATGCAACCGAGCGCGACAAGAGCCGCGCTCATGGTTTTCATCTATTACCTCGCGCCACTGCTTGGAAGGCGTCCCGATATTCTTGGATCGATTTCCCTGACTTTGCTTGTGATTGTCATGGTGGATCCGCTGGCCATTACAGAGGTGAGCCTCATTCTTTCCTTTTCAATGGTTCTCGGCATTGTTCTTTTCACGGGGCCGGTCAGCGGTGTTTTCAGAAAACTGTTCGGCAATGCCGACGCCATGAAGGAACGGCAACTCGCCATTCAGGCAGAGACAAGCGGCGATCCGCTTGCGCGCGTGAACCGCTGGCCCCGCGACTGTTTCATTGTCGTATGGCATTGGCTTGTCGGTGTTTTTTCGGCTGCATTTGCGGCGGCAATCGTTTCCTTTCCCTTGTCCGCCTACTTTTTCGACATACTCACGCCCTACTCCCTGCTTGCAAACGTGGTTGTCGTGCCGCTTGCGTTTCCAGTCATGGCTGTTGCTGGCGTAGGACTTTTCATTTCGATTCTCTTTCCTCCCGTCGCCTTTTTATCGAATCGGATTGCCGCTTGCTTCGCATGGCTGATGAAGGTTGTTTCGCAAGGTGTTTCCGAAATGCCCTATTCTGCTTTCTACACGAAATTTCCACTTTGGGCACTTGCGCTTTGGTATATCGCCTTGTTTTTGCTGTTGCGGGGAGTTCCCGGTTTGATTTCCCCAGTTGTCCGTTTTAATGAAAGGCGGAAGTTATGAATGTCTGGATTGCGAACCATATTTTCGATTTTCCCGAAACGCATATTTTCGCCTTGCTTCCCGGCCTTGGCTTCAATGTCACCGCCTTCCATGCGCCTGATATGCCGGAATGGAAGGTCAAGATGCTTGAGGCGGGGGGCGTCGAATGCGTTGTCCTGCCTTTTCGGAGCCGGCTTGATTTCCGGGCGACGCGACTGATGCGGCGCGAACTTGAAAAGCGCCCTTGCGACCTTATCTACGGGACAATCAACAAGCCGCTTGCCACGGCTCTTAGAGCTGTTCGCGACAGACCAGAGATCAAGGTCGTCGGTTATCGCGGCACAATGGGCCATATTTCGCATTGGGATCCGGCAGCCTGGATGACGTATCTCAATCCACGCCTCGACCATATCGTGGCGATTTCCAATGCCGTCCGCGACTTTCTCATTTCCCAAATTGGAATTCCGCCTGAAAAGGTGACACGCATTTACAAAGGACATGGTTTGGAGTGGTATGAAAACCAGAAACTCGCCTCGCCCCTCCCCGAGGCGAAGAAGGGGGCGGTCACAATCTTGTTCTCCGGTCTGATCCGTCCGGTGAAAGGGGTCGAGTACCTGCTGGACGCAATGGAGCTTTTGCCCCGCGACTTGAATGTGAGGTTGCTGCTGGTCGGCGCCATCAGCGAAAAGGCAATGGAGAGGCGCATCACCGAAATGTGCCGCACAGATGATCGCGTGGTTTGGACAGGTTTTCGAGACGATGCCACGGCGATTGCGGGAATGGTCGATGTGCTTGCCATGCCGACCGTGGAACGCGAAGGTCTTTCGCGGGCTGTTATTGAGTCTATGGCGCAGGGTGTGCCGGCAATCGTCAGCAATGTCGGCGGTCTTCCCGAAATCGTCGAGGATGGTGTTTCCGGAATTGTCGTGCCACCACGCGATGCCGTGGCACTTGCAGGGGCTATTCGAAGCCTTGCCGAAGACGCCGAAAAGCGTGCGCGTTTTGGACGCGCGGCGCGCGAGCGTATTCGCACACATTTCGACTGCCGCAAGAGCGCGGAAGACTTTGCCGCGCTCTTCAGGCGGCTTACGGGCAAGCAGTAGCGCGGCGGGCGTTATCTTCTGCGGTCAAGCCACAGCAACACGGCCGTGGGGACAAGGGCGAGGATAACCTTCGAGAAGAAGGGGATGAAAGGCAGCTTGCCGGCGGTGTCGCGCAAAACCGAGAAGTCGGCGAAGAATGCGTAAATCGCGACGATGCAGAAGAAAAGCCCGACCGATGCGGGGATTGCCCAACGCCATGGCGTCAGATCGACCGCTTTGACGTCTTCCTGGACAAAGGGCGTTTTCCTTGGCGTCGCGAGACGAAGGACGAGCATCACGTCGACGATCAGCAGGAACACCGCGCCGACGAAGTGGAAGTCGCCCATGGCCGCGACGATGTCGCACCCCGGAATGTGCGGAAGGACGAAATAGCCTGCGGCGATGATGGTGACGCCTCCGACGAGGCCGAAGAGGGCTGAAATTTCAGGTGCCTTTTTGGAGAAGAAGCCGACGACGACAACCGCGAGAATCGGGATGAAGTAGATGGCGTTCATCTTCTGGAGATAACCGAAGATCGTCGGGACGTTGGCAAGGAGCGGCGCGACGGACATGGCCCCGATGGCGATGACGAGACCGAACCATTTTCCCGATTTCACAACGGCGAGGTCGTCGGCGTCTGGCCGCAAAAGCCTCTTGTAGACGCCCAGGGAGAACAGGGTGCAGGTGGAATTGAGCGCCGAATTGAAACTGGAAAGAATCGCTCCGGCCATGACTGCCGCGAAAAAGCCCGAAAGCCAGGGCGGCAATACGGTGCGCACGAGGTCTCCGTAGGCATGGTCCGCGACATACGCGCCGCCTGGCCCGATTGAGCCTGAGGTTGTTTGGAGGGCACCGTGCTGAAAGAGGAAGTAGGCCATGATGCCCGGCAGGACGAGATAGAGCGGGCCCAGAAGTTTCAGCAGTCCGGTGAGCAACACGCCTTTCTGGCCTTCCTTCAGCGAGCTGGCGGCCAACGTGCGCTGGATGATCTGCTGGTTGGTGCACCAGTAGAAGAGGTTGACGAGCATGACGCCGGTGAAAATCTGCAGAAATGGCGCGAGCGATCCTTCGGGGCCGATGGAATTGAAATGCTTCGTGACGTCGTGGGTAAGATTCAGAAAACCGGTGGAAATCGTTCCCGCGGCCACTGAAGCGTTCGGCGCGTCCAGGTTGATTCCGCCGCAGACCTTAAGTCCGAAGAAGGTGATCATCAGGCCGCCGGTGAGAAGGCCGATCCCATTGAGCAGGTCGGAAATGACAATTGACCGCATGCCGCCGAAGAGCGCGTACACCGACCCGATGATGCCCGTGAGCCACACCATGCCCCACAGGACGACCTTTGTGCTTTGAATGCCGGTGAGCGCATGTATGTCGAGAATGCCGGTCATGCCGACGGCACCCGTGTACAGGATGATGGGCAGCAGCTGGCACATGTAGGCGAGCATGAAAATCGCGTTGCAAACGGTCTCGGCGCGGCCCCCGTACCGAATGTCGAGAAATTGCGGCACGGTGGCGATTCCACTTTTAAGGAAGCGCGGCAGGAAGACCAACGCCATGAAAATGAGCGCAACGACAGCGACGACTTCCCACACCATCACCGCGATGCCCGCGACATAGGCCTGCCCGTTGAGCCCGACAAGTTGCTCGGTCGAGAGGTTTGTGAGCAGGAGCGACGCGGCGATTAGCGGGAATGTCAACGACCTTCCCGCAAGGAAGAATCCGGTGTTGGTTTTCACGTCCTCGCCCCGGCTCTTCCACCAGGTGATGACGGCGACGAGCGCCGTGAAGAAAATGAACGATCCAAGTGTCAGCCACATGATGTGCCTCCTTTATTTTTCCATGAAAAACTTTTTCTCGAGATATTCGCCGCGCTTCTTGTCGAGCGAAAGTCTGAAGTCGGCCCAGTCAACAAGCCGCGTCTTGAAGAATCTTTCGGCGTCGGCATCTGAAATCTCGTCACCCTTCACGGCCTTGAGTGCGTCGGCGTCGATTTCCTTCAGCCAGGGTTCGAGCACGTCCCTGAAGAAGTCCGGGTCGCCCAGGATTTGATCCTCCCACATGTCTGAAACCTCCCATTGCGCACGGAGCCTGAGGAAATCGCCGGCGGCGCGGCGGACCACCGCCTTGCGGATCATCTTTTCCTGCGCGGCGGGGATGTCGAACTTTAATTTCATGCCGCGGCCGAGTTCATGCACCTGGCCGCCGCCGAGCACAAAGGTGCCGGAGGGCAGGCCGACGCAGAGGACCGTGCCCCATGTGTCGCCGTTTTTCGGAATCCTGCTGTAGGCGAAGGTCCAGGGGATGAAGGTGTGGAAGAGGAAGCAGTCGTTGCGGGTTGCCGTATCGGTGAAGATGTTGCCATACGCCTGGCGGTGGCCGAAGTCGACCGAGTCCCACTCCACTTCGTTGAGGTCTTTTGCCGAACCGGAGCTTCTGAAGACCTGGTAGTATCCGGTCTCGGTCCCCGGCATGAAGGTGAACTCGTAGTAGGCTCCGCCCGCTTCGCCGAGCTTGAATTTTCGTGCCGCCGGGTCGCGGAACCGAGAGTAGATGTGCACGCCCGTGTCGTCGTAGACGGCGAGGATTTCGGCGGAGCGTCCGTCACCCTTCACGGCGGCGAGTTCGGGTTTCGGACCGCACTTCAGGTTGTTCATCGCCGAACGCTTGTCGGACCACGAGTACATCTTGTAGGGGGCGAAGCGGTTTTCCGAGGGCAGCATCGAGAAGAGCCCCATGAGTTCCGCGCCTTCCGCCGTGCACGGCGCAGAAGGAAGGTATCTGACCGCATGGACGACGCGCTCCTCGGGATATTGCAACTCAAAGAAGGCGTTTCGGACGGCAATCAGCCACTTGGCGTTTTCGTCCGTCATCAGCGGCTCGAAAAGACTCCATTCCGCCTCGTTGACGAAGGTGGCAAAGTCCTTGCCGTCCGCCACCATGTCCGCGAGCGCCAAGACACCCCGTGTCGCGTCTTCCGTGGTCTTGGCCTTTGCCACGGCTTCGATGACGCCGGCGGTGATGCGCGTCTGCATCGTGGCGGCTTCGTTGGTGAAGGCCTGGTGGATGGTCTTTGCCGCGTCGCCGCGCAGGCCGAGCGCCATCTGGACGCGGGCGAGGAGAAGGGCGTTGCCATCGGTTGGCTCCGCCGCGAAGAGTTCCCCGGCGACGGGCAGGGCCTTGGCGTAGCAACGCTGTTTCATCAGTTCGGCGACCAATGTTCCGCGCGCCCAGTTGAGTTGCGAGGGGAACTTCTCCGCGAAGAGGGCGAGGTATTGCTCCATGTGCGCGATGTTGCCGGCCCAGCTGGCCGCCTGCATGACGCCGCGGAGGAAATTCTGCTTTTGGCGGATGGCCTCGAATTCGTCGAAGACGCGCTTCATGTCCTTCGGAAATTGCGCGTCGAGCTTCGCCCACATCGTCTGCCCGCGCCAGAGGTGGTTGACGTAGGCGTCGTAGACGTCCCTTGTGGCCGGCAGGGCGTCGAGGGCGGCAACCGTTTCGTCCGCCATCTTTTGGTCGCCGATCCTGTAGGCGGCTGTAAGCCGGAAGGAGTATGCGGCGGCCTTCAGGTCGGTGTTGGTCGGGTTGGCGGCGGCAACCTCGTCTGCGAACGCGAGGATATCCTTCCACTTTCTTTGGGCGTTGAGGCACGAAAACACCGCGTTGACAGCGGCGAGGCTTGTCTTTTTCGGCTTGAGCTTTTCGACGGCGGCCTTGCGCGACGCCCTGTCGCCGGCCTTTTGCTCGAGTTCGAGCAGGGCGGCGTCGTAGCGGATTTGGTCGTCTTCGCCGAGTTCGCCTTCGGGAAGTGCCGCGCGAATTTTGTCGCGGGCCTCCTTGAAAAGCGCCTCGCTGGCGCGCGGCGGCTCGGAGATGTTCATCGGCATCTGCCCGTAGCCGTAGGTCGAGCCGCCTTCGCGCAGCCCCATGATGAAGGCCTTCTCCTTTTCGGCGTTGGCCGTGCGCTCGGCCTTGGCTTTGGCTTCGAGATCCCTGCCGGTTTCACGCACAACGGTGGCGAAGTCAGGGGCGGCGAAGGCGGTGGTTGCAAGGACGACGGCCGCCGTTGCGAAAGGGACGAGGCAAATGTTCTTCATTTAGCGGCCCTCCTTCTTGAGCAGGACGCGGAGGTTGGTGATTTTCCCGATCATTTCAAGGCGGAGCGTCTTGAGCGAGGATTCCTGGTAGGGGACCTGCGCCAGCCAGGTCTTGGCCGCGCGGCCCGCGTACATGACGTCGACGTCCTTCGAGACGCGGGCTTCGTCCGCGAGCCTGGAAAGCAGCGTGCCGTAGCGGATGTCGTCGATCGCCTCGCGGAAGCCCTCCCACTGGAGCGTGTCGATGAGGTCGCCGTCCTGCGCGTAGGCGAACGAGAGCGAGCGGAGGTCGTTTTCGTACGGGCGGTTGAACTCCGCCCAGCCGCGCACGAACATCGTGTACTGGCAGACCATGTCGTAGTTGTTGCGCCACGTCATCCAGCCGTACTGCCGGCGCGCCATGTCGGGGTTTTCCGGGCCGGAATGCGGGTCGGCGTACCAGCCGACGAGCATGTCTGGGTTGGAGGCGTGAAGCTTGTCGTTCCATTCGCGGCGCATGGGCGAGGGGACTTCCGGGATGTTGGCGGCGTCGAGGTTGAAGAGGATGAAGTCGCGCATCTTCGTCGCGACAATCGTGCGCCCGCCGAGCGCCTGCACGGCCTTCCACGCCGCGCGCTGGGCGCGCACCTTGGCGGCGTTGCCTTCGTCGATGCCGTAGGAGAACGGGATGGCCTTTTCGCCGTAGCGTTCGCGGACGCGCCTCACCGCGTTTGAAAGGTCGGCGAGGAAGTTGTTGAACTCGTCGAAGGAGGCGTCCGTCTCGCTGGGCTGGGCCGACATCGTGTAGTGCGAGCCGGGCAGGTGGCTGAAGAGCATGTCGGTGCCGAAGCCGTATTTCTCCAACCTGTCGTAAAGCGCCTTGGCCTTCACGTCGTCTGCCGGCGAACCGAGGAAGGGGTTGAGGAGGTTGTGGCGCGCAAGGTTGGCGGCGGTCTTCTCCCCGCAGTCGACGCCGCCTTCGCCCACGTACATCGAGGCGTAGAACTTCCGGTTCGGATCGCGGAAAACCGCGGGTTCGGGAAGTGCAAAGGGGAGGACTTTCACGACGACGGGGATTTGCGTTTTCGCCCCGCCCGCATTGACCGTCGCGGTTCCGCGATAAAGGCCTTCCGGCGTGTTTTCAGGGACGTGGAGCGTGATCCAGAACTGCTTGAAGCGGTTTTTTTCGAGCACGAAGGGTTGGAGTGTTTCCGCGTCGTGCACCCAGGCGTTCCGGAATCCATAGTAGCCGCCCTGGTACTTGCAGTCGACGGGAAGGTAGGTGGTCCAGTAGTAGCCCCTTGAGCCATCCGCATAGTCGCAGCGCACGAAGTCGTCACCGGTCGCGTCGTCGACCTTGACGAGCGTCTCGTCGTGGAGGAGGAGCTCGGGCGTGAGGATGCGCCGCGTCATGTCCGAGTGGAAGCCGTGCCAGGCCGTTCCGCTCTGATACCAGCATTTGACGATTTTCACGTCCGCTTCGGATGCCGGGATTTTTGCACCGCCGACACCGGCGAAGTCGCCGAGGGAAAGGGTGGCGTCCGCGATGTCTTCATTTGACGAAAGGACAAATGACGCGGCCTCGTACTCCCCTTGGGCGGCGATGACCCGCAATTCGCCGCCTTTGACGCCGTCTTCCGGCGCGGCGGTCGGCAGCCGCCGCTTCGGCGAGATCGCCTCCACGGCCCAGAAGTCGATTTGCGGCGCCGCCGCGGCAATCGTCGCCGCAAGTGTCAGAACCGAAGGCAACATTTTCAATGTCGTTTGAAAGTCCATGGCTGCTCCTGTCGTTTTGCAAACGAGATTATAGCAAAATGCAAGCCAAAAACAACCAAGGGAAAGAGACGGGAGCAGGGAAAAAGTCGCGGACAAGTCCATCCCGAGTTTGCCACTTTGATTTTTGAAAAAGGCGTTCTCGCCCAATGGCGGCCCGAGTTTGCCAGTTTGATTTTGCGAAAATGCGTTATTCCCCACTGACGACGCGGTTCAAACGCCAGTTGGCCCCATAATAATTATGTGGTTACTCAGAACGCGTTGACCGCCGATTTCAGGCCTCGGATGTCACCATTCGTGTAGATCTTGGCCGCGACGTCGATCCCGAACGCCTTGAAGACCAGGCGGATGTCCTCCCCTGCGACATTCAGCATCCGGTAGTAGTCGTCTGGGAGTTCGTCGACTTGCCACTCG
>JAZQOA010000020.1:0-27796 GCA_045627605.1 Kiritimatiellia bacterium | reverse complement strand
CCCAGGGCCGCGCCGCCCAAGGATTCAAGAAATGACAGCCAACGAGTTGCGTGAAAAATACCTCCGCTTTTTCGAGTCGAAGGGCCACAAAATCATTACTGGCGCCTCGCTCATTCCCGAAAACGACCCCACCGTTCTTTTCACCACCGCGGGCATGCATCCGCTCGTCCCCTACCTGATGGGCAAGCAGGAACACCCCGCAGGACATCGCCTGACCGATGTCCAGAAATGCGTCCGCACGGGCGACATCGATGAAGTCGGCGACAGTGCCCACCTCACGTTTTTCGAGATGCTCGGCAACTGGTCCCTCAACGACTACTTCAAGAAAGAGGCGATCAGCTGGTCCTTCGAGTTCCTCACCCAGCACCTCGGCTTCAAGCCCGAGCAGCTTAACGTCACCGTCTTCGAGGGCGAACCCGGAATCCCGGCCGACGAAGAGGCCGTTGAAATCTGGAAGTCCGTCGGCATTCCCGAGGAGCGCATCTTCCGCCTCCCGCGCGAGGACAACTGGTGGGGCCCCGCCGGCGAGACCGGCCCCTGTGGTCCCGACACCGAGATGTTTATCGACACCGGCAAGGAGAAGTGCGGGCCCGACTGCCGCCCCGGCTGCCACTGCGGCAAGTACATCGAGATTTGGAACGACGTCTTCATGCAGTTCAACAAGACGGCCGAAGGCAAGTTTGAGCCGCTGGGCCGTCACAACGTCGACACCGGCATGGGTGTCGAGCGCACAATTTGCATGATGAACGGTCTCCCCACGGTTTACGAGACCGACGTCTTCGCCCCGATCATGGGCAAAATCAAGGAACTCAGCGGCAAGAGCGAGTTCGTCGGCGACGAGGAGGTCCGCTCCTCGCGCGTCATTGCCGACCACATGCGCACGGCGACCTTTATCCTCGGCGACCAGAAGGGTGGCGTCACGCCGGGCAACATCGGCGCAAACTACGTTCTGCGCCGTCTGATTCGCTCGGCTGTCCGCCACGCCCGTAAACTCGGTATCGCCCCCGGCTTCACCGAAAAAATGGCGTGCGTCGTCATCGACGAATACAAGCATGTCTATCCCGAGCTCGAGCAGAACCGCGAGCGCGTCATCCAGGAGCTTCTTGCCGAGGAAACCCGCTTCGGCAAGACGCTCGACGACGGCAAGAAGGAGTTCGACAAGTGCATCTTCGGCATCCGCCGCAAGAACGAGTTCATGGCGGCGAAGGATCCCGCCTACGTGCCTGAAAACGCGATTTCGGGCAAGCAGGCCTTCCGCCTCTACGATACCTACGGCTACCCGCTTGAGATGACGCAGGAACTCGCCCGCGAACAGGGCTTTACCGTTGACGTCGCCGGCTACAACGAGTGCTTCAAGGCGCACCAGGAGTTGTCGAGGGCCAACGTCGGCTCGGCGAAGTCTGGTCTTGCGGAGCACAGCGAGGAGACCACGGCGCTCCACACGGCGACGCACCTCCTCCACAAGGCGCTGAAAATCGTCCTTGGCGACCATTGCAACCAGAAGGGCTCCAACATCACCTCCGAGCGCCTCCGCCTTGATTTCACGCACGGCGAGAAGATGACGCCCGAGCAGATCCAGAAGGTCGAGGACATCGTCAATGAGCAGATCAAGGCCGATCTCCCGGTCTACCGCGACATGATGACGATCGAGGAAGCCCGCGAAAAAGGCGCCACGGCGCTCTTCTCCAGCAAGTACACCGCCGAGCAGGTTTCCGTCTACACGATGGGCAAGACCCGCGAGGAGTACTTCTCGAAGGAAGTCTGCACGGGGCCCCACGTCGAGCACACGGGTGTCCTTGGCCACTTCAAGATCAAGAAGGAGGGGTCCTCCTCTGCCGGCGTCCGCCGCATCAAGGCCGTGCTTGAAAAGTAGTTTTTCGCGCGGTTATGCAAAAGGGAGGCCCGCAGGTCGGCGTATTGCCGGGGTGCGGGCTTCTTTTCTTTTGCGCGGCGACCGAATCCGCGCTTTTGAAACCTTGCGAATATGGTATAATATATGTCCCTCATGAGGTTGGAAAATGAAGTGTGAAATTTGCAAAAAGGCCGATGCAAAAATGGCGGTGCACAAGGTGGTGGACGGCAGGGAGCGCGAACTCTATGTCTGCCCGGAGTGCGCCGCCAAGGCGGAGGGTGAAAAGAACCCCGAGTTGAAAGACGGTCCTGTTTCGGCGAAAATTGGGAAGCTCATCGAGGGTGCGCTGCCCCCGCCCGATGTCCTTGGTGAACTATTCAAGCACATTTTCGAGCCGGGCATGGTTGAGGCCAGGATACTTGAGAACCCCCTTGCGCCTGTGGAACCGGGGGAGCCTTGCCCAGAATGCGGCATGCGCCCCGACGATTTCAAGCGCACGGGCCGTCTTGGCTGCGCGAAGTGCTACGAGACTTTTGCGCGCCAGCTTGCCCCGATGATCCGCGACATGCACCCTGGCGCGGCCCATTCAGGGAAGATCCCCGTTGCCGAAGCTCCCACCGGGAAGAGGAAGTGATGGCGGCATTCGGTGTTAATTCAATATCGCGGCGGCGCAAGCGCCGGACGGATGGTCGCATCGTTGTGTCATCGCGTGTTCGCCTGGCGCGCAACATGCGGGGCGCGAAATTCCCCGACTGGAGCAGCGACGAGGAACTTGTCGGGATGGGCAGGTTCTTGGGTGACGCCGCGGTGAAGGCCGGTCGGACGGTCGGCCGTGACATGTCGTTTTGCGAGGTCGTCGCCGACGACAAGACCGGCTTTAGCAATCTGCTTCTTGAGCATGGTCTGATTTCCCCGTCGCTTCTTGACCGCGGTATGGGCTCCGGCGTCGTTTTCGACGACAAGGCCGGGCTTGAAGCCGATGAACTTTTTTCCGTGATGGTCAACGAGGAGGATCACTTCCGCATCCAGTGCATACGGCGCGGCTACGATTTGGATTCGGCGCTGAAGGCGGTCGACGAATATGACACGGCGCTCAACAAGCTCGTGCCTTACGCCTTTTCCAGGAAGCTTGGCTACCTCACCGCGTGCCCAAGCAACATCGGCACGGGAATGAGGGCGAGCGTCGAGGTGGCGCTTCCCGGCTTGCTCTTGCTCGATGAATTCGACGCTGTTTCAAGGGCGGTCACGCGACTCAAGTTCAATGTCCGCGGCCTCGCGGGCGAAGGCTCCGCAGTCTCTTCGGGGACCGTCCAGATTTCAAATGGCGGTACACTTGGCCTTTCCGAGCGCCAAGCCGTGCAGGCCCTTTGCAAGGTTGTCGACGAAGTCGTCGCGCAGGAAACCAACGCGCGGAAATATATCGCCGCGAAGCGCCCGAAGTATTTCCTCGACTATTTTGCGCGGGCGCTTTCGATTCTCCAGAACGCCTATTTGATCAGCGGCGACGAGGCGATTTCGTGCCTGATGGCCGTCCGTCTGGGAATCGAGCTCGGATATGTCCGTGGGGCGACGCTCCCGGTCGTCGACAAACTTGTGCATGGCATCGGGCACTTGACAATCAAGTTGCTGGTCGGAGGCGCGTTGGAAGACAACGGCAAGGGCGACGCCATGGACGAGGCGGATGAAATCGACGCCATGCGGTCGTCGCTCGTCAGCCACCAGCTGCGCAAGGCCTACATCGAGGAAGAACCCGTTTAGCTTGCAGGAAGACAAATGAGAGAGTTTCAGCAATTTTCACCACGCGCAAGAGAGGCGATTCGACTCGCCAACCAGGAGGCGGCGCGCTTCAACCACCCTTACATCGGCACGGAACACGTGCTTCTTGGCCTGATGGCGTTGGGCGAGGGGATTGCGATCGACATCCTCTCCGAACTTGGCGTTTCGGCCGAGACGGTTCGCTTTTCAGTTGAGCAGGCGCTTGGCCATGGCGATGGCGACACGCAGGTGCTGGGGGCCCGTTCCTACACGCCGCGCACCAAGAAGGTCTTTGCCATCGCCCGCCAGGTGGCCGTTGAAAACGGCCAGGACATCGTCGGCACCGAGCACCTTCTCATCGCGCTCCTGAAGGAGTCCGAAGGCGTCGCCAGCCAGGTGCTCCAGTCGCTTGGCGTGACCTACGATTCCTTCATGCAGGTCTATAGGCGGATGCTTGACGAGGAGTCCGCCGAAGACGAGGCTGAAGGGGATGGGGACGGCGAAGAGGACGGGGATATCCCGTCGATGCCGCCTCCCGACGGGCAGGAACGTGCCCCCGGGCGTGGCCCCGTGCCGGAGAAAAACATGGCGCTCAACGCCTTTGGGCGCGATCTCGTGGCGCAGGCCAGGGAGGGCAAGCTCGATCCGGTCATCGGCCGCAAGAAGGAGACCGAGCGCCTTGTGCAGATTCTCTGTCGCCGCACCAAGAACAACGCCGCGCTCCTGGGCGACGCCGGCGTCGGCAAGACCGCCGTTGTCGAAGGCCTCGCCCAGGCCATTGCCGCCGGCGAAGTGCCCGAGGCTCTTCGCGAAAAGCGGCTGGTCGCCCTCGACATGGCGCTTCTCGTCGCCGGCACGAAGTACCGCGGGCAGTTCGAGGAGCGCATCAAGGCCATCATCGAGGAGGTCCGCAGGAGCGGCAACGTCATTCTCTTCATGGATGAGCTCCATACGATTGTCGGCGCGGGCAGCGCCGAGGGGACGATGGATGCCGCCAACATCATCAAGCCGGCCATGGCCAGGGGCGAGTTGCAGTGCATTGGCGCCACGACGCTCGACGAGTACCGCAAGTACATCGAGAAAGACTCCGCCCTTGAGCGCCGTTTCCAGACCGTGACGGTTGACGAGCCTTCCGCCGAAGAGGCAATCGAGATTCTCCGCGGCATCCGTCCCAAATACGAGCAGTACCACGGCGTGAAATATGCCGATGCCGCCCTTGAAGCCGCCGTGCGTCTGACCGCGCGTTACCAGCCCGGCCGCAACCTTCCCGACAAGGCCATCGACGCCATCGACGAGGCCGGTGCGCGGATGCGCATCCGCACGTCGGTGCGCCCGCCTGAGATCAAGGAGCTTGAAGCCAAGATCCGCGACACGCAGAAGAAAAAGGACGAGGCAATCCAGGCCGAGAACTTCGAGGTCGCGGCCCAGTACCGCGACATGGAGCAGGTCGACCAGGAGGCGCTTGACAAGGCCCTTGAGGAATGGCGCAAGTCGATTGGCGGAGACGAAGCCCTTGTGACGGAAGACGATGTCGCGGCAACGGTGGCGTCGATTGCCGGCGTGCCAATCGAACGCATGAGCCGCGACGAAATGTCGCGCCTCCTCAGCCTTGAAAAGGAAATGGGCGAGACGGTCATTGGTCAGAAGGAGGCGATTTCGTCAATCGCCAAGGCACTTCGCCGGAGCCGCGCGAACCTCAAGGACCCCAACCGGCCGATCGGCTCGTTCCTCTTTCTCGGTCCCACCGGCGTGGGCAAGACGCTGCTGGCGCGTGCCCTTACGGCCAAGATGTTCGGCGACGACAAGGCGCTCATCCAGATCGACATGTCGGAGTACATGGAGAAGTTCACGACCTCTCGCCTGATTGGATCGCCGCCCGGATACGTCGGCCACGAGGAGGGCGGACAGCTCACCGAGCGAGTTCGCCGCCACCCGTACAGCGTGGTGCTCTTCGACGAGGTCGAGAAGGCGCACCCGGACGTCATGCACATGCTCCTGCAGATACTGGAGGAGGGGAGGCTCACGGATTCCGTCGGTCGCCGCATCGACTTCCGCAACACGATTGTCATCCTCACCTCCAATCTCGGGTTCGACTTCAAGAAGAAAAACCGCGGTCTTGGCTTCGCCTCGGGTGGCGAGGAGAAGGACTTCGAACGTCTCAAGGCCCAGCTCATGGGCGAGGCGCGCCAAGTCTTCAAGCCGGAGCTTCTGAACCGCTTCGACGACATCGTCGTCTTCCGCCAGCTTGAGCGCACCGACGTCGAGAAGATTCTCGACATCGAGCTTGGCCGCGTGACGGATCGTCTTTTCCGCGCCGACGGAACCCTTGTCAAGCTCGATGCCTCCGCCAAGGAGTTCCTGATGGAAAAGGGGTTCGACCCCGCGCTTGGCGCGCGCCCGTTGCGTCGCGCCATTGAAAACTACCTTGAGTCGCCGCTTGCCGACGCCATTCTGTCGGGCAAGCTCGGCGAACCTCCAGTCGTCATCAAAGCCTCCGCCGCGGAAGGCGAACTTAAGTTCAGGAAAGGAAAGGCATAGAATGAAACCGATTCCACTGATTCTCGACGACAATGTCGCGAACTATCCGAACGAGGTCGCGCTTGTCGAAATCAACCCGCAGGAACTCGAGGCGCGCAACACGACGTGGAAGGAGTATTCGCTGATCGAGTCAAGCCCTGTCGAGGCTTTCCGCAGCGAGATGACATGGGCTGAGTTCGACGAGAAAGCCAACCGCTTCGCCAACTTCCTCCTCACGCGCAACGTGAAGAAGGGCGACAAGGTCGCGATCCTCCTCATGAACTGCCTGGAGTGGCTGCCCATTTACTTCGGCGTCCTCCGCATCGGCGCCCTGGCCGTGCCGCTCAATTACCGCTACACCGCCGAGGAGATTCGCTACTGCCTTGACCTCGCGGACGCATCAGTCCTCATCTTCGGGCCCGAGTTTACGGGACGCGTCGAGGCGATTGCCGATGCGATGCCCAAGGTGAAGTACCGCTTCTACGTCGGCGAGGACTGCCCGACTTTTGCCGAATCGTATGGGGCGCTTGTTTCCTACTGCTCGCCGCGCAAGCCCTTTGTCGAACTCTCGCTCGATGATGACGCCGCGATTTACTTCTCGTCGGGTACGACGGGTTTCCCCAAGGCGATCGTCCTCCAGCACCGCTGCCTGGCGCAGTCGGCCGAAATGGAGCAGAAGCACCATGGGCAGACGCATGACGACGTCTTCCTCTGCATCCCGCCGCTCTACCATACCGGCGCGAAGATGCACTGGTTCGGAAGCTTCATTGCCGGTGCGAAGTCCGTGCTCCTGCGCGGCGTGAAGCCCGAGTGGGTGATGCGCGCCGTCAGCCAGGAGAAGTGCACCATCGTCTGGCTGCTTGTCCCGTGGGCGCAGGATATCCTCGACGCCGTGGATCGCGGCGACGTCAAACTTGAGGAATTCGAGCTTTCCCAGTGGCGGCTCATGCACATTGGCGCCCAGCCGGTGCCGCCGTCCCTTATCCAGCGCTGGAAAAAACTTTTCCCGCACCATGATTACGACACGAACTACGGGCTTTCGGAATCCACCGGCCCCGGCTGCGTCCACCTGGGTGTCGGCAACATCGACCATGTAGGCGCGATTGGCATTCCCGGCTATCGTTGGGAGACGAAAATCGTCGATGCCTCGCGCAAGCCCGTGACGGATGGCGACGTCGGCGAACTCGCCGTGCGCGGTCCCGGGGTCATGAAGGGGTACTACAAGGATCCCAAGGCGACGGCGGCGGTGCTTGATTCCGAAGGCTGGCTCTACACGGGCGACATGGCGATGGTCAAGGATGGCTTCATCTATCTTGTCGACCGCAAGAAGGATGTCATCATTACCGGTGGCGAGAATCTCTACCCCGTCCAGATCGAGGACTTCCTCCGCTCCAACGGCGCGATCAAGGACGTGGCCGTGATTGGTCTGCCCGATCCGCGTCTTGGTGAAATCGCCGCCGCAATCATCGAGGTCAAGGAGGGAATGTCCCTGACCGAGGCCGATCTTGACCTTTTCTGCCGGGCGTTGCCGCGCTACAAGCGGCCGCGCAAGGTTATTTTCGCGCCGGTGCCCCGCAATCCAACGGGCAAGATCGAGAAGCCGAAACTGCGCAAGATGTATTGCGGTGAATCGCTCGTCGCCCAGCAGGTCGGCATCAAGGGCGTGCAGTAAGGTTGCGCTTGCAACGGGAAAAACGCCGCCAGAAGCCATGTGGGCCTTCGGCGGCGTTTTTTGTGGGATGGCAATGTGAAAGGTGTCGTGGAATGAGAATCTACAAATACTGGGCCACGGCGAGCCGAAGCATCAAGTGTGCAAGTAGCCATTGCTGCAACTACTGGTGCAAGGGAAAGCCCGACGGCAAAACATATGTTTTCAAGGCCAGGGTCGGTTCCAATCTCTCCCAGGAGGATGCCGAACGCCGCCTTGCGCTTGTCTTCGACGAGATAGCCGCCTGGGAAGCTGCGCCGACTTCGTCGCAGGGAAAAGTCGATGCGCATAGGAAAAGGCTCCGCGAACTCTACGGCTGCGGCAACCCGGGGGAATACGCAAGCCCGATTTGCGAGGAGATCCTTTCCGAAATCGATTCACGGAACATCGTGACGCGCAACTGGTATGGCGCCGAGGTGTTGAACAGCGAAGACAGCTGCTTTGTCGACATCGACTATGTTCGCCCGACATTCCGCGAAAAGTGGAGCCGGATTTTCGGCAAGTTGAAGACCTGCGAGGAAATCCTTTCGGATCGCGCCGACAAGGTGCTTGCCCTTCCTGAAAACGACGATCTCGGAATACGCCTCTACAAGACGGCGGAAGGCTTCAGGATGGTTGTCCACGGCGAGAACTTGAAACCAGGAAGCCCGAGAATGATGGAGTTGTTCAGAGCCTTCAACGCCGACGACCTTTACACCTTCCTTTGCGTGAAGCAACAATGCTACAGGGCCCGCCTCTCGCCCAAGCCAAGTCGCATAGGCGTCCGGGGGGTGAGGAAAGCCGGGCGTTTTCCGTTCGGGGACGACTCGGCAAAGGCCTTGCATGCGGAATGGGTGGATCAATACAATGCCAAGTCTGTGGGTTTCGCCGTTTGCAAGTTCCTCTTTGCAAGGGGCCGTGATGCCCGCACGGTCGCCGTGGATTTCCATGACCAGGCGGCGAAGGCCTTTTCAACGCTTCCGTTGAAATAGGGGACGCCGTTCGTTTGCGCTTGATTCTCCGGAGGGAGACCAATCAGGCGACGGCGGCGGTGCTTGACAGCGATGGCTGGCTCTACACGGGCGACATGGCGATGGTCGAGGATGGCTTCATCTATCTCGTCGACCGCAAGAAGGATGTCATCATCACCGGCGGCGAGAATCTCTACCCTGTCCAGATCGAAGATTTCCTCCGTTCCAACGCCGCGATCAAGGACGTGGCCGTGATAGGCCTGCCCGACCCGCGCCTTGGTGAAATCGCAGCGGCAATCATCGAGGTCAAGGAGGGCATGTCCCTGACCGAGGCCGAGCTTGATCTTTTCTGCCGGGCGTTGCCGCGCTACAAGCGGCCGCGCAAGGTGATTTTCGCGCCTGTTCCCCGCAATCCAACGGGCAAGATCGAGAAGCCAAAGCTGCGCAAGATGTATTGCGGCGATTCGCTTGTTGCCCAGCAGGTCGGCATCAAGGGCGTGCAGTAAGGTCGCCCCGTTTCAAAATTTCCATAAGGGCGTTGCCGTCGAGAGTTCTTTTTTGAAGAAGGGCGTTTGCAATGGCGCGCACAGTGCTTGCGTTTGTTGCAAGGTTTTCCTCGGCGATTCTTTGCGCTGTGCCGATGATTTCAGCTATGTCGGATTCGACCTTGGCGGCGTTTCTGCTGAAGAATGCCGAAACTTGGCGTTCGGGGGCGAATCCTGGGCAGGCGAACCCCACGGTGCTTCCCATCCCGAATCGCACCACCATGCCGTGTGCGATGGAGTAGGCCGCGCAAAGATCAGAACCTCCACTTGTTGTGACCAAGCCGAGGAAGAGGCGTTCCGAGACTATGCCGGAGAGTTCCACTGCTATGTCGTATACCAATGACTCCCGCGTGCTGTTGAGACGGTTCCCGGGGGATGTCCGCATGAAACCGTAGGCGTCGTCGCCCGGAGTGATCGAAACGCGCTCAATGGGGGGCCGCCCGGCAAGGAACATCGAGCAGGTAGCGTGTCCGGCTTCATGCCAGGCCATGCAGTTGAAATCCCATTCCGTAGGTTCGGGGAGTGTTTTGTCTTTCATTTCGCTTAGGCCTTTGAGGGTGGGGCGAGGTGAATGTTTAGGTCGCAATGGGCGATGACGGCGGGGTCATGACTGACGACAAGCGTTGTCGTCTGTCCCCTGAAGGTATCGAGCAGGGATGTGAATTTTGCGCGGGAGTCTGAGTCAAGATGATTTGTCACTTCGTCAAGGATGAGAAGCTCTGGCTTCCTAAGCAGGGCCCGCGCAATTGCGATTTTTTGCATTTCACCGCCGGAGAGGGCTGTTCCGCCATAGCCAATAGCTGTGTTCAGACCGTCGGGAAGATGGTCGGTGATTTCGTCGGCTCCGGAAAGCGCAAGTGCGTCCTTGATGTCGTTTTCTGAAAACCGAGGGTCTCGCAATGTGATGTTTTCGCGAATTGTTCCTGAAAAAAGAAGGTTGTTTTGGAATACGGCGCCGATTCGCCTGTGGAGTTCTTCTGTGTCGAGGTTTTCAAGAGCGATGCCGTTGACTGTCACAAGCCCTGAATTTGGAGCAAGGACGCCGATGAGAATCTTGAGAAGTGTCGTTTTCCCTGCTCCGTTGGATCCGGAAATGCAGACAACGGAACCGCCGGGGATTGATGCCGAAAAATCGGAAATCACATTCGTTTGAGATCCAGGATAGGCGAATGTAATGTGATTGCATTTGATTTCCAGTATTTTCTGTGGGGGAGGGGTGTGTCCTGTATTGTGGTTTGTATTGCCTGGGGAGGGAACAAGCATCTCGTGAAGGGAGGAAAAACCTTCTTTAATAGACGAAACTTCCGGCAGAAGAAAGGCGATGCCTTGTACTGACTGAACTGCGGAAAGGAAGAGAATTTGGCAGGCTATCATGTCTCCGATCGGGATGGTATCGCGCCATACGAGAAAGCTTGCCGTGCCGACGACAATAATTTCGCCGGTGGACATTAGGATTCCGGAGGCGAAGTTAAACTTGGTTGAAACGGCGTCATTGTCGTCGTTGGTGTCCCTTAGTGCTGCAAGTGCTTTGAGCGGGACCTTTGAGAATGGTTTTTCAGCGGCGAGCGTTCTCAAAAAAGGAAGGACGTTGAAAAATTCGAAAAGAGTGTTGAACGCCTTGTCGCTGGTGATTCGCACGGTGTGGACGGTGTCTTTGAAAAGTCTTTTGAAGGGATGGTAAACGGCTAAGGCCAAGACAATGACGAATACAAAGGCCAGACCAAGCCAGGCGGATTTGTAAAACAACGTGAGGCTTGCCGTTGAAAGCAGCGTTGTTGTCGTGACGAGACGGGGATAGAGGTTGTTGACAAGCTGGCAGGCCACTCCTGCGTCACGTGTGAGTTTTGCGACAATTTCACCATGGGGGGTGTTGTCAAGCTTGGCGGGTGAAAATTGCAACGAGTTCTTCAGAATGCGGCTTTGCAGTGAGAATTCTACGATACGCGATGTTCGGAGCAATGAGTACTGCAGGGCATATTCGAAAATCGTGTGAAAGGAGACAAGAAAGGCGAAAAGAAGAAAGTTGGGAAGAGGGGGGACGTCGTTGATGAGTGCGTCGAACAGATGGCCCGAGGCAAAGGGTAGGGCAAGGGTAATTAGGGCCTTGCAAACAAGAAGCGGGGTCTGGACTGACAGGAGCGACGGTGCTGCATTTAAAATTTCGCAGAGAAAGGGTTTTGTTTCGTGCCAGGAGATCATAGGTGAAGGGTGGAGGAAGGGTCGAGAATGGCACGGGCGACTTCGTGATGGAGTGTCAGGTTTTTCTCGTCGTCAAGCCAGCCGAATTGGCCTGCGGGATTGACTTCGAGAAACTGAGGTTCTCCATCGCCGATAATGAAATCAAAACGCCCGAACTTAAGTCCGATTTCCTCCATAAAGGCGCGTATTTTTTGTTCAAATTCAGAACCGGCGGCCCAGGGAACCCATTGGTTAGCGTCGGTACCTTGTGTTATGCGCCAGTCCGTGAGTTCGCCGCGGGCGGTTGCGAAATGGAAAGGATGGACGTTTCCGTTGACGAAGAGAACGGTTGCGTCATGGGTTCCCGGGGCGATATCCTGCGTAAACCAAGGATATGCGGGGTCAAGGGTTGATCGATCGCCAACGGAAGCCATCATGGCGCTGCCCGATTCGAAGATCCGGCCTGTCAGGTTTTTGACGATGACGTTTTTAGGGGAAGGGGAAAAACCGAAATGGAGCATGAAGTCCGGGACGGAAAAATACTTTTTCGCGATTTCCATCTGCCAGGTTTTGGTGAACATTGCGCCATCAGGATGGACTAGACGGGTCAAGTGGTGCTCTCCCGCAAATCTTGCGAAGCAGTGGTACAGGTTGTTGAGCCAGGATTTTATCCATTTTGTTTCAATGTGGCCGTTGTCGATTTCGCAAGGTTCGTCGATGGCGAATAGCCCTTTGTAGAAGAACATTTCGGTCACATCTTTGGAGTCGCAGACGCGGCCGAGGGGGTCTTCAATTCTGAAGCTGTCGCCTTGCCACTGGAATTTGTAGTGGTCGAACAGGTCGAAATTGAAGCGAAAGGTGTCGATGCCCATTTCATCGAAAACCTTGATGAGCATGTCTGATGAGCCCGAAAGCTTTCTTGTGAGCAACAGGACCATGGGTAATCTCCCCGGAAGAGAAGGCGCGGCCAGAGTGCGTCTGGCCGCGCCGCGCAGGTTGTTCTAATCGTTGTAGTTGTCGAAGTTATTGTCGTCGGACATTGGTATTGTTCCACTGCCGACATACGAGCTTGTTCCCGCGCGCGTGGAGTTGTATGTTCCGAACTTGCAGCTGTCATACTGGTAGGCCTGCTTGGCCCAGTCGTAGCTGCCCGATGCATCGACATCGGTGCCGCGCTTCGCGAAGAACGTCGGCAGAGTTGTGTTGTTCATGATAGTTTTCTCCTATGAGTTTGGGTCGCCGACATGGCTTCCCTTCATATATGTATACGCCATCTTTTTTGAAATCTGACAAGCTCATGAATGGTTGTGTCGTTCCATCCCTTTCCCCGCCCAGGCTCGTACCTGTTGCGGGTAAACAAAGCCTTATGTTATAATTATATGGTAACTTTTTCACCCCAACAAAGGAAAAACATGTCAAAAAGCATCTACATGCTGACTGCGGCCGTTGCCGCGGCGGCGATTCTCTCGGGTTGCGGCAAGCCGGCCGCTGAAAACAAGCCGCTGGTTATGATTACGGAGTCGGGCTTCCCCCCCTACGAGTATCTTGAGGGCGAGAAGATCGTTGGCGTCGACGTCGAGATTTGCAGCGCGATCGCCGCGAAGCTCGGTCGCGAACTCAAGGTCGAGGACGCGAAGTTCGACGCGGTCATTCCCTCCGTTCTTGCGGGCAAGGCCGATTTTGGCGCCGCCGGCATCACCGTCACGGAAGACCGCAAGCAGAGCGTCGATTTTTCCGTGCCGTATGTGACGTCGGGCATCGTCATCGTCTCGCCCAAGGCCACGCCCTACAAGGACGTCGAATCCATCAAGGGCAAGCGCATCGGTGTGCAGTCGGGCACGACTTCCGACAATTTCTGCGTTGAGACCGTCGGTCAGGAGCCCGAGCGTTTTGACGCGCCTCCAAGCGCCGCCGCCGCCCTGAAGGCCGGCAAGCTCGACCTTATCATCGTCGATATCGATCCCGCCAAGAACGTTATCAAGGGCGAGGACGATCTCGCGATTACCAGCGACTTCCTCTCCAAGGAGGAGTTCGCCATCGCCATTCGCAAGGGCCAGCCCGAACTTCTCGCGGCGATGAACGAGGTCATCGAGGAACTCGTCAAGTCGGGCAAGGTTGAGGCTTGGAAGACCGAGCATGACAAACGTTATGCCGCTGTCAAGGGCGTTGAGGAGACTGTCGCCCCCGCTGCCGAAGAGGTCAAGGAGGCTGTTGAGGCCGTTGCCGAGAAGGCCGAGGTTGCTGTCGAGGCTACCGCCGCGAAGGCTGACGAGGCCGCCGCCGCCGTTGCCGAAGAGGTCAAGGGACCCGCCGCTGCCGCCGAGGAGAAGGCTGGCGAGGTTGTCTCCGCCGTTGCCGAGAAGGCCGAGGTTGCTGTTGAGGCCGCTGCCGCCGCCGTCGAAGAGGTCAAGGCCGCTGTCGCTCCCGCCGCCGAAAAGTAGGGCGGTATTCCAGCTCCCATAACGCCGGAACCCTGCCGGACATGTTACGGCAGGGTTCCGTCATGGCAGGAAAACAATGGAACAGATATTTGCCTGGTTCGCTTCGCAGTGGACCTACATATCCGGAAAATTTTATTTGAACTTCATCAAGGAGGCGGCCAAGGGTGCGCCTCCTCGTTGGCATTATTTGACTGACGGTCTTGTCGTCACCCTCGAGGTGGCGCTTTGCGCCGTCATGATCGGCGCCGTGCTCGGCTTCATCGTCGCGATTATTCGCTCCACCCACGACAAGCACGGGCGTCTTCGCTTCCTTAACGCCCTTGCCAAAGTTTACCTGACCGTCATCCGCGGCACGCCGATGACGGTGCAGTTGCTTATCGCCTATTTCGTCATCTTCGCTTCCTCCAAAAACGGCGTGCTTGTCGCCATCATCGCCTTTGGAATCAATTCGGGTGCCTATGTGGCCGAAATCATGCGCGCTGGCATTTCCTCGATTGACGACGGGCAGATGGAGGCCGGCCGGAGTCTGGGTCTCTCCTACATCCAGTCGCTCCGCTACATCGTCTTGCCGCAGGCCATCCGCAACGTCCTCCCCGCGCTTGGCAACGAGTTCATCGTGCTTCTGAAGGACACCTCCATTGCGAGCTTCATCGCCCTCCGCGACCTTTCCAAGGGCGGCGAAATCATCCGAAGCCAGACTTACGACGCCTTCATGCCGTTCCTCATGGTCGCGGCCATCTACCTTGCGATGGTCATGTTCTTCACCTGGCTCCTCGGCAAGCTTGAGAGGAAGCTCAGCAACACCAACGCCAACGTCTAATCCGGAGCCGTCATGCAGGATGTAATCAAGGACATGCCCCTCATCAAGGTCGAGGGTCTTGAGAAGAGCTTCGGCCGCCTTCGCGTGCTCAAGGGTGTCGATGCCGAAATCCGGCAGGGCGAAGTCGTCGTTGTCATCGGCCCTTCGGGCGGCGGCAAATCCACCTTCCTCCGCTGCCTCAACAGGCTGGAGAAGCCTACAGGGGGCCGCGTGTGGTTCGATGGCGAGGAAATTTCCTCGGGCGGGTCGTGGGTGCGCGACGACGACGGTACGGTGAGGCACGTCCACAAGCACCACGCCGAGCGCGAACGCAACATCAATCGCTTCAGAAGCGAGATGGGGATGGTCTTCCAGCACTTCAACCTCTTCCCGCACCTCACCGTGCTTGACAACATTACGCTTGCGCCCGTGAAAGTGAGGGGGCAGGACCTTGAGTCGGCCGAAAAAAAGGCCTACGAGCTCCTTGGGCTGGTCGGGCTCACGGAGAAGGCGAAGTCCTTCCCGGGGCAACTTTCGGGCGGCCAGAAGCAGCGCATCGCCATTGTACGCGCCCTTGCCATGAACCCGAAGGTGATGCTCTTCGACGAGCCGACTTCGGCGCTCGACCCCGAGATGGTGGGCGAGGTGCTTGAAGTGATGCGCGGCCTGGCGAAGTCCGGCATGACGATGGTCATCGTGACGCATGAGCTGTCCTTTGCCCGCGAAATCGCCTCCCGCATGATCTTCATTGACGGTGGCGTCATCGCCGTGGACAAGCCCACGGGTGAATTTTTCGGCAACATTGAAAACCAGCGCCTCAGGGATTTCGTCTCGAAGGTGCTGTAATTCGCGAATAACGAGGCTTTGACATGCGTTTAAGGGATTGCGTTGACGAATCGGTTGTCAAAATCGGATTGGAAAGCGTCGACAAGGACGAATGCTTCGAGGAGATGATTGAAGTGCTTGCCCGCGCCGGACGCATCACCGACCGCGCGGAAGCGCTTCGTGCCATCAGGGAGCGCGAGAGCCAGGGCTCCACGGGCATCGGCCGTCAGTTCGCCGTGCCGCACGGCAAGACATCCGCGGTCAGTTCCCTGACGGTCGTCATTGGTACTTCGGCGGACGGTATCGAGTTTGATTCCGAGGATGGCAAGCCCGTGCGCCTGGTCTGCCTGATTCTCGCCTCCTCTTCTGAACCGGGCAGGCATTTGCAGGCCCTTGCCGAGGTCATGCGCCTCGTCCGCCTGCCGGGCTTCCTTGAGAAGCTTGCCGATGCCAAGTCGGCCAAGGCGCTTCTCGACATCCTCGACGCCGAGGAGTAGGGCGGGGGAAAATGTCGCGATGAAATCCGCCCTTGAGAAAGTCGTGGCCGCCGAGGCCGAGGCCCGGAAAATCCTTGACGACGCCAAAGCCGAGGCCGAGAGAATCGTCGCCGAAGGCCGCAACGAGGCCGACAGCCTGGCGGACGAAGCGAAGCTGGCCTTCCGGCGCGAGGCCGAAGAGATTGTTGCCGGCGCCGTCCGCGACGCGGAGGCGAAAGCCGCCGCCTCAATTGCCGCCGCCAGGGTGCGGGTCGAAAACGAAATCAAGGTTGACGCCGCCGTAAGGCGAGGGGCTGCCGAGGCCGTCGCCGAGGCTGTTGTCTCGGCGCTGCCGTAGGGTGGGGGAACGCATGGCGCTCTCGACCGTCAGGGATGTTGACTTCATCGTGGCGCGCATTCACGCGCACCATGCCTCGATGGTCGAAGGCGGCCGCCTCGACGAGATGTGCCGCATCCGCACCGTGCCGGAGCTTGCGCGCCGATTGTGGGATGACGCAACCCCGACGATGACCTCCGCCGAGTTCCAGCGTCGCGTCGTCGCGGAATACGCCGCAGAAATCGACAAACTCGCGCTTTCAGTCCCGGAGGGCGTCCGGCTTTTCTTCGAGATGCTCAAGGAGGGAAAGCGCGCCTTGGCGCACCAATCGCTTGAGGCGGACACCGCTGCCGCGACCAAATACTACGCCGAACTCATTTCCAGGGCCCGCAACTGCGCGCCGCCCAATGGCCGCCCCGCCTACGAAATCGCGGCGCAGTCCGCCTCGATTTTCCTCGGCATGCTGGCCTTGAGACTGGTCTTCAACTACGCGATGAAGCCGGCGCTTGTCGGCAAGTACTATTTTGACGGCACCTTCATCTCGCGGCAGGTTTTCGACGGCATCGTGGCCGCTTCCGAGCTTCAGCCCGCGCTCGACCTGTGCAGTTCGGCGATTGCCGGCGGGGTGCCGTGCCGGACGATTCCCGAGTTGGAGGCTGCGGCCTGGGATCGCTACCTGATGCTGGCACATCGCCTGTGGCGGTCGGATCCCATTGGCGTCGGCGCCATCATCGGCTACGTCGGCATCCGCCGCATTGAGATCGCGAATCTTGTCACGCTTTCGGAAGGGCTTCGCCTCGGCGTGGAGTCGCGGCGCCTTCGTTCGTATCTGATTCCGCACCAGCCCCTGAAGGAGACGCACCATGCTTAAGCCGGTGAGAATGAAGTACATTCGGGCCCTGGTTCTTTCACGCGATGAGCGCGCCGTGCTTCGGTCGCTTGGCCGCGCTGGCGTCGTTCAGCTTTCCTCCGCCCGCGCCGATGATGCCGCGCCTATCGCCGCCCCCGACAATTCAGCTGAAATCGCGCGGTGCGACGCCCTTGTCGCCTCTGCCGACGAATTGCTCAAGGGATTTGCCGAACTGGAGGCGCCCACTTCTCCGAATGCCCTTGGCGAGGGAATTGACGTCTCGCATTTGCCTCTCGGCGAGATCGAGGCGAATCTGGCCCGCATCGCGCAGCAAATGGCCGAGGCCGGCAAGCGCGTGGCTGAAAAATCCTCCCGTTGCGATTCTGTCCGCGCCGTGGCGGAACAGCTTGAGTCATTCAGGGATGTCAACCTGCCTTTTTCCGAACTCGGCAATTTCTCGTTCCTGCACTTTTCGATTGGAAGCATCCCGACGGACAAGGTCGAGGCGCTGAACGATGCCGTTGCCGGCAATGTTGTTTTGCTGCCGCTCCCGCGGGCCGGTGCGCGTACCGCGATTGTCGCGGCGACGAGCCGAACCGGGCGCTTCGCCCTGGCGACCGAACTTGAGAATGCCGGCTTCAGATCCGAGACGGTGGACTTGGCCGGAGGGGGAACCATTTCGGAAGCCGTGGGAAAGGCCCGCGGGGAACTCGCCGATGCTTCCGCCGCCTTGGACGAGGCGAACCTTGTCCGTCATGGCATCGCCTCGAAATTCGGGCCGGAAGTCCGCTCGTACCGGGCGGCGGCGCTGGCCGAAAAGCAGGTTCTCGAAGCCGAGTCCCGGTTTTCGCGCACGTCGCAGACAGTCCAGCTCCAGGGCTGGGCCCCGGAGAACGACGCCCAGGGTGTCGCCGACAAGATCCGCGAGGTGACGGACGGCCGCAGCGTGGTCGAGATTCTCGACCCCGCGCAGGTGCCCGACGTGCCGGTGCCGGTGCTGCTGCGCCACAACTGGTTCCTGCGTCCCTTCGAAATGCTCGTCGCCGGCTATGGCATGCCCGGCTACAACGAACTTGAGCCGACGCTTTTCGTGGCCATCACCTACCTCCTGATGTTCGGCATGATGTTCGGTGACGTCGGCCACGGGCTTGTGCTTGTCCTCGCCGGCCTTGCCACGGTGCTGACCGCGAAGCAGGGCAAGTCCAGGGATGTCGGCGCGCTTGTCGCCATGGCGGGCGGGGCGAGCATGCTCTTCGGCGCAGTTTACGGCAGCTTTTTCGGTTTGCCGAGTTTCCAGAAGTTTGCGCTTTGGAAAGAACCGCTCAACGACGCCCCCGGCATCATGAAGCTTGCGGTCGCCTGCGGCGTCCTGGTCATCAGTTCGGGCATCGTCCTTAATGTCGTGAACCGCATCCGGAAGGGCGACTGGGGCGGGGCGTTCTTCAGCGGGTTCGGCGTCGTCGGCGCACTCTTCTACTGGGGCGTGCTGGGACTGGCGATCAAGACGCTTGCAACGAACAAGTCCTGTTTCAGCGGCGTCGCGGTCGCGCTTGTCGTTGTCGTGCCGCTTGTGGCATGGGCGCTCTACAAGCCCGTAAAACTTGCCCTCTCCAAAAAACGAGCCGAGGGCGAAGGCGTCGGGCAGTCCTTTATGGAGGCGTGCATCGGCACTTTCGAAAATGTGTTGAGCTACATGGCCAACACCATCAGCTTCGTCCGTCTCGCCGCCTATGCGCTGAGCCATGCGGCGGTGCTGATGGCCACGTTCATGATGGCGGACGGCGTCTCGAAGGTTGATCCCACGGGCCTCGGCCGCCTTCTCGTCATCATTGCCGGCAATGCGCTCGCCATCGTGCTTGAGGGCATGGTCGCGGCAATCCAGGCGCTCCGTCTCGAATACTACGAGTTCTTCGGCAAGTTCTTTGCTGGCGACGGCGAGGAATTCAAGCCCTTCAAGGTGTAGTTTCCCCCGGGGGCGGAAATTTCACAAGGAGTTGTTTATGATTCGTCAACAAGCTTTTTCCGATAAGGGCGTCAAGATGCTCAAGGGCGGGCTTCATTGCCATACGACGCGTTCCGACGGTGCGGTCGCGCCAGACGAGGTGATTCGTCTTCACGCCCGAAATGGTTACGATTTCCTCGCCATTACCGATCACCGGCGCTACAATTTTGAGAATTTCGCCCCGGAAACTTCCATGACGATTGTCCCCGGGATGGAATTTGACGACACTTTTGAACGTGGCAAGGGCTTCCGCTGCTGGCATACGGTCTGCCTCGGACCGGAAAAGGGTAATCCCTATGTCCAGGACCAAACGTTTGAGAGCGGCACCGCGCACACCCAGGAGGAATACCAGGGCTATCTCGACAAGTTCCATGCAAATGGACAGCTTACCATCCTCTGCCACCCGGAATGGAGTTCCACGCCCGCCCGCTATTTCGAGCGCCTTAAAGGCAATTTTGCAATGGAAGTCTGGAATTCCGGTTGCGCAATCGACAACGACATGGATGTGGATGCTGCCTATTGGGACGAGTTGCTTGGCCAGGACATACGGATATTCGGAGTCGCAACCGACGACGGCCATGCCGCCTCCCAGCATTGCCACGGCTGGGTTCGCGTAGCATCGGAAAACAACGTCGCGTCAATTCTCGACGCCCTTCGCAATGGGTGCTTCTACTCGTCGTGCGGCCCTGAAATCCACGATTTCTTCGTCGAGGACGGCAAGGCATTCGTCGAGTGTTCACCTGCGGCTAAGGTGCGCCTGCATTCCGATTGCCATCCGACGCGGATCGTGCGTTCCGCCGACGCCAATCTCCGGCAGGCCGAGTTCGACCTCGCCTGTGGCTGGCCTGGACCGTACAAGTATGTCCGGATTGAAGTAATCGACGCCGACGGCAAGTATGCCTGGAGCAATCCAATCTTCCTTGACTGACCATCGCCTTGCTGTTGTCGCCGGAGGGGGGCGCATCCTCTTGTGGCGGCCAGGTCCTGGCCGCCGTCGAGTCGTTTTTCTTGAAGCAGATGTCTCGTGATGTCGGCAAAATGCGGACAAATTCGGGAGTTCGCTTGCGCTTAAGTCATCAGTTTGTAATAATTATAGTACCGCTCAAATCATAGCCTTCTGCTGAGGGGCCGAAATGATGCCTTTTCCAGCGGGTGACTTTGAAATGCCAGAGGCTGGGGCTCGCGGGAGCATTGGCCGAGGGCGGTCCTTTTGATTGACGAGGTAAATGCACGATGGAGACATCAATTCTTGACGACGGCCATTTGGCCGGAAACAGGCGCGTATCCCGCTTTTGCGGATCGTTTTTACTGGCTCTGGCGTTGGCCTTCGCCGGCGCAGTGGACGCGGCGACGTCGAAGGAGGCGTCGGTGACGGTTGTCGGGTGCGACGAGGGCGTGACGCTCACGAACTTTCCCGTGTCGGTGCGGCTCGCGGAGGGGAACGGGTTCAGCTACGCCGACTGTGCGCCGGAGGGCGCGGACCTGCGGTTCAGGCTGGCGGACGGTACGGCGCTCCGGCATGAGATCGACGAGTGGAATCCGGACGGGGAGTCGATCGTCTGGGTGCTTTTGCCCGAGATGAAAAAGGGCTCGACGTTCATTATGTGCTGGGGCGATCCTTCCGCGTCTGAGGCCGTTTCGCAGGGCGACGGCTCGGTCTGGCGGTCGTCGGGGCACATCGGCGTATGGCACTGCGGCGAGGCGGCGGGCGACGTGCGCGACTCGGCGGGCAACGGGCTGGCGATGCGCGCGGTCGGCGACGTCGCGTCGTCCGTCGGCACCGCGGGCAAGAGCGGCACGGGCCGCGCGAATGCGCTCGGCAGCGCGGGGCGCACCCAGCTGATGGTCGACCATAATCCGAAGATGGCCGTGAACGGCGTCTTCACCGTCTCGTTCTGGCTCAAGATCACCGGTACGGTCAGCGGCGGCACGGGCAACTGCTTCGGCTTCGGCAAGCGGACCATCTATTACGATGCGGGCGGATGGGCGTGGGAGGACGGCGGCAAGCTCTACTACACGGGCAACACCAGCAATCAGAATTACCCCTCCGGCCTGACGATGACGGCGAGCGCCAACAGCACGTGGCGCCATTACGCGATGGTGGCGGACGGCACGTCGATCAAGATGTACGAGAACGGCGTCCTGACGAAGTCGGCGACGCTCGACAAGCCGCTCGCGGACAATGCGCACCCGCTTTCGCTCGGCAATGCGAACTCGGCGAGTTACAAGGGCTGGCGGTCGGTGTGGGACGAGGTGCGCTACCGCGGCGTCGCGTCGGACGCCGACTGGGTGAAGGCGGAGTACCAGGCGACGCAGCCGGGCTTCACCGAGATCGGCGCGGCGGGAGAGGCGGTGAACGACATCACGGTGGCGGCGCTTCCCGCGCAGGAGGACGCATTCGTGCCGCTGCACACCTACTATGTCTCGACGACGGGCGACGACACCGCCGAGGGGACGAGCGAAGACACCGCCTTCAAGTCGCTTTCCAAGGCGCTGGCGGTGGCGGTCGACGGCGACCTCATCCGCGTTCTGGCGGGCGAGCACACGGAGATGACGCCCGTGCAAAATCCGAGCGTCGCGACGATCGCCGCGCTGGGCATCGTCGACAAGGCGGTGCGGATCGTGGGCGACGGCGAGGCGTCGACCGTGCTCGTCTGCCGCGGGCTCAGCTCGACCTGCTACAACGCCCAGGGCATCGTGCTCAAGCATCCGGACGCCTACGTGACGGATCTCGCGATCACCGGGCACAACGGCGGACTCAACGAGGACGACAACAACATCGGCTGGGGCATGGCGTTCCATGCGACGTACGGGCACATCGTCCGCTGCCGCGTGACGAAGTCGGGCGCGACCACGTCCGGCAAGTATCTCGGCCGCAAGCCGACGATGGTGCTCGGTTGCGGCGCGACGATGACGGACTCGTTCGTGACGAACAACAACGTCTCCGGCTACTCGAAGGGCTGCGGCGGCGTGTGGGTGCAGGGCGGCCTCGTCGAGCGGTGCGTAATCGCCGACAATGGCGGACCGGAAGTCAAGGACAAGGGCTACGCCCCGAACCTGCGGATGGAGGGCGGCCTCGTCCGCAATTCGCTCATCCGCGGCGGGCGGACGAATCCGACGAAGGGCTACAATTTCTTCGGATCGATCTATGCGTCCGGGGGCATCCTCGAGCGGTGCGTCGTTTCCGGCACCGCCAACCAGACCGAATCCGTGAGCGCGGGCGGCGCCTATCTGCTGGGGACGGCCCTGATGCGCAATGTCCTTGTGACGGGGTGCTCGTCGCGCAATGTCAATTCGGCGGGCGGCGTCTACGTGTCGGGCGAAGCGGAGCTGCGGCACGTGACGGTGGTCGGCAACACGACGGCGTCGGGCGTCGCCGGCGTGAAGCAGACGAGCGGCCGCATCTACGGCTCGGTCATCGCGGACAACGTGTCCAACGCCATCCTGTCCGAGCGGACGTACTTCTCCGACTATCCCGAGGCGGGCGCGAACGACGCGAACGGCAACATCTCCGCCGATCCGCTGCTGGAGCACACGACCGATCCGCTGCCGCAGGTGCCGGCGGACATCGCGGACTACGTCGGCTTCATCCTCTACGGCGGCTCGCCCGCGCGCAATGCGGCGAAGATCGGCTACAACCTCGCCGGAGACGACCTGCGCGGCGAGAAGCGTCCCGCCTACGGCCGCGCCGGAAACGACTATCCCGACATGGGCGCATACGAGGTGACGAAGGACGAGATCGCCGTGCGCATCGCGACTGCGAAGGCGAAGGTGCTGGACGGCGACGACGTGGTGATCGTCGCGGAGCCGTCCGTTCCGGGCATCGTCATCACGCATGCCGCCTGGACGCTCGCGGCGGGCGGCGCCACGACGGTGGTCGAGACCGATTCGGGGCGGCTCGTCCTCAAGCCGGGCGACGCGATGTACGTCCTGGGCGCGCCGCTGGAGGCGTCGGTCGTCGCGACGTTCGAAGGCGGCACGGCCAGCGCGTCGCTGGAGGTGCCGGTCGAGATCCAGCCGCAGACCGTCTTCGTGTCGCTTACGGGCAGCGGGACGTATCCGTACGACAACTGGGAGAAGGCGACGAGCAACCTGTGCGAGGCGCTCGAGGCGGTCGGCTCCAGCGAGACGAGGGACGGCGTCGTGCGGATCGCCGACGGCACGTACGCGAACCTGAAGACGGTGAACGTCGGCGGGCTCTGGAATTCGATCGGCGACATCGCGAAGCCGGTGCGGATCGTCGGCAACGACGCCGATCCGACGCGGGTCGTGCTGAAGTTCAAGTCGTCGACGCCGTGCGGCGGGCTGTTCGTTGGGAACGACCGTGCCGTCCTGTCGGGCGTGACGCTCACGGGGTCGACCGGCGTCACGGCGTCGGAGGATCGCGGCGGTGCGCTGCACGTCACGGCGGGTACCGTGACGAACTGCTGGGTCAGCGGCTGCCGCACGGGACAGAGCTACGGACAGCCGGCGGTGGCGCTGCTGGGCGGCGCAATGGTTGACTCGGTCGTCACCAACAGCGGACTCGTCGCCTCCATGTGGCCGAAGTCGGCGGGGCTCCTCCGCATCGGGGCGGCGACGATGGAGCGCTGCCGGATCGTCAACAACTCGACCTGGGAGATCGACAACGGCACGGGCGTCATCGTGCTCGAGAGCTCCCAGTCGGTCATGCGCGACTGCGTTGTCTGCGGCAACTACACGCGGCACGAGAACGTCAATGCGAGCCGCAACGGTTTCATCAGCATGAATGCGGGCCTGATGGAGCGCTGCGCGGTCGTGCGGAACACCAGCTCGACCAAGGGCAAGGCGGGATGGACGGGCGGCGTGGACCTGAAGGGCGGCAAGATGACGAACTGCCTGGTGGCGGACAACGTGGTGACGAACGACTCGTTCAACGTGGCGGGCGTCCGGATCTCGAATTCGGCGCAGATGGTCAACTGCACGGTCGCTGGCAACGCCTGCACGGCGGAGACGGGCGATTCCGTCGCCGGACTCAACCTCGAGTCGTCGTCGGCGCGGATCTGGAACACGCTCGTCTGCGGCAACGGGCTCGGCGTCGAGGCGGCGGGCGTGACGGCGACGACGTTCCTCTCCTCGCTGTGGGGCGTTGACGCGAAGTTCTGCGGGTCGCAGAAGGGCGACTATCGCCTTTCTTCCGCCTCGCCTGCGGTCGGCATCGGTGACAACTCGGTCTGGGCAGGCGTAGACCATCCTGCCGATCTTGCAGGACTGCCGCGGCTTCACGGAAGGCGCGTGGACGCCGGATGCTACGAGAATCAGACTGGTGGACTTTGCATTCTGGTCAGGTAACAGGGCGAACATGAATCTCCGTGAATTGACGGCGGCATACAACCGCCATGTGGATGGCTATCGCCTGCCGAATGGCGAACTGCCCGCGATGATGGAGCTCAAGCGCATTCATACGGCCCACGTCGTGCGCAACGCGGAGCTAATCGCCGACGGCGAACGTTTCGATGCGGTTACGCGCGAGGCGGTTCTCGCCGCGGCCCTGCTGCATGACACGGGCCGCTACGAGCAACTCCGGCGGTTCAATACCTTCCGCGACGCGGAGAGCATTGACCATGCTGCCTTCTCGCACGACATCGTGAAGGAGCGCGGTTGGCTTGATTCCTTTGGGCAAACGGGCGATTCGGCTGTCCGCCAGGCCATCCTCGACGGCATTCTCCTCCACAACCGCCGGGAGCTTCCCGAAGGCATGGACGCCTTGTCGATGGTCGTTGCGCATGCCGTCAGGGACGCCGACAAGCTGGATATTTTCCGCGTGCGCGAAGAGCAGGTCGCCCATTCCGACTGGCGCAAGGGCACGCGGGAGTTCTGGAATCTCGAGGCGTTTGCCCCGCCTTCGCCAACCGTGGTCGATCTCGTTGAAAGGGGACTTCCCGTTGACTATGGCGAAATCAAGGTTCTTGCGGATTTTGTCCTGATCCAGGTCGGGTGGATGGTGACGGGTCTTCACTACCCGACGTCCCGTCGCCTTTGCGTTGAACGCGGCCATCTTGCTTCCTGCCGGGATTTCCTGCGCCAATTGACGGATGACCCTTCCGTTGACCGCGTCTGCGATTTCGCCGAACGGGCGCTTAAAGGCTGATGTATTCCTGAGCAGTTTGAAGTCTTGGCTTGGCGACCATTCCCGCCGGAAAACAGGGGAAATTCTTTTTCTAAGCCCGGACGATGTCGAGACGGATGGTGTCGGCGTCTTGGGGCACGAGGTGCCAGCGGATTTTCGACAGGCGCTCGACGAAGCGCGTGTCGTGGCTGACGATGACCAGGGCGCACGGGCATTCCGAAAGCGCGTCCTCAAGGCACTCGATGCTTGGAAGGTCGAGGTGGTTGGTGGGTTCGTCCATGACGAGCAGGTGGAGTCCCCGGTTGACGCCGAGCGCCAGCAGAATCTTGCGGATTTCGCCGGGGCTTGGGCATTCGCTTTCAAGCAGACGCCCCGGCCGCGAGCCGAGCCGACTGACGCTTGTCATCACCTTCCCAAGCTCTTCCTTGCCGAGTCGCTTCACTTCGGCGTGGATTTTGCGCGATTCCTCTTCGGAGATTTCCTGCGGGATCGAGAGCAGTTTGCCGTCCGCGACGTTGGCGGACTTGAGCAGGTGGCGGATGAGCGTGCTTTTGCCCAGTCCGTTGTCGCCCGTGATGGCGATGCGGTCGTCGGGCGCGATGCGGAGTTCGGGGTAGGCGAGGGAACGTCCGTCACCAAGGGGAAGTGTGCCGGGTTCAAGCGCGACAAGCGCGTTGCGCGCCGACTTCTCGCCGACGCCAACCCAGAATCCCATCTCGTACTCCTTGCGCGGCTTGAAGTCCTTGCGTGAGGCTTCGGCCTTGGCGGCCCTTTTGGCGATGGCCGACGACTGCGTGACCGCCCACGAGTTTTTCCCCGTGAGTTTAGCGAGGTTGCGCTTGGCGCGTCCGTCGTGGTCGTTGGCGGGGATCTTCTTGTTTCGCGCCGCCTTGTTGCGGGCGGCGAGCTGCTCGGCGAGTTCAAGGCGCGTCTGCGCGGCTTCGCGAAGGGTGCGCGACTTCGTCTTCGCGCTGATGTCGCGCTGCCGGTTGAAGTCCTGCTCCTTGCGGTCCTCCTCCAGTCCCTGCGTCACGCCGCCGGGGCGCATCGTGGCTTTGGGCGGGAAGATGAAGAGGCATTGCGAGCAGAGGGCGTCGAGGAAGGCGCGGTCGTGGCTTACGATGAATCCGGCGCCTTTGAAGTCCCTGAGCGCCGCGAGGAGCTGGGCCTTGGCGCCGCCGTCGAGGTGGTTGGTGGGCTCGTCAAGGGCGAGGACGTCTGGCTCGCCCCAGAGCGCGGCGGCGATCTGGACCCGCTTGCGCTCGCCGTGGCTGAGGGTGTCCCAGCGCTCCGCCCAGTCGTCGCCGATGGCGAGCTTGCGCTTCCATCCCAGTGCGACGGGGTCGGCGGCATAGATGAAGTCCTCGAAGTCCTCGGGCGGGGAATCGGTGCGCTGGACGACGTAGCGGGCGGAGCCAAAGCCGATGACTTTGCCGTCCGATGGTTCGAGTTCGCCTGCGGCGAGCTTGAGGAGGGTCGTCTTGCCGCAGCCGTTGGCGCCGACGATACCGGTCCATTCGCCTTCGGGGAAGTATGCCTCGACATTTTCGAGGAGCGGGTCGGGCATCCCGGGGTAGGCGAATGTGACGCGGTCGAATTTGAGGAAGCGCCTGGGCATGTCTTGTGCGTGAGTTAGGAACGCGAGAGCCAGAGCGCCGATTCGAAGTGCAGGGTGCGGGGGAACATGTCGAACATGCGGGCGCGGCGGATTGAGAAGCCCGCGCCGGCAAGCGTGGCGAGGTCGCGCGTGAGCGTGGCCGGGTCGCAGGAGACGTAGATGAAGTTCCTGAGGGACGAGCGGGCAAGTGTCTCCACGGCGATGGGCTCCATGCCGTTGCGCGGGGGGTCCGCGACGGCGATTGCGGGGGTCAGGTCGGCGCCGCCGAAGCGGGCTTTGGCGGCGTCTGCGACCGTGCCACAGCCGAAGACCGTGCTTTCAATGCCGAGTCGCGTGGCGTTGCGCCGGGCGGCGGCGATGGAGGAGCGTCCGCTCTCAATGCCGATGATTTTCGAGAAACCGAGGCTGGCGGCGGCGAGGGCGAAGACGCCGACGCCGCAGTAGAGGTCGAGGAGCAGGTCGGCGCCGCTTTCTTCGCGGGCTTCGCGCAGCCAGTCCCTGACTTGCCCCACGAGCGCGGAGGCGACTTGCGGGTTGACTTGGAAGAAGGCGTCGGGCGGGAGCGTCAACTCCCCGGCGGCGCTTTTCTCGGTGAGCCACGGGGCGTCTTGCGGTGCGCGGTTGACCCACGAGGCGACACCGTCTGCTTCGGTGTGGCGGAAGGTGATTGTGTCGCCATCCTTGAGCTGTTGCCGCATTCGGTCGCGCATCCGCGACCAGACGAAGTTTATCGCGGTGTTGGCGAGCGGACATGACTCGATGTCGACGACCGTCCGGTTGTCGTCGCCGAGGTAGCCGATGGCGCCGCGTTGCGCGTGGAAGACGACCTTGTTGCGGTAATGGAGAGGGGCGGGG
>JAZQOA010000019.1:0-64131 GCA_045627605.1 Kiritimatiellia bacterium | reverse complement strand
GTCATGCCGCCATCGACATTGACGACCTGCCCCGTGGAATAGGCAAAATCCCCCGACGCAAGCGACGCAACCGCGCGACCCACGTCTTCCGGCTCTCCCCAGCGGTTCTGGAGCGTAAGACCCTCGGCAATCATCTTGTCGTACTTCGCGGTGACGCAGGCCGTCATATCGGAATGCACCACGCCAGGCCGTACCTCGTAGACGGAGATTCCATACTCCGCAAGCCGCCAGGCCCACAATTTCGTCGCCATAGCGACGCCCGCCTTCGACATGCAATATTCGCCACGCGTAACGCTGGCATAGTCGGCCGATACCGACCCGGTGTTGACAATGCAACGGAAACGCCCCGCGTCCCCGCCGGCAATCATGCGCCTGGCAACGGCCTGCGTCAGGAAGAAAGGTCCCTCTAGGTTGACGCGCATGACGCGCCCGAAGCTTTCGGGCGTCATCTCAAGAACGTCGGCACGCACCTCCGGCGCCACGCCCGCATTGTTCACAAGCACGTCCGGCACTCCGAAGCGCGCCTCGACGGCGGCCAGCATCGCGGCGCGGTCCTCCGCCGAGGAGACGTCGCACGGGTAATACTCCGCCGTCACGCCAAAGGCACGGATCGACGCCATCGCGTCCACCACCTTCGCGGCATCGCTGCGGCCGCACACCGCAACCGAAAAGCCCTTCGCCGCAAGAGCCTTCGAGATTCCAAGACCAATGCCGCGCGCACCGCCCGTGACGAGCGCCGTTCCTTTCCCATCCATAAAAAGCCCCCTATTTCGACGCCAGGTATTCGTTGATCGCGGCCGCCGCGCGCCGTCCTTCGCCCATCGCGAGAATGACAGTCGCAGCCCCCAGGACGATGTCGCCGCCCGCGTAAACACCTTCGACGGACGTCCGTCCTTTTTCATCGACGACGATGTTGCCGCGCTTGTTGACGGCGAGTCCCTCGGTCGTCCGCGAGACCAACGGGTTGGAGCCGTTGCCAATCGCGACAACGACGGTATCGGCCGCAATCGTGAATTCGCTTCCGGGGATTTCAACCGGACTGCGGCGACCCGAGGCGTCTGGCTCGCCCAATTCAAAGCGCACACACCTGACCGCGCAAACACGTCCGTTTTCATCGCCGAGAATCTCCTCGGCGTTCTCAAGCATGTGGAAGGCGACGCCCTCCTCCCTGGCGTGAAGCACTTCCTCGGCGCGGGCCGGCATTTCCTTCTCGGTGCGGCGATAGACGAGGTGCACCTCCTCCGCGCCCAGACGAAGCGCCATGCGGGCGGAATCCATCGCGACATTGCCACCGCCAAGGACAACAACCTTGCCCGACGTAATCGCCGGCGTATGGGCGTGCTCCGCGTCGTAGGCCTTCATCAAGTTCGCACGCGTCAAGTACTCGTTGGCCGAGTAAACGCCGACGAGGTTCTCGCCCGGAATGCCCATGAACTTCGGCAACCCCGCGCCCGTGCCGATGAAGACGGCGTCAAAGCCGTCCTTGCCGAGAAGATCCGCGATCTTCCGCGTACGGCCGACGATGAAGTTCGTCTCGATCTTGACGCCCATCGCCTTAAGTCCTTCGATTTCCTCGCGGACAATTGCCTTGGGGAGGCGGAACTCGGGAATGCCGTAAACCAACACGCCGCCGGGCTTGTGGAGCGCCTCGAAAACGGTGACGTCGTGTCCGGCGCGGGCGCAGTCCGCCGCCACCGTGATGCCCGCGGGCCCGGAACCGACGACGGCAACTTTTTTGCCGGTCTTCGGCGCGGTCGCGGCGACATCGCCTCCGCCAACCATGCGCCGCTGGTCGGCGCAGAAACGTTCCACCCGCCCGATCGCCACCGCCTTGCCGACGTCCTTGAGCGCCTTGCCAAGCGTACACTCCGCCTGGCACTGGCGTTCCTGCGGGCAGACGCGTCCGCATACGGCTGGAAGAAGCGAGCTCTGGCGGATGACGGCGAGGGCGCCGTCGAAATCGCCTTCGGCCGCCTTCGCGAGAAAATCGGGAATGCGAATCTTCACGGGGCAACCCGTCATGCAAGGCGCGTTTTTGCAGTTCAGGCAGCGGCTCGCCTCGGCGCGGGCCATTTCGGCGGTGTAGCCAAGGGCGACCTCGCCCATGTTGCGCCGCCGTTCGGCAGGCGGCTGGCTGGGCATTTCCTGTGCGGGAACCGCCATTTTCTCCTTCGTCGTCATTACAGCATGCTCCTTCCGCTACCGCGCCGCAAGCTTGTCGGCCGCCACCTGAAGATTGCAGACGTGCCTTTCAAGCATGGCCTTCTCCTGCGGGACGAAGGCCTTGAGCCGCTTCATCATGTTGTCGAAATCAACCAAGTGGGCGTCGAATTCGGGCCCGTCGACGCAAACGAACTTCGTCTCACCGCCGACCGTCGCGCGGCATCCACCACACATGCCGGTGCCGTCGATCATGATGGTGTTGAGCGAGACGACGGTCTTGATGCCAAAGGGGCGCGTCGTCTCGGCGCAGAACTTCATCATCACGGGCGGACCAATGGCGATGACGCGGTCAGGCGGGGAGGGCGACTCGCAAAGTTCCTTGAGCGGCTCCGTCACAAGCCCCTTCCGGCCATACGAGCCGTCGTCCGTCATCACGACGACCTCGTCGGCCATCCGGCGCATTTCGTCCTCCATGATGATGAGCGACCTGCTGCGGTAGCCGATGATGACCGTAACCTTGTTGCCCGCCTTCTTGAGCCCTTCGACAATCGGGTAAAGCGGCGCGGTGCCAAAACCGCCGCCGACGCAGACGACATGGCCGAAGTTTTCGATTTCCGATGGATTGCCAAGCGGACCGAGGAAGGCGGGGAGCATGTCGCCGACCTGTTTCGCCGCGAGGAGTTTCGTCGAGTAGCCGACGGGTTGGAAGGCTATCGTGACGGTTCCGGCGGCGGGATCGGCGTCCGCAATGGTCAGCGGAATGCGCTCCCCCCACTCCGGATCGACCTGGAGGATGACGAACTGCCCGGGCTTGCGGCTTTCCGCCACGAGCGGCGCCTCGACCTTCATCACGTAGACCAGTTCCGAAAGCCGCTTTTTCTCCACGATCCTGTTCATTGGCATGCCTCCTGTTTGGATGCTTTACAATCTGCCGTCACCGATCCAGCGCGCGCCACACGCGCTGCAACTCCGAAATGCTCCAGGCCTGCGCCAGGCAACCGCGCTGGATGTGCGGCGAATCGCCGTCGAGGATTTCCGGGAGCTGCCCCAGGCACCCCGTCTCCAGCAGCGCCGCCGCCGAGGCGAGAACCGCGCGGGCCGGTTCGCGCGCCTCCTCCCCGCCCGCGAGCGCCCAGGCCTCGCACCAGAGCGGGAACTGCCATCCCCACGCCGTGCCGTTGTGGTAGGCTGGCTTGCGGCGGGTGTCTTCGTCGCCTTCGTAGCGGCCCCAATAAGGCTTCATCGGGTCGTTGAGCAGACGGTCGCCGTTCCAGACCGGCTGCGGCACGTTGACGGCGCGGTCGCCCAGCGACCGAATCCCGCCGGGCACGAGAAGCGAAGCCGTAGCCGCGACAACGGCCCGCGCCGTCTCGCCGCGCGGGTCGAGTGCGCCAAGCGTCACGGCAAGCAACTGGTTGGGGCGCAGCGCATCCTCCGGCGTGGCTGCGGACGCCGGCTCAAAGACAGCGGAACGAACCCGGAGCGAATCGGCGAGCCAGCCTTCGGGCAGGACATAGTACTTGACCAGCGATTCACGCGCCTTGCGCTCAACCGCCTCGAAGTCGCGGACGCCGAGCCTTTCGCGAATAGTCGCAAGCGCCGCGATCCACAGAGCCTGTATTTCGACGGGGTAACCCGCGCGCGGAGTTCCGGCCGGGTAGTTCGTATCCATCCACGTGAAATGCGACGGACTGAAGACAAGCCCGGTTTCCAAATCGACCTTGATGCCGTTGGGCGTGCCGGCGAGGTAGCCGCGCGCAATGGCGGACATCACCTCGCCAAGGGGGCGTCCGCCACAATCAAGCGAGGCGACGGCCTTGTCGCCGCAAAGCGCCATCGCGTCGCCGGCCGCGACGACGAACCAAAGCGGCGCGTCGGAGGTGTCGCGATTGCCGATTGTCGATCCATGGATGATGTTGGGGAGCGTACCCCCCTCCTCAAACCGGCCGAACTCGCGCAGGATGGCGAGGGCCGTGTCGGTTTCGCCGGCGGCGAGCAGGCCGCGGAGCACGATGAGCGTGTCACGGCCCCAGTCAAGGAACCACGGGTAGCCGGCGATGACAGTCTTGAGGTCGTCCCTGTCCGCGACGAAAAGCCGGGCGGGGTTCGACGCCAGCCAATCGCCCAACCGTATGGTGTCGCCATATGGCGCACCCATGGCGTCTGCGGCATTCGCACCGCCGAAATCGCCATTCCCCGCGCAAAACGCATCGACGACGGAGGTTTCGCCCGCGACGAGACATACGCTCCGCCCAGTCACAAGCGGAATCGAAAACCATCCGGGGCTATAGAGGTCGCCCGTCGGGGAGAGACCGCGCTCCGCCTCGACAGGATGCGGCACCGAATATGACCAGATGCCGTCCTTGTGGAATGTGCCGTCCGGCAGGCGAAGACCGCAGGCGATGCACCCGGGAGGATCGAAATCGAAGCCGTTGGGCAAGGTGCGCACCGCGGCCGGATAGACTTGCTCGGCGCCCGCGTAGGCCAGCGTCGGGCCATGGAAGTCGCGCGCCTCGACATCGGGCCGCAGCACAAGCTCGATCGGCGCCGAAGTCTTTTCGTTTCCGGCGCGGTGAAGTTCCGGCATTGAGAAGCGCAGCGTGGCGAGGTTGTCGCCTTCCGAGAGGCAGAGAACAACCTCGACCACGGCCGTGTCGCCCCGCCCGACAGGCGTGGAGAACCTCCACGCCGCGGCATGTTCCGAAAGCAGTCGGAACGACTCAAGGCAAGAGGCGTCAAGCTCGAACGAGTAGCCGCAGTGGCGCACCCACGCCTTGCAGCGCGCAAGGAAGACCTGCTTGTTCGCCGGGACGCGCGGGTCTGGGTTGACCGCAAGCAAGGCGTCGTACTGGCTCCGGATCTCGCCCCACGCGGCACGGACCTGCGCCATCGCGCCGCGGCGGTTCGCCAGCACGGCGAGAACATCCTCGCCGTCGCGAATACGTCCGCCAGCCGCGCAAAGGCTGAACACCGCCTTGTCCGCAGACGGCAGTGCGAGCACCGGGGATTGCGTCCGCGCAGTTTCCTCCCCATAGCATGTCACGGACAGCGTGTAGAAGCGGCGCGTGTCGCCCGCCGGCACCGCGACAGACGCGGCGAATGTCGCGCCCGCGGGGGTGGAGACGCAAGACGCCACGGGCATCCCCTCGCCGTCGAGGAGCAGGGCGCGGAACGGGCTTCGACTGGCGATGCGAAGGGCGAAGCCCGGCGGCACCATTACCGTACGCCGCGCATCGCGCGGGAAGTCGAACTCGACAACCCTGCCGGAAAACTGCGGCGAAGCGGGGACGCATGAAACACAACCGGAACGAACACGCGCCTCCTCCTGCGTTTCGACGGCGCGGAGCGTGTCGGCGGAGGGGACGAGCGCGGCAAAGCCCCCTGGCGGCAGATCGATTGCCGCCGTTTCGCCGGCGGCGAGAATCGATGCCGGCTTCGAGGAAACAAGATCCCAGGCCACTTGCGGGGCAAAAAACCCGGCGGGCCACTCGACGCGCGCGGGGGTTGCGCAATCGAGGTTCACCGCGACGAGGACGGTGCCTTCGGCGGCGGCGCTTCCAGCCGGGGACGGCACCGTGCGCAGTGCGGCGATGACATTGCCCGCGCCACGCGTCACGATCTCAAGGTGTGCGCCAACCTGGAACGCCGGGTGCGCGGCGAGAATCGCGTTGAGCCGCGAAATGAGGCGGCACTGGTTTTCGGATGCGCCCCAGTTGAGGGGCGGCGCTCCATGGACGTCGATTTTGTCGCGGCAGAACCACTCGACACCCGCGGTGATGCCGAAGGCCCCCTGCTGCGACAGGAGCGCGGCGAGCGCCGTCCTCATCGAGGCGTAGGCATTGCCGTTCGCGGCAAGACGGTTGTTGTCGTGCGTCTCGGCGAAATTGACGAGCGGGCCGAACGACTCCGACCGGCCGATAGCCGGCGGCAAGTACCAGGAAAGCGCATCGCGGTTGCCCTGCTGGAAAATCTCCGAATAGGCCCAGTCAAGCCCGGCGTCGGAGAGGAGGGCGTCCGTGACCTCGAGCTTGCCACCAAGCCCCTCAAGCAGGAAAACGGTGTCGGGGAAAACCGCGCGGACCTTCCCGACGACATGGCGCCAGACCTCGCACGGGATCATGTAGCCGGCGTCGCAGCGGAAGCCGTCGACGCCCTTGGCGCACCAAAAGAGGAAAACATCGGAGATGGCGTCGCGAATGGCGGGGCGGGAGTAGTCAAGCTCCACGAGGTCGGCCCAGGTGACGCCCCAGGCGCCGGGCGAGTGGAACGACCCGTCGCCATTGCGGCGGAACCATTCGGGGTGGTGCGTGTGGAAAGTCGAGGCCCATCCGGTGTGATTGGCGGGGAGGTCGAGGAAGAGGCGCGCACCACGGGCATGGACAGCGTCCGCCAGCTCCACGAACTGGTCGAGCGGCGTGGCGGACTCGTCAAACTCCGCCAGGGCCGGGTCGACCGAGTAGAAGTCGAGGCTCGCGAAGGGACTTCCGAAGCGCCCCATGCGCGCATAGGTCGTCGGCACCGGGTGGACCGGCAGCAGTTGGACGATGTTGAAGCCAAGCCCGCCGATGATGTGGTCGAGGCGTTTCGCAAGGGTTCTGAAAGTCCCGGAAGGCGGAATCACGGCATAGCCCGCGCGATCGAGGGCGGCGATCTCATCGCGCAAGGCGGTGGTGGCCGCGCGGCCGTCGTCGGCGCGGAATTGCCGGGTGAAGGCCGTATAAATCGAGCAACCGCAGCGCGTCCAGGCGGGCGCCACCTTGACAAGGACGTCGGCGCCCGAAGGCCAGACGGGCTCGCTCGCGCCATCCGGCAGAAAATAAGTCTTGGCGGCGAAGACGCCGACGGCGCGGGGACGAAGCTCAAGCACGTAGGTTGCGGCGCCATCGGAACCCGGCGCGGCCGACGGGGCCATCGGCAGGTCCTTCCACGAGACGCCGTCGATATTGGTTCGCGCGAAGGCGCGGCCTTTGGCGAAACCCGCCGGAACGGAAAGCGAGAGGATGAGGCGGTCTCCCGCGCACCTAAGGAGACGGCTGCCGGGCGCCGGGGTCTGGACAAGTTCCGCCATGGCGCCTATTTCGCCACAAAGGGCGAAAGCTCGCGGAGCTTGGCGACGATTCGCGGCATGTGCTCGAGCGTGTAGTCGATTTCGGCCTCGGTCGTGTAGCGGCTGAGGCTGAAGCGGAGCGAACCGTGGGCCTGCGTGAAGGGAATGCCCATGGCGCGAATCACGTGCGAGGGTTCGAGCGAGCCCGACGAGCACGCGGAGCCGGACGACGCGCAGATGCCGAGATCGGAAAGATGGTAGAGCATCGCCTCGCCCTCGATAAACGAGAAGCTGACATTGGTCGTGTTGGGGACGCGCGCCGCACGGTCGCCGTTGACGCTGGCGTCGGGGCACGAGGCGAGAAGCCCGTTCTCGAGCTTGTCGCGAAGCCGCGCCATCCCGGACGTGTCGCGAAGATGCTCCGCGGCGAGGTCGCAGGCCTTTGCGAGCCCGACGATGTAGGGGACGTTCTCGGTGCCGCCGCGGCGGCCATTCTCCTGGTGGCCGCCGATCATGTAGGTGCGGAGACGCGTCCCGCGGCGCACGTAGAGCACGGCGATGCCCTTCGGCGCGTGGATTTTGTGACCGGCGAAGGCAAGTGTGTCGACCGGGACCTTGGAGACGTCGAGCGGAATCTTCGAGGCGGCCTGGACGGCGTCGGTATGCAGGAAGGCGCCGGCGTCCTTGCACATGCGGGCGATCTTCTCCATCTCGAAAACCACGCCGGTCTCGTTGTTGGCCCACATCAGGAAGACGGCCTTGGGGCCGGGGAGCGCGAGCGCGGCGGCGAGTTCGTGGAGGTTGAGGTGGCCGCCGCCATCGACGCCGACTTCGACAAGGCGGTGGCCGTGGGCGTCGCGGAAATGGCGGCAGGGGCCGAGAACCGCGGGATGCTCGACCTTGGAGGTGATCAGCGTCGTCTCGGGGCCGAGCGCCTCGACTGCGCCGTAGATGGCGGTGTTGTCGCTCTCCGTGCCGCAGCTTGTGAAAATGATCTCGGCGGGGTCGGCGTTGATGAAGGCCGCGATGCGCGCACGGGCCGCGTCGACATCCGCCATCACGCGGCCGCCGAAAAGGTGCATGCTCGACGGGTTGCCCCATTTCTCGGTGAAGAAAGGCAACATCGCCTCCGTCACTTCGGGGGCGATCCTCGTCGTGGCGTTGTTGTCGAGGTAAACCAAGGGCTTTTCCGCCATTTTACGCCTTCTCCTCGACGACTTCGATTTCGGGCGAGACAAACTCGCGGAGCTTGGCCTGGATGAAGTCGCGGCGCGTGACCTCGGCCGTCGGACAGCCCGAGCACATGCCGCGGAAGGCGATCGTCACCTTGTCGCCGGCGATGTCGATGAGGTCGATGTCGCCCCTGTCGCGGCGGAGGGCCGGGCGGATTTCGCGCTCGATGACCTCTTCGACGAGCTTCATCTTCTGGAGATTCGTGAGTTTCCTCGGCGCCTCGGCGGGAGCGGCGGACTTCGCGCGCTCCGCGGCGAGGCGGTCGAGAACCGCCTGGATCTCGCCGCGACACTGGCCGCAGGCGCCGCCCGCCTTGCAATAGTGCGTCACCTGGTCGACGGTCGTCAGGCCGTTCTCGGTGGCGACGCGGACGATTTCCTCCTCGGAGACGCCAAAGCACTTGCAGACGATCTTCTCCTCCTTGAGGTCGCGGACAACCGTCTCGCCGGTGCGGTAATTGTGAATCGCCGCCTCAAGCGCCTCGCGGCCCATGACGGAGCAATGCATCTTCTGCTCGGGGAGGCCGCCCAGGTAGTCGGCGATCTCCTTGTTGGTGATCTTCTCCGCCTCCTCAAGCGTCTTGCCCTTCACAAGCTCCGTAAGCGCCGACGACGACGCTATGGCCGAGGCGCAGCCGAAAGTCTGGAATTTGACGTCCGCGATGCGTCCGTTCCCGTCGAGCTTGAAAGTCAGCGTAAGCGAATCGCCGCAGGCGAGCGAGCCGACGGTTCCCGTGCCGTCGGGATTCTCGATCTTCCCGACGTTGCGGGGGTTGCGAAAGTGATCCAGGACCTTGTCAGTGTAATTCCACATAAAACCTCGAATAAGCCATTAAGCCAAACACCGCCCGGCGCGGATGCCCCACCGGAAACGACATTTTCAAACGAAACCGAAGCGTATTATTATACTCTAAAAGCGCGCGTGAGGCAAAAAAAGCACGAACACGAAGGTTGGCTACGGCGCAGGCCTGCAGCAAAGACGGAGCCCGACCGTGTTGCTCCTGTACCCCAGCCCGTACAATTTGTCAACTCCGGCCATGCAAATGATTCCGCCGTGCGCAAAGTCACCGCCTCGGCAGACCATGCAATCATCCCCCTGGGGCGTGGATGTCCACTCGCCGACATTGCCGTGCATGTCGTAAAGGCCAAAGGCATTGGGCTTTTTCAGCCCGGGGACATGCACTTGGTTATTGGCATTGTCGTTGTACCATCCCATTTCATCAAGCGTACCTTCGCGCCCGTCGGCGAGGGCACCGTATTTGCCCGTGCTTCCCGCTCGGCAGGCATACTCCCACTCCTCCTCGGTTGGGAGTCGGTAATCGCGGCCGGGGCACATTTCATTCAGCTTCTTGAGGAAGTCCCGACAATCAATCCACGAAACGTTGTTGACCGGATTGTCAACGTCCTTGAAACGCGCGGGATTTTCGCCCGTCACGGCCTCCCAGAGCGCCTGCGTCACCTCGTACTTGCAAAGGCAGTAGTCCTTCCCGGGGATTTGAACCATCGTCGACGGCAGGGTGACCAGGGCTTCCGCCAGGACGTTCTCGTGCGCCGCGCGGGCCTCCGCCTCTTCCTTCTCAATCGCGGCCCGCTCCTCGTCGGTCAGCATGGACTTGCCGCAGAGGCGGAGCCCGACAGTGTCGGAGCGGAACCGCCGCCCCGCTGAGTTGACAAAGTCAACCCGGCAGGAGGCCCTCCCCTGAAACGCGTTTCCACCGCGATAAACCATCTGGTAGCCATTGACAGTCGTCGTCCACTCGCTCACGTTGCCGTGCATGTCGTAGAGGCCGAAGGCGTTCGGCTCCTTCTGCCCGACGGGGTGGGACTTATCTCCGCTGTTGCTTTTGTACCATGCTATTTTATCAAGCTCACCTTCTCGGCCATCCGCCACAAGGCCATACCATCCCGTGCTTCCCGCTCGGCAGGCGTACTCCCACTCCTCCTCGGACGGGAGGCGGAAATCGCGGCCAGGGTACATTTCATTCAGCTTCACGAGAAACGCCTGGCAATCATCCCACGAAACGTTGTTGACCGGATTGTCAACACCTTTGAAACGCGCGGGGTTTTCGCCCGTCACAGCCTCCCACAACGCCTGCGTCACCTCGTATTTGCACAGGCAGAAGTCCTTGCCGGGAATTTGAACCATCGTCGACGGCAAGGCCGCCACTGCTTCCGCCATGGCTTTTTCAACCGCCGCACGGGCCTCCGCCCTGGTCTTTTCGAGTGCCTCCCGCTCCTCTTCGGTCAACGCGGTACTGTAGCAGATGCGGAAACCAAAGCACTTGTCGTGCGTGTCGCGAAGTGGCGAACGGCGCATGTCCGATGCGCACTCGGCATCCCAAAAACTGAAACCGCCGCCACAGCAATCCCTGTGCTCCCTGGTGGCCGTCGACGTCCATTCCGCCACGTTGCCGTGCATGTCGTAGAGACCGAAGGCGTTCGGTGCCTTTTGTCCGACAGGATGGGTCTTCGAGTCAGAATTCCAGTAGTACCACGCCAACTCGCCTAATGTTCCTTCGCGGCCGTCCGCCAGCCTCCCGTACAACCCCTCGCTTCCCGCGCGGCAGGCGTATTCCCATTCCTTCCTTGTCGGGAGACGATAGTCGTGGCCGGGAGATATTTCATTCAACTTCGCCAGAAACTCCTGGCAGTCGTCCCACGAGACATTTTCCACCGGCAAGTCGGCGCCCTTGAAGAACGAAGGTGCCGTTCCCATCACGGAAGCCCACACCCCCTGGGTCACCTCGTACTTGCACATGTAAACGCCGCCACCCGGAATCCGCACCATGAGGTTCTGCAAGTTCTTCAGCATGGCGTCGCCCGTCTTCCGTAACTCCACGGCCTCGCTTCTGGCATCCACCTCGGCGGCAGCGGCCTTTTCCAGTTCCGCAGCCGTTATCGCGGACGCCGCTTCGCGCTCCGCCGCGGAAAACGTGCCGCAGAGACGGAAGCCGATATTTGGGCTGCGGACATCGTGGTAGCCCAAATTTTGGCATCCCGCCTCGCACCAGGCGGCCTCGTTGCGCAATCCCCCGCCGCGAATGACCCACGCGCTTCCAACCGGGGTGGAGGTCCATTCCGCCACATTGCCGTGCATGTCGTAGAGACCGAAGGCATTGGGCTTTTTCGCCCCCACGGGGTAGACGTCAGGGGTGCCGTATGGACTGTCATGATACCACCCCAGCTCCTTGAGCTTTCCCTCGCGCCCATCGGCGAGATTACCGAACTTCCCCGTGCTTCCCGCACGGCAGGCGTGTTCCCACTCCTCCTCGGTCGGGAGGCGGTAGTCGTGGCCAGGGCATCGTTCGTTCAACTTCGCCAGGAACTGCTGGCAATCGTCCCACGAGACATCGCTCACGGGCAGGTCGTCGCCCACATAGGCCAACGGCTTGCCGCCCATCACGGCCTCCCAGAGGATCTGCGTCACCTCGTACTTGCAAAGGCTGTAGCTCCTGCCGGGGATCGGCACCATCGTCGACGGTAGCTCCCGCAACGCCTCGGCCCGCATCTCGGCGGCCTTTTTCCCCGCAGCCTCCCGTTGCGCGGCCGACAGGCCGGCGCAAACGCGCAACCCGCAGCTCCTGTGCGAGGGATGGCACCAACTCCGGCCACGCCACCTCATCCATTCGGCCGGGTTACAGCTCTCCCCGCCAAGATAGTACCTGTCGCCGCAGACGTCCGTCGACACCCATTCACTCGCGTTGCCGAGCATGTCGTAGAGGCCAAAGGCATTCGGCAGCTTCTGCCCGACCCTCTGCACCCGGCCGGAAGCATTCCCGACATACCAGGCCACCTCGTCAACGACCGCCTCGCGCCCGTCGGCCAATTTCCCGCATGCCCCCTTGCCTCCCGCGCGACAGGCGTGTTCCCACTCGTTCAGCGTCGGCAATCGATAGCCATGCCCCGGATCCAGCGCATTCAACTTTTCCAAAAACTTCTGACAGTCGAACCAGGAGACCTGGTAGACGGGCTTCTCCGCTTCGCCGGCGTCGGGCGAATCGCCGCCCATCACGACCGCCCACAACCCCCGCGTCACCTCGTATTTGCACAGGCTGTAGTCCTTGCCGGGGATAGGGACCATCGCCGCCGACAAATTCCTCAGCTCGTCCCCGCCGCGGGACGAACTCGCCAGCCCAGGCGAATCCTGGCAGACACCCGAAAGGGCAATCGCAACTGCACCGGCAATGGCGCAGGGCAAAAACTTGAGCGAATCCATGGTCAAACCTCTTTCCTCTGGAAAAGTAATTGCACTCCCCCGGCCGACAGGGAACGATTCGGACAACGCACTTATTTTTACAAATCTCGTCATTTTACGCAAGGAGTCGTTCGAAAGGTCCCCGGACATGTGCCGGCAATTGCATCACCCCCAAAAAGTCAACCATGATTAAATTTGCTTAATTTACAATATTGTGAGGCTTTGCAACAAGGGGACTGTCCCTCTATCTTACGCTGGGATGATAACTGGAAGAACATCCACACTTTCTCACCTTTTGCAATATTTGGATTTGCACATTCACTTTCATGTTTATTTCATGCAAATTGTTTTTTCATCGATATTTTACAACTCAACTAATGCGCAACGTGTTGCGTATGTTTACTGGGCCCCGGGTGGGTTTCCCTGTCTCCTTTTTTTCCCGGTCCGATGTGCATCCGCCGTCTTGAAAGAACATCCTGCGTTACCGCGGCTTTCCCCGCGCCAATGCGAGGAAAAAGGAACAAAGTCATTCTACCCAAAAGGGGCGCGATGGAAAACATCGCGCCCCTTTGCCGTCCCGCGTCTTTTGGTGCGGAATTTTAGTGCCTGAAGGAGCGCTGCCCCGTGAAGACCATCGCCACGCCCGCATCGTTGCAGCAGTCGATGACATCCCAGTCGCGCAAGGCGCCGCCTGGCTGGACGATCGAGGTGATGCCCCCGCGGATGCCGACTTCGGCACCGTCGCGGAAGGGGAAGAAGGCGTCGGAGACCATTGCGCAGCCGGGGAGCCCACCCTTGCGCGCGGCGACTTCTTCGTCGATTTCGGCGCGCTTCTTCGCGCCGTCGTCGCCGAACTTGAGAACGAGGTCGTTGTAGGGCGTCGCATACTTGTCCCACGAAATCAGGTCGGCAAGCTTGCGGTAGGCCTTGTCGCGCGCGATTTCGGCGACGCCGACGCGATCCTGCTCGCCGGTGCCGATGCCGACCGTGACGCCGTCCTTGACGTAGAGCACCGAGTTGGAGGTGACGCCCGCCTCGACAAGCCAGCCGAAGACGAGGTCGTCGTATTCCTTCGCGGTGGGAAGGCGCTTGATGCGGTGGACGGTGCCATCCTTGCGGACGCACTCGGCGGGCATCAACTTCTCGGGCGAGCGGGCCTCGGGGACGAACGACCACTGGGCGACGATGCCGCCGTCGATGAGCGACTTGAAATCAACGACGCGCCTGGCGACAAAGTCGGTGAGCCGCTTCATGTTGCCGATGCGGAAGACGCGGAGGTTCTTCTTTTCGGCGAAGAGGTCCATGACGCCGGGGGCGAATTCGGGGGCGACGACGACTTCGGCGTAATTCTCGCAAATAAGGCGCGCGGTGTCGAGGTCGCATTCGCGGTTGAGCGCGATGCAACCGCCAAAGGCGGCGAGGCGGTCGGCGCGGTTGGCGCGGTTGTAGGCGTCCGCAAGCGACGCGCCCTTGGCGACGCCGCAGGGGTTGTTGTGCTTGACGATTACCGCGCAGGGGGCGTCCGTGAGGTAGCGGAGGATGTTGAGGGCGTTGTCGGCGTCCGTCAGGTTGGTCTTGCCGGGGTGCTTGCCCGACTGGAGCAGTTCGGGGTCGGAAGCGAGAATCTGCCCGGCATCGATCGAGCGGACGTCGCCCAACGCGAGGTTGCCGTTGACAAGCTTGTAAACCGCCGCCTCCTGGCCGGGGTTCTCGCCGTAGCGAAGCCCCTTCTTCTCGCCGTCAATCACCCACGAGACCTTCTCGTAGACGAGGGTCTGGCGCGTCTCGCCGTCGATGAAGGAAATCTCCATGCGCGGGGTGAAGTGGTCGTCCATAATCGTCTTGTAAGCTGCCTTGAGATCCATAAGTTCCTCCGTAAAGTTGAAGTTTCAATTATACCAAATGCCGACAGATTTGAGGTTGGAGGTTGAAGGTTGGGCAAACTCGCAACTCTCCATTCGCTCCTACATTCCGCGGTCGAGCTGGCGGTACTGGATCGCCTCGGCGACGTGGAGTTCGCCGATTTCGGCGGCGCCTTCAAGGTCGGCGATAGTACGGGCGACCTTGACGATGCGCGAATAGGCGCGGGCGCTCAGCGAAAACGCCGTCATGGCGCTTTGCAGCATCGCCTCGGCCGAGCCTGAAAGCGTGCAGAACCGGTTGATTTCCCGCGCGCCCATGGCGGCGTTGCAGGCGATCGAAAGACCTGCGGCGCGGAACCGTTCCTGCTGGATGGCGCGGGCGCGCTGCGCCTCGGCGCGCATCGTGGCGGAGTCCTTGCCCGTCGGGGCGGACTGCCGAAGGTCGCCGTAGCCCACCGCCGAGACGTTGACGTGGAGGTCGATGCGGTCGAGGAGCGGGCCGGAGATTTTGTTGCGGTATTGCTGGACGCGCGCCGCGCCGCAGTTGCAGTTGCGCCGCGGGTCGCCGTAATAGCCGCAGGGACACGGGTTCATCGCCGCGACGAGGATGAAGCGCGAGGGGAAGGTCACGGACCCCGCGGCGCGTGAAATCGTCACAAAGCCGTCTTCAAGCGGCTGGCGCATGACTTCGAGCACATTGCGGTGGAACTCGGGGAGTTCGTCGAGGAAAAGGACGCCGTTGTGCGCGAGGCTTACCTCGCCCGGCATCGGATGCGTGCCGCCGCCCAGAAGCCCGGCGTCGGAAATCGTATGGTGCGGCGCGCGAAATGGCCGCGAGACGACGAGCGACTGATGCGGGCCGAGCGTCCCGGCAATGGAATGGATCCGCGTCGTCTCAAGGGACTCCTCAAGCGTCATCGCCGGGAGAATCGACGACAGCCGGCGGGCCAGCATCGTCTTGCCGGTGCCGGGCGGCCCGATCATCAGGATGTTGTGGCCGCCGGCAACCGCGACTTCAATGGCGCGCTTGGCGCTCTCCTGGCCGCGGACGTCGATGAAGTCGCCGACGTCGGCGGGGTTCTCCGCCGCGACATCGGAAAGGCCAAGCTTCAGCGGCGCGACCGGACAGGTGCCGGCGATGTAGGCCGCCGCCTCGGAAAGCGACGCGACGGGAATCACGTCAATGCCGTCCACGACAGCCGCCTCCTCGGCGTTGCCGGCGGGGACGAGAATGCGTGAAATGCCGGCGTCGCGCATCGCGATGGCGATCGGCAGGACGCCCCTCACCCGGCGGACCTCGCCCGAAAGCGCCAGTTCACCGATCATCGCGAACGAATAGGCGGGGACGGGCAGGGCCTCCGCCGCCTGCAGGACGCCAATCGCAATCGGGAGGTCGAAGCTCGGGCCCTCCTTCTTCGTATCGGCCGGGGCGAGGTTGATGGTCGTCCGCCCCATTGGCGGCTCGAAGCCGCTGTTTGAAATCGCCGTCCAGACGCGGTCCTTGCTTTCGCGCACGGCCGCGTCGGGAAGGCCGACGATGACAACGTTGATTTCGCCCGACCCCGAATTGACTTCAATCTCGACGGGGTAGGCGTCGACGCCCAAGACAGCTCCCGAGCAAACCTTCGCGAGCATCTGGATGAGTCCCGTGCCTTAGGACTTCACGCGGTCGGTGTATTCACCCGTGCGGGTGTCGATGCGGATGACATCGCCCTCGGTCACGAAGAGCGGGACGGGAAGCTCGTAGCCGCCCTCAAGGGTGGCGGGCTTGGTGACTTTGCCGCTGGCGGTGTTGCCCCTCACGCCGGGGTCGCACTTCACGACCTTGCGCTCGACGAAGTTCGGAAGCGTCACTTCGATGACCGTGCCCTGGAAGAGGAGCGCCTCGCACTCCATGTCGTCCATCAGGAAGAAGCGGCTGTCGCCGAGCGTGTCGGTGGTGACGCGCACCTCCTCGTAGTTCTCGTCGGTGAAGACATAGACCCCGCCGTCCTCGTAGGAGAAGTGGACGATGACATTCTCGAGCTCGGGCTTGTCAAAGCGGTCGCCGCTGCGGTAGCTGCGGCTCATCGTGGAGCCGTTGAGCATGTTCTTCAGCTTGCAGTTGTAGATCGCCTGGCCCTTCCCCGGCTTGGAGAAGTCAAATTCGGTGATGATCCAGGGCTGGCCGTCGATCATGATCTTGAGGCCTTTGCGGAGGTCGGATGAAGTATACATGGCTGTTCCTTGTCTGGTTCTTGTGTGACAGTCGTTGGCGCGAAGGCGGGAATTATGCTAAAATCACACTTGCGCAAAAGACTAACCTTATTAGTTTACCTAAAGGACAAGGTTTATGCAAGCAGACAACAGGACCGAGGCGATGCGCGGGGCCAACTCCCCCCTGCACGAAAAGACGCTGGGCGTGAGAAACGGCTTCAAGGGGCGCGCCATCACCGTGGACATCATCGACATCGAATTGCCCGACGGCCGGAAGGCCGTGAGGGAGTGCGTCCGCCACCGCGGCGCGGTCGCCATCCTGGCGCGACGCCCGGATGGCCGCTTCGTCTTCGCCCGCCAGTACCGCAAGTGCATCGAGCAGGCCTACATCGAAATTCCCGCGGGCTGCATGGAGGAAGGCGAGGTGCCCGACGTGGCCGCGCACCGCGAATTGCGCGAGGAAAGCGGCTACCTCGTGAAGCAACTTCTGCCGCTGGGTTCGATCTACGCCTGCCCGGGCTATTCCGAGGAGCAGCTGCACCTCTTCTTCGCCGAGGTCGAAGACAAGCCCGGCGACACGGACTTCGACCCGGACGAAAACGTCGAAACGCTGCTCTTCACGGAAGACGCCGTGGAAAAGGCGATGCTCGACGGCACGATCTCGGATGCCAAGACCCTCTCCGCCTGGTTGCTCTGGAAGATGCGGGAATAAGCCCATCCGGCCACCGCAACAAGTTTCCCGCCCGCGCCGCGGCAAGAACCGGTCAATCCCCAAAAGTCTCGCCAAGCCACGCGGTTTCACAGGCGAGAATCAACGCCGGCGTCAGCAAAAGGCGGGGCAGGCTCGTCCGCAAATGCCACTGCAAGTCGGTTGCCGCGTCGCCACAGGCGTAGATTGCGCAAAAAGACAACAACGAAAGCACGGCAAAGACAAGCGCGGCCTTGAAAGACCGGGGAAGGAACTCGCCACGACGGCGTATCCACACCGCCGCGGCGGCCGCCGCGGGATAGGCGAAGACCGTCTCCCACGGACGGAGGAAAGCCCGGCGCAATACCTCGGCGGCGGCCCGTGCGCCGCGAAGCGCGGAAATTTGCCCCGGCGCGGCATAGCCGTTTAGGTGTGCGCCGGCGGCGCGACAGCCAATGTGCCAGGCGACGGGAAGCGCCGCGCCAAGCAAAAGGTCGCGGACGTCCGCGCGGCGGCAGTCCGCCAGCCGCCAGGCCACCCATGCGGCCAACAGAAAGACCAGCCCCTCGTTCTTGAACCATCCTGACATTCCGAGCAGGAACCACCCCAGGGGAACGGACTTGCCTTCCCCCACGCAAAGCCAACCGACCAGCACGCAAAGCGCCATGAGCGGCTCGGGATAGAACTGCCCGGCGGCCATCAGCGAGGCGGGCGCCAGAAAGAGCGCCGCCAGCCACACCTTGCGCCACGCCCCGTGCATCTGCGCCAAAGCGGCGGCCGCAAGCAACGCCAGGAACACGCACGTCAGCAGCTGCGTGGCGAAATCACCGCACCGCCCCGCGGCGGCATAGCAGCCCAGAACCTGCGCGGCGCATCCCGGCGGATAGGCCGGCTCGAAAACACGCCAGACGGCGTCCGCGAAAAACGACGGATGCGCCCCCTGCGCCAGAAACCACGCCTTAGCCTTGCCACCCGTCACGGCGAGTCCGTAGGGCGGCACGAAACGGTGCGCCAACGCCAGTCCGGAAACCACGGCGAATATAAGGCAGGCGCAAATCGTAGCGGACGGCGAGGCCAGGCGGCGCACTCCGTCTCGCGGAACGCCCCGGCGCGCAAACCCTGCGCAAGCCACCGCAAGGGGGACGATTCCCCAGGCCAGCGGACGCGAAAAGGCGATTCCGCCAAGCGCCACGGCCATTGCCAGCAGGGAATGCGCGACAACCGCCAGAAGCATTCCCGGCGTCCCCCCCACCAACAACCCGGAAACGACGACTATGGCGACAGGCAGAAGGCCGATGAGTTCGGTTCGCAACGAGACGTCCGCACTCGGACGCCGCGCAGAGGCGTCGCCTTCGCGAACCCAGAGTTCGCGCCCCATCGCCTCGCCAACCTTGGTAAAACCGCTGCCGGGATTTGCCAGCCACGCGATGTCACCGGTGGCGCAGGACGGGCACAGCACGGCGTCCGCCAGCCGTCCGCATTCCGCGGCGCCGCCCTGCGGGACCGGCGCGGGCGCCACCTCCCAGGCCACTGCCTGCCGCATTGCCGTTTCGACCGAGGCCTCGCGGCTGTCGTCCGACGAAACAAGACAAACCGAACCGCCTTCCGGAAGCGCGTCGCGGACAAGCCTCGCCAAATCGCGGGTGAAGTCACCGCCAGGCGCAAGGGTTTGCCGCGCGATACCAAACAGGGCGGGAAAATTGAAAAGCAATGAGCAAAGGGCGACCGCCGCGAAAATTTCCCGGCCTATTTTCATTGCGGGACCACGGCGATTTCACGGACGACAAGTTCACGCGGTAAATCGGGCTCAGGCAGGACGCGGACGAACTTGACAAGGTCATCCCGCAACTTGACTTCGCACTCGCCGGACTTTCCCGAGAAGTGTCCGCGACGCTTCCATTCGAGCCCGTCGGTGGAAACCTCCACATGGCCCTTCGCGAGCTTGTCCTTCGCCGCGGCGCCTGCGTGGCCGGTCTTGACGACAATGACGCCGCCCACGGGCGATGGAAATTCGACCGCGAACCAGTCGCCCTTTTTCATTGGACGACCGGAGACGTAGGCCGTGCCGTCAAGTCCGTCGACCGCCATCGCGGGCTGCGAGGCGCGCCCCTTGCCCGGTGCACTCGCCGTGCATTTCGACGCGGTCAGGTCGATGGCGACTGTCTCCTGCATCTTCTCGGCGGCCGATTTGCCGACCGAACGCGGCGCGGAAAGTTCGGGCTTCGCACGGAATGACGGCGCGGGGTGGTCGCCGAGCGACTTGGAGAAAAGCCAGTCCCAGGCGGCGGACTCACGCCACGCGGCGCTCCAGGCGTTGTGGCCGTCGCACGGGTAGGTGCCGGTTCGGAACTCGCCACCCAGGGCGCGCACCCTGTCGACGAAAGGATCCAGCATGTCGCCGGTCACGCCGTGCACCGTGTAGTCACCCTCGTTGTAGATGTGCCACCACGAGCCGGGGTGCTTTTCGGAGACATACTGCGCGGGCGGCGGAAAGGAGGCGACGGAAATCGTCCCGGCAAAGCAACCTGGATACGCGAGGGCAATGCCGTAGGCGCACTCGCCCCCGAGCGAAAAGCCAACCGAGTAAAGGCGGTCCATGTCGGCCAGCGGCCGTTGTTGCGCCGCGGCGACTGTGCGGACGGCCCCCATGACGAGGTCTTGCATCGCGGATGGTTCGCCGGGAAGCCCGTCGTAGAGCGTGCGCGTCCCGTCTGGCAGCGAGACGGCAAGGAAGAAGCAGGGGTGTCGATCCTGGAAGTCCGCCGAGGTGACAATGTCGAAAATCGACCGCTGGCGGAATTGCTTCATCTGGTCGGAGCCGACCTCGCCGGATCCGGGGAAATAGACGATGAGCGGGGCCTTGCGCGCGTTGCGGCTGTCCGGCGTGTAAAGAAGGTAGAGGAGGCTGGTGGGGAAAGGCCTGCCCTTCACGTTGCGGTAGCGTTCCCGGTCCGCCTCGGCCGACGGCGAAAAGGCCCGGGGTTGCTCGTAGCGTCCGGCCTTGAGGTGGTAGCGCGAAAGCATCGCCTGAAGTTCGGGCGACTGCGGCGCGGAAAACAAGTGGCCGAGCCCGGGCTTTTCGGGGGTGGCCGCAAGAAGCGGGAGCGCAACCAGAAGTACGAGCGCCGCGACAGCCGCGCCCACACGCCTAAGCAAGTCCGGCGACGTCATCAGTCAACGCCGGCAATGACGCCGTTGCCGATATTGATCTCGCGCGTGGCGGTCGCCGAGAGCTTGCAGGACGGGCACGTGGAGGAGGAAGCCGAAAGCGTCACGGTGACGGTGTATTTTCCGCGCGGCAACACGACGCCGCTGACCAGCAGCGTCTCTTCACGCGAACTCCCGGAAACGTCGCCGACGGACCAGGTCCACGCAAAGGTGTCGGGCAAGACAGCTTCGTCGCCGCTCTCCTCGGTGTGCTTGTTGGACTTCCCGCCAGGGCAGGAGTCGTGGGCCGTGACAACGCGGTGGAGCCCGGCGGAGTCCTTGAAAAGCGACGCGCCGATATTGATCACCCCGCCACGGTCCTTGTCGCCGTGGCCCGCGCCGGCCCCCGCAGAGGCTCCCGGGTTGTTGTTGCCGTGGTTGACCTGAAGCTTCACCTCGCCGCGCGGGGGCTTCACGTGGTTGGATGTGGTCGTCGTCTGCGGAATGCAGATTTCGCCACCGGAGTCGCTCTCGCCATAGAAACTGCGCGCCGACCACGCGCCGGCCTGGCCCTTCGGGATGACAAGTGTCGAAGGGGAGGTCAGCACCCAGCCGGGATTGGCCTTGACCTCGACCATCACGGAATCGCCCGATGCGGAGGTCGCGAAATCAACGCCGCCGGCGGTCTTTGCGCCAGGTGCCGCGACCGTGACGTAGGCATTGGCCGCGCTGTCGGCAAGCGCCACCGAGCCAACAAACGCCGCCGCGACGACAAGGGTGATGGAACGTTTCATAAAACTGTCTCCTTTTTCAGTATTATTTGAAATGCTACCATTTTGAATCCGAAAAATCAAGCAGCCATTGCCAGTCGTAGGCCGAGATGCCGTGTTTTTCGCAGCGGCGAACATAGCCGAGATGGCGGCCAATCGCCGAAGTGTCGAAATCAGGAGGAAAATCCACATTCGGCATGCCGCCACCCTTCAGGAACTCCCAGACGGGACTCGCCGCCTTGACAGCGAGGTATTCGCCCTCCGTGTCGAACCATGGTTCGTCAAAGCCCTCGACGAGCAAAGCGCGCGGGGCCACGCAGGCGAGCAGCAGGTGCTGGTCGAAGAACAACGTCCGGGCCGGATCGGCGGCGTACTTCGCGTAAGCGGGGCAGTACCAGTGGATGAAGTTGGTGTTTTCCGTCGAGACGTTCTCGCCGTAGTCGCGTTTGGCAAGCGGTGCGCCGCCGCCGCCCGTCTGGTTGGGGACGCACACGGCGAAGCGCTCGTCGCGCGCCGCCGCCAGAAGCGCCGCCTTGCCGAGGCGCGAATAGCCGGTGACAACCGATCGATTCGCGTCGATTTCGGGGATGCGTTCGGCAAGGTCGAGCCCGCGCGAAAGCGCCCAGCCCCAGGCGCCAAGCGCCGTCGGGTTGTCCAAACGGCGGGAATCGCGTTCGCCCCACAGGTCGAAGACACCTTTGTAGGCGAAAGTCGCCTGCGGAAACTTGTCGGCGTCATCCGCCCAGCCCGCGCGGTCGGGATCCGGTGAAATTTCGGCGTAGCAGGCGCTCATCACGGCGTAGCCGCGGGCGAGAATCATGCCCAGCGGGAAGACGGCGTCACATTCGGGATCCTGCATGCGTCCGCGAAGGCCTTCGTCGGAACGATGCGACGCGCAGCCGCGCACCCACGCCGTGCAAACGGGCACGTCCGCGTCGGGGACGAGCTCGTGGTTGCCCTTGTAGTTGAGGAATGAAATGACGGGGACGGGGTTTTTCGCGTAGCGCGGCAGCCACAGGATCCAGTTCACGCAGGGGCCGGATTTGTCGGCCTTGAACCACATGCGGTACTGGCGGCGGATGGCGAAGCCGGCAGCGACGCCGATCTTTTCGTCCGCCAGCTCCGTGACAACCGCCTCTGGCGGCGGGGGCGGCTGACCATACATTTCGCGGGCGAAAATGCCGAGGATTTCCTGGCGGCGCTCCGCCCATCCGGCGGCATCGGCGACTTTGCGTCCGTCGCAAAACACAAGCGGATCCTCAAGCTCGTAGGGGGCGATTTTCAAGGGATCGTAGTTGGGGGTGCGGACGAAAACGCGGCGGTCGGGCATGGCGCGGATCGCAACCCAGTCGAAAGAGGGCCGTCCTTCGGCGTCGAAATTGAGTTTGCGGAGGAAGAACTTCCGCGAGTCGGGCTTGCCAAAGCCGGCGTTTGGAACGGTGCGCGCGTGGTAGGCGCACCAAATTTCGCCATTTGGTTTCCTGAAAAACGACGCATGGCCGGGACCGTAGATGCCCTCGCTTTGCACGAGGAGGGGGGCTTCGCCTTTCTTCCAGTTGGCCGCATCCATAAGGGTGCCGCCGACATGCTCGGCGATGGCGAGCGAATAGGTGTCGGCGCGGCAGTCGTTGACCGAATAGACGAGGAAGAGCCTTCCGCCGTTCTCCAGGAAGAAGGCACCTTCCGCAATGTGCCCGCAGGACAGTTCCCAGTCAAGTTCAGGACGCACCAGCTCCACGCCTTCGGATTTGCAGGTCCAGGGATTTTCAAGCTCGGTCATCCAGAGGCTTTCGCCGCCACCGCCCATACGGGCGCAGACGAGGTAGCGGCGGCCATCGGGCGCCGCGTAGACCGTCGGGTCGATGGCCTCGACGCCTGGAAGCGGAAACCCCTTGAAAACGAAGCCGTCGAACGGGTCGGACGTCTTTGATTCCAGCACAAAGAGGCGGAGCTTCCACGTGTCGCCGGGAATCGTGTTGCCACTCGTGTAGATGTACCACCTGCCGTTCGGTGCGCGGTGCATCTCCGGGGCCCAGACGCAGGAGTAGATGCCGACGGCGGCGCCAACCTCGAAAACCACGGCGCTGTCGTTGTCGGCGAGGAGACTCCCGGGATCGCGGCTGCGGAATATCTCAACCCTGGTGCTTCTCGTAAAGAGCGAATAGTACCATCCGCTCGCGGCGTCGAAACAGACAAACGGATCTGGGGCGACGACGTCCGCGATTGGATCAGCCACCGTCCAGAACGGGTCGGCAGGCGTTGGGGCGGGTGTAATTGAAGATGCGGTCATTTTCCCTCACTTTGCTATAGGCGGTCCTTGACGCCAGCACTTCGATATTAGCACCCGCGTCCCGCAAAGTAAAGAGTCCTAATTTTCCCGTGCAGATCAACGCCCGCGGAAATCATTGAAAAGGCAGGCGACAAAAAAACGCACCGCATCAGCGGTGCGCTCTTGGGCCTGCATGGCGTGGACCTCGTCCAAAGCCACCTCTTCCACCGCCTGAGGAACGGCGCGGGGGACGTCCGCCGCCTTCTCGGGAATCGCCGCCTTCCTCGCGCGAACGGCGCTGGGCGGGCGGTGGCGGGGCGAGAAGCGGGTCGTTCTCGTCGAGCATCGTCGTCTTGAGCGGTTCGCCCAGATACTCCTCGATTTCGGGAATGACAAACGACTCGTCCTCGTCCGCGAACGAAACCGCCGTGCCGACCTTGCCGGCGCGGCCGGTCCGGCCAATGCGGTGGACGTAGTCCTCGGCTTCGTAGGGAAGTTCAAAATTCACGACCAGGCCGATGTCCGCGATGTGGAGTCCGCGGCCCGCCACATCGGTGGCGACGACAAGCTTCGTTGCCCCAGACTTGAAATCTTCGAGAACCTTCATGCGGACGTTTTGGTTGACGTCGCCGGAAAGGAGCTCGCAGGGAAAGCCATGTCGGCGCAGGCGATCCGCCAGCATATCGGTGCTTGAACGGCGGTTGCCGAAGACAAGGACGCGCTGCCCCTCGTGCTGCTTGAGAAGGTTGCACAGCACGGCGAACTTCTGCTGCGAAGTGACGATGAGCACCTTCTGCTCGATATTGGCGTTGGCCGTCTGCTCGGGCTCGATCTCGACCTTGACGGGATTGGGCATCCACTGCGAGGCGAGGCGCATCACGTCGTCGTTCAGCGTCGCGCTGTAGAGCAGCGTCTGGCGGGCCTGGGGAAGGGCGCGGATGATTTTGCGGACATCGGGGATGAAGCCCATGTCGAGCATGCGGTCGGCCTCGTCAATGACGAGCGTGTCGATTTTCGAAAGGTCGACGATGTGCTGGCGGATGAAGTCGATGAGACGGCCCGGCGTGGCGGCCAGCAAGTCGACGACATCGTCTTGGAGCTGCTTCTGCTGACGGGCATATTCCATGCCGCCGTAAACGGCAAGGGAGCGCAAGTTGCAGTATTTTCCAAGAGCCTGCGCGTCGGAGCAAATCTGGACGCAAAGCTCTCGCGTCGGCGCAATGACCAGGGCGCGTGGCGTGGCGACCTTGTTTTGGCGCTTGTCGGGCGTGCGAAGATACCGGGTGAGGATGGAAACCAAATAAGCCGCTGTCTTACCCGTGCCCGTCTGGGCCCGCCCGGCGACATTTTGACCCGCCATCGCCTTGTCGAGGCTGGCCGCCTGAATCGGGGTGCAATACTTGAAGCCAAGATCGGCGACAGCATGCATGATTTCGACGGGGAGGTCGAAGTCGTGGAAACGGCGCTTGCCCTCTTCGGGTTCGACGGGGAAGTCGGCAACCGTCCAGTTGGAAACGGGATGACGGGGCTTTTCAACCTTGGCGCGTTCGCACGGCGGAGACTTGCGCTCGCCTTTCTGCGCGGAAGGCCTGACGGGCTTTTCGCCCGGTTTCCGTGAAAGAGACGCCTCGCCCAAAGCGGGCGAGGCATCCTTTTCAGGCTGCGCATCCTTGCGGAACAAGGAGGCGATTTTGCTGAAAATACCCATTAGCGCTTGGAGAACTGGAAGCGCTTGCGGGCGCCGGGCTGACCGGGTTTCTTGCGCTCCTTCATGCGAGGATCGCGAGTAAGGCAACCGGCGGCCTTGAGCGGCGCACGGTAGTTTTCCTTGTCGGCTTCGCAAAGTGCGCGAGCCAAGCCATGGCGGATGGCGCCGGCCTGGCCTGTGGTTCCACCGCCTGAGGCGTATGCGACAACGTCGAATTTCTCGGCCGTGCCGGTGATGACCAGGGGCTGGCACATGAAGGTGCGGGTAGCCTCGCTCGGAAACAGCTCGGCGGCGTCACGGCCGTTGACCGTGATCTTGCCGGATCCGGCGACAAGGCGGACACGCGCAACGGCCGTCTTCCTGCGCCCGGTGGCTGCTGCAATAATCGTGGACATATCTAAACTCCTCTTTCGTTATGTTGGATGGCCGGGCGTTAGACGAGTTCGACGGCCTTGGGCTTCTGGGCCGCGTGGGCATGCTCGGGGCCGACGAAGATTTTCAGGCGGGTCATCATCCTGCGGCAGAGGTGGTTGCCGGGGAGCATACCGAAAACGGCCTGCTCGATCATGCGCTTGGGATCGCGGGCACGGACCTGCTCGGCGGTCATCGTGCGGCGGCCTGCGCGCCAGCCGGTGTACTTCTCGTAGATCTTCTTCTGCTCCTTGGAGCCGGAAAGCTTGACCTTCTCAGCATTGACAACGACGACGAAATCGCCGGTGTCGACCATCGGGGAGAAAGTGGGCTTGTGCTTGCCGCGGAGGTGGTTGGCGATTGCCACGGCAAGGCGGCCGAGGGGCTTGTCGGCGGCATCGACGAGAATCCACTCGCGGTTGGCGCCGGGGTCTTTTGGAAGGAAGGACTTCATTTTCTGTTTCCTAAAGTTTTAGTTAGGCCTTGGCCGGCTCTTCGACAGGTTCCGGCGCGACAACGGCCTTGGGGGCCGCGACCCACTCGAGGAGCGCCATTTCGGCGGCGTCGCCGCGGCGGGTGCCGGTCTTCACAATGCGGGTATAGCCGCCGGGGCGGCCATCCATCGCCGGGACAACCGAGTCGAAAAGCTTCCGGACAGCCTCGGGGCTGCGGAGGCGGGAGGCGGCGAGACGACGGGAGGCGAGCGTGCCCTTGCGGGCAAGCGTCACCATCTTCTCCGCGTCGCGGCGGGCCTGCTTGGCCTTGGGAAGCGTCGTGATGATGCGGTCGTTGAGGATGAGGTTGGCGACAAGCGATTCCATCAGCTCCTTGCGGTGGGACATCGACCTGCCGAATTTCTTAGCAATGCATTTGTGTCGCATGATTGCGCTCTTTTCTCAAAAAAAGGTTACTTGGCCTTCTTGTAGGGGGCGAGCAGCTCCGGCGCGATCTTGGAGGAGTCGCCAACGCCGAGACTGTTCAGCTTTTCGCGAATCTCGTCGAGTGACTTTTGGCCGAAGTTGCGGAAGTTCATCATCTCCTCCTCGGAGGTGCAGACCAGCTGGCCGACCGTCGTGATCTTCTCCCTGTTGAGGCAGTTCGACGAACGGACGCTCAACTCAAGCTCGCTGATGTTCATGGCGAGCGTGGCGGCGATCTTGTCGGTTCCCTTGGCGACAGGCGCCGCAATCAACGGGGACGCGGCGGGGGCGTCGGCCTTGGGGGCCACGGGGATGATTTCGGGCTCGATGGCGGGGGCTCCGCCAAGGAAGACGTCGAAATGGCGGCGGATGAGCTCGGCGCCGGTGTGGAGCGCGTCGTCGGGCGTGATGCGACCGTCGGTCCAGGCCTCAAGGACGAGCTTCTCGGAGGCGGTCCTGTCGCCAACGCGCTTCGCTTCGGCGGAGAAGTTGACGCGGGTGACCGGGGAATGGATGCTGTCGATGGGGATGAGGCCGATGATCTGCTCGGCCGGGCGGTTCCAGTTGGCGGGGTGGAAGCCGTAGCCATTGGCGAGTTCCGCCTCGAGTTGGAACTCGGCCCCGGCGGAAACAGTCGCGATCGGGAGTTCCGGGTTGACAATCGTCACGGCGTTCGCCGTCTCGAAGTCCCCGGCCGTCACGGTGCAGGGCCCCTTCTTCTGGATGAAGATGCGTTCGGGTATCGAACCCGTGGTCTTGATCAGCACCTGCTTGAGGGCGATGATGATGTCCGTCACGTCCTCGGCGATGCCGGGAACCGTGGTGAACTCATGGTCGGCGCCCTTGATGCGCACGGCCGTAATCGCGACGCCCTCAATCGAGGAGAGGAGAACGCGGCGGAGCGAAATGCCGACCGTCTGCGCGTATCCATTCTCGAAAGGCCCGGCTTCGTAACGTGCGTATGTGGGCGTCGCCGTGGCTTCGTCCTTCTGCACGCCCTCGGGCATAACGAAATTTTTCTCTGACATGATGGTAAGCCTTTCGCTCTCCACGCCCGGCGAACGAGTCGCCGTGCGCTACCACGACTACCTGGAGTAGAGTTCGACGATGGCCTGCTCGTCGGCGACCGGGGCGATTTCCTCGCGGGTCGGGACACTCAGGATTTCACCGCGGAACGCCTTGGGGTCAATGGAAATCCAAGTCGGCGTCTGGGCCTGCGTGGCGGACTCAAGCGCACGGGCCGCCTCGTCGCGGCTGCGCTGGCGGTTGCGGACTTCGACAATGTCGCCGACCTTCACGAGCATCGAGGGGACATTGGCGATGTGACCGTTGATGGAGACGTGCTTGTGGAGGACAAACTGCCTGGCCGCCGGACGCGAAGGTGCAAGCCCCATGCGGTAGACGACGTTGTCAAGGCGCATCTCGAGATGCTGGAGGAGGTTGACGCCCGTGACGCCCTTCGCACGCAATGCGTTCTCGAAGAAGCGGTGGAACTGACCCTCCTGCATGCCGTACTGACGGCGCAGTTTCTGCTTTTCGCGGAGCTGCGTGCAATAGTCGGATGCCTTGCGACTCCTCTTCGCACCATGCACGCCAGGGGCCGCGCGCCCCTTCTCAATGGCGCACTTGCCCAAATAGCAACGAGCGCCCTTAAGGAACAACTTGGTGCCGGCTCTGCGGCACATCTTGCAAGTCGGACCGGAATACCTGCCCATTTATACTCTCCTGCGTTTACGAGCACGGCAGCCGTTATGAGGTACTGCAGTGCAGTCGCGAATCATGCTCACCTGGATACCCGCGTTCTGGATTGCGCGGACGGCGGACTCACGCCCGGCTCCGGCGCCATGAATGCGGACTTCAACCTCGTGCATGCCCTTGGCTGCGGCCTGGCGGGCAGCATCCTGCGCGATCATCGTCGCGGCAAACGCAGTGGACTTGCGCGACCCGCGGAAACCGGCCTTGCCAGCCGAGCTCCAGGAAATCACGCCGCCACGGGCGTCGGTGATCGAGACGATCGTGTTGTTGAAGGTCGCCTTGATGAAGGCGATCCCGGCGGGTATGCTCTTGCCACGGGCCTTCTTGCCCTTGGCCTTGGCGTCCTCGCCCTCGGTGGGTGCGGCGGCCGCGACATCGGGTCCGCCCATGTTCAAGACAGCCATCGCCTCGCTCTTGGCGGTGTCGACGGGCTGTTCTTCCTTTACATCCGTTTTTTCTTCGCTCATGAGTTAAGCCTCAATTACGCGCCGGCCTTCATCGCCTTGCGCTCTTCCTTGTCGCGGACCGCGCTCACGGTCTTCTTGGCGCCCTTGCGCGTTCTGGCGTTGGTGCGCGTACGCTGGCCGCGGACGGGAAGCCCGCGGCGATGCCGCTGGCCGCGGTACGACCCCGTGCTGATAAGGCGGCGGATATTCTGCGCCACCTCGCGACGGAGATCGCCCTCGACGCGGTAATGCTCCTGGATAAACGCGATAATCTGACGGAGCTCGTCAGCGGTAAGCAGCTCTGCGTGCTTAGACGCGTCTATGTTGCAGCCGGCCACGATTTCGTTGGCCCTTGCAGGACCGATTCCATGGATATAACGGAGCGCGTAGTCGACGCGCTTCTTACCAGGAACGTCCACACCCACTATTCTCGGCATGGTATTTTCTCCAGTTATCCTTGACGCTGTTTGTGACGGGGGTTGGTGCAGCAGACGCGCACAACTCCCTTGCGGCGCACGATCCTGCACCGCTCGCAGATTCTACGAACCGAACTTCTAACCTTCATGGCCTTTGTTCTCCCTCATTAAAATGCAAGACAAATAGTTTACCTTAAAAGGCGAACATTGTCCACCAAAAAATTCATTCCTGCGGAAACCCAAGGTCTCCGCGCCAACTCAAAAGTCCCTCGGAGTCAGGATTTCAACCCCTCCGGGGACGATTGCCACCGTATGCTCGAAGTGCGCGGCCGGCTTGCCATCCTTCGCGACAACCGTCCACTTGTCGTCAAGCACCTCGATCCGGGGCGATCCCCGCGTGAGCATCGGCTCAATGCAGAAGACCATCCCCTCCTCAAGAATCGGACCCCGGCCGGGACGGCCGAAATTCGGAACCTGAGGTTCCTCGTGCATCGAGCGGCCGATCCCGTGACCGACGAACTCGCGCACAATTCCACACCCACCGGCGCGGGCGACTTTCTCGACCGCCGCGGAGACATCCGACAAATGCCTCCCCGGAGCTGCGGCGGCTATTCCCGCCTCAAGCGCCGCCTTCGTCACCGCCAGAAGCTCCTCCGTTTCGGGGGGAACCGCGCCAACGGCAACTGTCACGGCGTTGTCGCCGTGGTAGCCGCCGTATTTGACGGTCACGTCCAAGCTCACGACGTCGCCCAGGTGGATGACGCGCTTGCCCGGAATCCCGTGGATAACCTCCTCGTTCACCGAGACGCAAAGCGCCCCGGGGAAACCACAAAAGCCCAGCGTCGAACTTTCCGCCCCAAGCGAATGGATCGTCTTGAGGCAAATCGCATCGATGTCGCCCGTCGTCATGCCAGGTTCCACGGAATCCTTGCAGACGCGCAGGACTTCGGCGGCGAGACGGCCCGCTTCGCGCATGCCGTCAAGCGCCCTGCCCTTTTTCAAAGCGATTTTCACTTCGAAATGGCGGCGGCAACGGCTTCCGCGACGGCATCGGCCTCGCCAACGCCGCAAACCTTCGCCAAGACACCCTTGCCCTCGTACCATCCGAGAAGGGAAGCCGTCTTGGCATGGTAGACCTTGAGGCGGTTGGCGACGTTTTCCGGGGCGTCATCCGGGCGCTGCACAAGTGCCGCGCCGCAGACGTCGCAGATGCCATCGACTTTGGGCTTCATCGTCTCGACATGGAAGCCGGCCCCGCACTTCGGGCAGGTACGGCGTCCGCTGAGACGGCCGACAAGAACCTCTTCGGGAACCTCGAGCCAGACGGCCTTGGAAACCTTCTCGCCGTTCTTCGCGAGTTCGGACTCGAGGAACTCAGCCTGCTTCTCGTTGCGGGGGTAGCCATCGAGAAGGAAGTATTCGAACTGTCCCTTGCACTTCGAAAGCTGCTCGACGACGAGGGCCCCAACGATTTCGTCTGAGACGAGCTCGCCCTTCTTCATCGTCTCGGCAACCGACTTCGCGAGGGGCGAATCGGCATTCTTCGCGGCGGCCCGGAGAAGGTCGCCCGTGGAAACATGCTTGAGCGGAAGGGTCTTGACGAGGCGCGCGGCAACCGTTCCCTTGCCCGAGCCGGGGGCGCCGAGGATGACGACAATCTTCATGGTTCAACTACCTCCTGGCCTGGATGCGGCCGTGCTTGAGGAATCCGTCGTAGTGGCGCATCGTGAGATACGACTCCATCTGGCGGAGGGTGTCGAGGGCAACGCCCACGATAATGAGAAGCGACGTTCCGCCAAAGAAACTCGCCATCTCCCAGGGGAGATTGAGGTGGGCGCGGAGAAGCGTCGGGAAAATCGCGATGATGATGAGGCCAATGGCGCCGATAAGCGTCACGCGCGACATCGTATGGTCAAGATATTCGGCCGTGGCTCGGCCAGGGCGGATGCCGGGGACGTAGCCGCCGGTGCGCTTCAAGTCGTCGGCGATGCGGACGGCGTTAAACTGGGTCGCGACCCAGAAGAAGCTGAAGAAGAGGACGAGCAAAGAGAAGAGGATGACATAGCCCCAGCTCATACCCTCGGCAAGGGATTGGCCGATGCCGTGGAGGAAGGGGAAGCGATCGGAGGGGAGCTTGGTGAGGAAGGAGCCGGGAATCTGGAGAATCGGGCCCGCGAAGATAATCGGCATGACGCCCGAGAAGTTGACGCGGAGCGGCATGTAGTTGGCGAGACCGCCATAGGCGCTGGCCCCCGCCGAGCGGCGCGCCGAGTGAATCTGGACTTTGCGGACGCCCTGGGTGAGCATCACGGTGAAGGCGCAGACAAGGAACGCGACCAAAAGCAGGAGGATGAGTTCAAAGACGGAAGAAGTCGCCTGCTTTGAGAAGTACCTGCTCCAGGCGTCGAAGACGGCCATCGGGAGGCGGGAGCAGATGTTGATCATGATGATAAGCGAGATGCCGTTGCCAATGCCGCGGGCCGTGATCTGGTCGCCCAGCCACATGACGAGCATGGCGGCGGTCGTCATCGCGACGACAGTCATGAACTCGAAGCCGAAGCCGGGGTTGGAAACGAGCGGGAGGCCGGAAAGCCCGAGGTAGTCGGGGTGTTCAAGCGTACGCGCAAGGAACCAGCCCTGGAAAAGGCAGATGACAATCGTGAAGTAGCGCGTCCACTGGTTGATCTTCTGGCGGCCCGACTCGCCGTCGCGCGCCATTCGTTCAAGAGCGGGGACGATGGCCGTCATCAGCTGCAAGATGATCGATGCGCTGATGTACGGCCAGATACCAAGAACGCCGACCGAGCAGCGCCCAAGGGCGCCGCCGGAGAAGACGTCCACCATGCCCATGAGACCGCCCGAGGCCCCCGCCGACTCGCGGATGCGGTCGAGAGCCTCCGAAAGGGCGCGCCAGTCCACTCCCGGCGTCGGAACCATCGAGACCAGGCGGCAGATGGCGACAAGACCGACCGTGAAGAGGATGCGCTTCCTCAATTCGGGAACCTTGAGAGTGTTAGCGAATGCTCCGAGCATAATGGACTTCCCCAGTTTCCGGGTTCTTGGTTATTCGATGACTTCGCACTTGCCGCCGGCGGCCTCGATCTTGGCCTTGGCGGACTCGGAGAAGGCGTGGGCCTTGACCGTGTGGGCGGCCTTGACTTCGCCGGAGCCGAGAATCTTCACGCGGCATCCATCGAAAAGACCAGCCTCAGCGAGCATGCAGGGCGTGATTTCCGCGCCGGCCTCGAACTTGTCGAGGGCGGAAACGTTGACGCCGAAGAACGGGCAGCGGTTCGGGTTCTTGAAGCCGCGCTTGGGCATGCGGCGGAGAAGCGGCATCTGGCCGCCTTCAAAGCCGAGCTTCGACTTGTGGCCCTTGCGGGAGAACTGGCCCTTGTTGCCGCGGCCGGAAGTCTTGCCGAGGCCCGATGCGCGACCGCGGCCCCTGCGCTTGGCGGCGCGGCGGGCGCCCGGTTCATTAGTAAGGCTATGCAAATCCATTTTGACAATCTCCTGGGCGGGGCCGCCTGGCCCCGCCCGCCTTGAGTTTGGAAATTAGGCGCGCGCCTCGGCGAGGGCCTCGGCCGAGCGAAGCTGGCGGAGGGCGTCGATGGTCGCCTTGACGACGTTGAGCTTGTTCTTGCTGCCAAGCGACTTGCCCACGACGTCGCGGACGCCCGCGGCCTCGAGGACCGGGCGCATACCGCCGCCGCAAATCACGCCCGAGCCATCGGGCGCGGGCTTGAGGAGGACGCGGCCGCCATCGGCGAAGCCAAAGACCTCGTGCGGAATCGTGCGGCCCTTCATCGTGACCGGCATCATGTCGCGGCGGGCCGCCTCGCCACCCTTGCGGATGGCCTCGGAGACCTCGTTGGCCTTGCCGAAGCCGAAGCCAACCTTGCCCTCGCGGTCGCCAACGACGACGACGGCGGAAAACGACATGCGGCGACCACCCTTGACGGTCTTGGCGCAGCGGTTCAGGAAGACGACGCGCTCGTCAAATTCGTTAGCGGGCGCGGCATCGTGGCGCGGACGGCGCCTCTCACCTTGTTCCATAGCCATGGTTTACTTGGCCTCCTCTTTCTGGGTGATCTTGAGGCCGGCCTCGACGGCTGCCTCGACAAGGGCCTTGACACGGCCATGGAAGGCGAAGCCGCCGCGGTCGACGACGACGGTCTCGATGCCCTTGGCCTTGGCGGCCTCGGCGGCCTTCTTGCCGGCTTCAACCGCGGAGGCGACATTGAGCTTCGCGTCGGCGCCGACCGAAGAGAAGGCCGCGAGGGTCTTCGCCGCGTCGTCGTCGATGAACTGCACGGTCACGTTGCGGTTGGAGAAGTACAGCGACATGCGGGGACGAGCCGCCGTGCCCTTCACCTTCTGGCGGAGGCGCATGTGGCGGAGCCTGCGCTGATCAATGCGATTCTTCATATTCTGAAAACACCTTTCAGGCCGCTTTAGGCCATCTTCTTGCCCTGCTTGCGGCGGATGACTTCGCCGACGTACTTGACGCCCTTGCCCTTGTAGGGCTCGGCGGGATAGTAGCTGCGGATGCGCGCGGCCGCCTGGCCGACGAGTTCCTTGTCGCAGCCCTCCACGGAGACGAGGACGCCGTCCTTGCCAACCGTGGCCTTGATGCCGGCGGGGACATCATATTCCTTCGGCGAGGCGAAACCGAGCGAAAGAAGAAGCTTGGAGCCCTGGAGGACGGCCTTGAAACCGGTGCCCTCGATGGAGAGTTCCTTCTTATAGCCCTTGGTGACGCCCTCGATCATGTTGGCGCAGAGCGTACGGCTGAGGCCGTGGAGGCTCTTGTTCATGCGGCTGTCGTCGGCGCGGGTGTAAATGACGTGGCCGTCCTTGACCTCGGCGGAAATCCCGGCCGGGATGGTACGGCTAAGCTCGCCGAGCTTGCCCTTGACGGTGATCTTGCCGCCATCGACCGAAACGGTCACGCCGGCGGGGATCGCCACGGGTTGTTTTCCAATTTTCGACATGGCTTAATCCTTTACCAAACCTTGCAGAGAATTTCGCCGCCAACGCCGATCTTGCGCGCCTGGCGGCCGCTCATGATCCCCTTTGAGGTGGAAATCACGGTGTGGCCGAGGCCTCCGAGAACCAACGGGATCTCGTCGACCGCGCAATAGCGGCGGAGGCCGGGACGGCTCCAGCGGCGGATGCCGCGGATCACCGGGTTGCCGTCTTTGGCGTAGCGGAGCGAGAGGGTGAACTCGCGCTTGCCGGGGCCGGCGACGACATCGGAGATGTAACCGTACTCCTTGAGGACGCGGGCAATCTCGGCCTTCATCTTGGAGGTCGGAATCGACACCTCGGGAAGACGCGCCTTCTGCGCGTTGCGGATGCGGGTGAGCATATCCGCGATTGGATCTGACATACTCATTTCGTGGGTCTCCTACCAGCTGGCCTTGGTCACACCGGGAATCTGCCCGGACAGCGCCAGTTCGCGGAAGCAAAGACGGCAAAGCTGGAACTTGCGGATCACGGAATGGGGCCTGCCGCAACGGGAGCAGCGCGTATAGCCGCGCGAGCTGAACTTCGGCTTGCGGGACGCCTTAACAATCAAACATGTCTTAGCCACAGGTTGACTCCTTACTTGTTCTTGTTCCTGCCGGCAAAGGGAAGGCCGAGGAGCGTGAGAAGCTCACGGGCCGACTTGTCGTCGCCGGTCGTGCAGATCGAAATGTCCATGCCCTTTTCGGCCGGGATCTGCGTGGCGTCGATTTCCGGGAATGTCGTCTGGTCCTTGAGGCCAAACGTGTAGTTGCCGCGACCGTCGAAGCCGCGGTTGGGAAGGCCGCGGAAGTCGCGGATACGGGGAAGCGTGACGTTGAAGACGCGATCGAGGAACTCGTACATCTTCTCGCCGCGGAGCGTGACCTTCGCGCCGATGACCATGCCTTCGCGCAACTTGAAGTTCGACACGCTCTTGCGCGCCTTGCAAAGCAGCGGCTGCTGGCCGGTGATGGCGGCGAGTTCTTCGACGAGCTTCTTCTGGACGTCTTTCTCCACGATGCCAAAACCCATGTTGACGACGACCTTTGAGACCTTCGGCACGAGCATGGGGTTGCGGAGGCCGAGCTTCTCGACGAGCTTCGGCACCACTTCGGTTGTGTATTTATCCTTCAACCTGGACATAAGTTCCTCTCAATCAGAATACGCGGCCGGTTCCCTTGGCCTTGCGGACGAACTTGTCGCCCTCCTTGACGCGTGAAATGCGGACGCCTTTCTTCGCGCCCTCGTCGTAGGGCATCAGCTTGCAGAGGCGGATCGGCGCCTCAAACTCGACAAAACCCCCGTTGGGGTTCTCCTGCGAGCGGCGAACGGCGCGCTTGACCTTGTTGATGCCTTCGACAACCGCGGTCTCCTTCTCGGGGCTGACGGACTTGACCTTGCCGGTCTTGCCCGCATACTCGCCGGAGATGACAACGACGGTGTCGCCAGTCTTGATTCGTGCAATGCTCATTGTTCTAAAGCTCCTCTTCCGTGTTAGACCACTTCGGGCGCCATCGAGACGACCTTGGCGCAGACGGAATCGCGGAGTTCGCGGGCGACCGGCCCGAAAACACGGGTGCCAATCGGGTTGAACTTCGCATCGACAATCACGCAGGCGTTCTGGTCGAAGGAAAGCGTTGACCCGTCCTTGCGGCGAATCGGCGCCGCCGTGCGGATGATGACCGCCAGGCAGACCTGCCCCTTCTTGACCGCGCCCGTGGGCGTGGCCTCGCGGATGGAGACCTTGATCACGTCGCCGATGTGGGCGAACTCCTTGCGCTGGCCCATGACGCGGAAGCACTTGGCGATTTTCGCGCCGGTGTTGTCCGCGACCACGAGGTTAGACTCTTCGCGTATCATTGTCCCTGTCTCCTATTCCTTGGCCTCGGCGATGATCGCCGTGACGCGCCAGCGCTTCGTCTTCGAAAGCGGGCGGCACTCGACGATCTCGACCGTGTCGCCAACCTTGCAGGCGTTCTTCGCGTCGTCGCAGTGGTACTTCTTGAAACGGCGAACGACCTTGCCGTACACCGGGTGCGGAAGGCGGCTCTCGCCGCGGACGACGACGGACTTGTCGCCGCTCTTGCTGATGACAACGCCGGTGCGGGTCTTGCGCACGCCGCGCTCCTGTTTGACTTCTTCGCTCATGGCTACTTCATCCCCCGCTGGGTTGCGACCGTCAGCATGCGGGCGAGATCGCGCCTCATGTTGCGGATCTTGCCGTAGTTCTCTACGGAGACCCCACTGAGCTTCCTCATGCGCATCGAGGAAATCTCGTGGCGGGTCTCGCGAATCTTCTGCGCCAGTTCCTCGGCGCCGAGTTCTCTAAGTTCTTTCGCTTTCATTGTTGGCTCCGGCGCCCCTCGCGGGGCGCGTTAGTCACCCTTAGTGTGCGCGGGTCACAAGCTGCGTCTTGATGCCGAGCTTGGTGTCGGCCAGGCGGAGGCACTCGCGCGCCGTCGCCTCGGGGACGCCGCCGATCTCAAAGAGAACCTTGCCCGGGATGACGACCGAGACCCAGAACTCCGGGTTGCCCTTGCCGCCGCCCATTCGGACGCCAATCGGCTTCTTCGTGACGGGCTTGTCGGGGAATATGCGGACCCAAAGCTTGCCCTTGCGCTTCATGAAGCGGTTCATGGCGACACGGCAGGCCTCGATCTGCGTGCTCTTGATCCAACCGCGGGTCAGCGCCTTCACGCCGTAGTCGCCGTACGCGAGCGTGGCGCCCGACGTGGCGAAACCCTTGCGGTTGCCTTTGGTCTGTTTGCGGTACTTGACCCGCTTAGGCATTAGGGGCATGGTTTCTCCTCCTGGCCTGCGAAATCCGCGGCTTGAAGTCTTCGGGCTTGCAAATCCAAACCTTTACGCCGATTTTGCCGGCGGTGGTGTTGGCCTCGGCGAAGCCGTACTCAATGTCGGCGCGAAGCGTGTGCAGGGGGACCTTGCCCTCCTTGCTCCACTCGACGCGCGAAAGTTCTGCGTTGTTGATTCGACCGCTGCAGCGCACCTTGATGCCGTCGATGCCCATGTCCATGGCCACCTTCTCGGCGCGCTTGAGGGCGCGGCGAAGGGCGACGCGGTGCTCGATCTGCGAGGCGATGTTCTCCGCGACAAGCTGGGCGTTGACATCGGCGTCGCGGACCTCGTGGATCTCGAAGTAGATCTGCTTGCCGGTCATCTTCGCAAGCGACTGCGAAAGCTTGTCGACGTCGGTGCCGCCCTTCTTGCCGACGATGACGCCGGCGCGGGCGGAGTAGATGTTGACGCGCACGCGGTTGGCGTAGCGCTCGATCTCGACCTTGGCAATCGCCGCGGCCTTGAGTTCCTTCGTGACGGCCTCACGGATCTTCTGATCCTCTGCGAGAAGCTCACCGAAATGCTTCTTGTCGCTGAACCACCTTGAACGCCACTGCTTGTCAAGGGCGATTCTGAAGCCGATAGGATTAACTTTCTGTCCCAAGTTAGGCTCCTTCCTGATTACTTGTTGACGTTGTCGGTCAGAACGACCTTGACATGGCACAGACGACGGGCGATCGGGCTTGCCGAGCCGCGGGCGCGGGGCCAGTGACGGCGCATGCGCGTGCCCTCATCGAAAACTGCGAGCTTGACGACAAGCGTGTCGACGTCGAGGCCATGGTTGTTGGCCGCGTTGGCGACGGCGGACTTGAGCGTCTTCTCGAGATGGAACGCGGCCTTCAGCGGACTGAACGCCGTGATGTTCAGGGCCTCGGAAACAGGCTTGCCCTGTACTTCGCGCGCCAGGGGACGGCCCTTCTGGGCCGAAAGGCGCACATTGCGTGTGATTGCGGAAACTTCCATGTCAGCTCACCTGGATTTACTTGGTTACCTTGACCGTGGTGGCGCCGTGGGCCTTGAAGAGGCGGGTGGGGGCGAACTCCCCGAGCCTGTGGCCGACCATGTTCTCGTTGACGAAAACCGCGACGTGCTGCTTGCCGTTGTGGACGGCGAAAGTGAGCCCCACGAACTCCGGCAGGATCATCGAGCGGCGCGACCAGGTCTTGATCGGCTGCGGACGGCTCTGCTGCTTCATCTTCTCGGCCTTGGCGAGAAGCTTCGCCTCGACGTAAGGCCCCTTCTTGATTGAACGTCCCATCTGTTACTTCCTCCGCTTCACTATGACCTTGTTCGAAGCCTTGCGCGGCTTGCGGGTCTTGCCGCCCTTGGCGAGCTTGCCCCACGGCGAACGCGGGTGCGAACCGCCCGAAGTACGGCCTTCGCCACCGCCCATCGGGTGGTCGACAGGGTTCATCGCGACACCGCGGACCGTCGGGCGAATGCCAAGCAGGCGCTTGCGCCCGGCCTTGCCGAACTTGACGCCTTCCCATTCGCCGTTGCCGACTGCGCCGACGGTGGCCAGGCAGTTGGCGCGGACGCGCCGGATTTCGCCGGAGGGAAGACGGAGGCTGACGTAGTCGCCGTCCTTCGCCTGGATCTGGCAGGAGTTGCCAGCGCTACGGGCGATTTTGGCACCGCTGCCAGGCGTAAGCTCGACCGCGTGGACGGACATGCCCAGCGGGATCTTCGCGAGCGGGAGCGCATTGCCGACGCTCGGCTCGGCATCGGGGCCGGAAAGCAGAAGCTGGCCGACCTTGAGGCCTTCGGGGGCGAGGATGTAGCGCTTCTCGCCGTCAAGGTAGTTGAGAAGGGCGATGTTCGCCGTGCGGTTTGGATCGTACTCGATCGTGGCGACGCGGGCGGGGATGCCAACCTTGTCGCGGCGGAAATCGATGATGCGGTAGCGGCGCTTGACACCGCCGCCCTTGTGGCGGGTCGTGATGCGGCCCTGGTTGTTGCGGCCGGCGGTCTTGCGCTTGGCGACCGTGAGGCCGCGCTCGGCAGGAACCTTTGAGAGCTCGCTGAAGTCCTGCGAAACGCGGAACCTCAAGCCCTCCGATCTTGCTTTGTAACTCTTCAAGCCCATTTTCTGTAGCCTCCCGGACGGTTAGACCGCCTCGATGCGCTCGCCGGCCTTAAGCGTGACAATCGCGCGCTTCCAGTCCGAAGCCTGCACGACCTGGCGATTGCGGAGCATGCGCTTCTTGCCCGCGTAGTTCTGGGTGTTCACCGCGAGGACATGGACGCCAAACGTGGCCTCGACAGCCCTGCGGATCTCGATTTTGTTGGCCTCGGGCGCAACCTCGACGACATACTGGTTGGCCTCGGCAAGCAGCGTGCCCTTCTCCGACACCTGCACCTTCTTTATCACGTCGGCGTGCTTCATGCCGCCACCTCCTTGCCCATGCGGGCCTTGAGAATCTCAAAGCCCTCCTTCGTGGCGAGAACCGCGCGAGCCTGGAGGAGCGAGTAGACGTCGACCTGCTTCGCGGTGAGAACTTCGACCGTGGGGATGTTGCGGATGGCGAGCTCGATCTTCTCGTCGAACTTGTCCGTGACGACGAGGACGCGGCCTTCAAGGCCCGTCTTCTTCACGAGCGCGGCCATGGTCTTGGTCTTGCCATCCTGCGGGAGCGCGTCGATGACGGAGACCTTGCCGTCGGCGATGTGCGCGCTGAGAGCACGGCGAAACGCGAGTTGCGCGACCTTCTGGTTGACCTTCTTGTCGTAGCCATGCGGCTTCGGCCCCATGGCGACGCCGCCGCCAACCCACACGGGGGAGCGGGTGAAGCCGCCGCGGGCGCGGCCGGTGCCCTTCTGCTTCCAGGGCTTTCTGTTGGTGCCGCTGACCTCGCCCTTGCCGAGCGTCGACGCGGAACCGGCGCGACGGGCCGCGAGCGTTGCGACGACAACGTCCTTGACGGCCTGGTCGCCCTTGTCGAGCGTGAGGAGCTCGTCCGCGAAGTCAATCTCGCCGGCGGCTACGCCTTCTGCGCTGAATGATTTGATCTTGCTCATTGGATTACGCCTTCTTCAGTGCCTTGCGCACGATGACGGTCGCGCCCGAAGGGCCCGGAACCGCACCGCGAACAAGCAGTACATTGTCGTCCTTGCGGACCTGGACGACCGCAAGGTTGCGGGCCGTCACCTTGACCGCGCCCATGTGGCCGGGCATGTGCTTGCCCTTGGCCACCCAGCCGGGGAGATCGCGCTCGCCGATGGAGCCGATACGCCTCTTGCTGTGGCCGCCGTGGCCGTGGGGGCCGCCGCCCATGCCCCAGCGCCTGACGACGCCGGCAAAGCCGCGGCCCTTGGAAATCGCAGTGACATCGACGAGCGCCGTGCCATCGAAAACATCCACGCCAAGCGTGTCGCCCACCTTGACGGCGTCACCCTCGGCATCGAACTCATGGAGCTCGGCGCAAGGCGCGACACCCGCCTTCTCGAAGCGCGTGCGAACCGCCTTGGTGAGGCGCTGGGGCTTCTGCGCCCCGAAACCGACCTGCACCGCGTCATAACCATCCTTGCCGTCCTTGGTCTTGACCTGGACGACGGGGCAGGGACCGACCTCAAGCACCGTGACGGGGACCCTGCGGCCCTCGGCGTCCCACACCTGGGTCATGCCTACCTTCTTGCCAATTAAACCATTCATCGTGTTTCACCGCCTGTTCGGATTAGACGCGGATCGAAATATCGACGCCAGCGGGGAGGTTGAGCTTCTTGAGCTCGTCAACCGTCTTCGCCGTCGGGCTGACGATGTCGACCAGACGCTTGTGGGTGCGCATTTCGAACTGATCCATCGACTTCTTGTCGACGTGGGGACTGCGGTTGACAGTCCAACGCTCGATGCGCGTGGGCAGGGGGACCGGACCGACGACACGGGCGCCCGAACCGCGGGCGGTGTCGATTATGCTGACTACGGCCTGATCCAAAACCCTGTGATCATAGGCCTGCAACCTTATGCGTATGCGCTGACTTTGCATGCTTTTACCGCTTACCTGTTTAACAACTGTTCCCTGACCGTGCGGGGCGCGACGGCAAATTCGCCGGGTTCCATCGTGTAGCTCGCGCGACCGCGCGAAAGCGACCTGATGGCCGTTGAATAGCCAAAGAGCTCCGCCAGCGGAACTTCGGCCGACACGACCTTCGTGTCGCCCCGTTCCTCCATGTCGCGCACCTGTCCGCGGCGCGCGTTGACATCACCGATGACCTCGCCGACATGTTCGGCGGGAGTCACGATGACGAGCCTCATGATCGGCTCGAGCAGCTCGGGCGCCGCCGCGGTCGCGGCTTCGCGAAAAGCCATGACCGCCGCAGACCGAAACGCGACGGGCGAAGCGCTTTCGGGCTCGCCCATCTCGACACCGGTCACCCGGACTGCAAGATCCATCATCGGATACCGCGCAAGCACACCCGTGCTCACGCCGTCCGTGAGTCCCGCTTCGACGGCCTCCGCAAGCTCGTCGGGAAGACCGCGGCACGCGTTCTTGGCGTCCGCCACGATGCCTTCCCCACGCTTCCGGGGGTCGATTTCGACCGCGACCTGCGCGAACAAACGCTTGCCCGCGATTTCACGGTCGAAGACTGCCGTGCCGGCGCCGTGTGCCGTGACAGTCTCGTAGTAGGAAACCATGGGCTTGCCCGTGTTGGCCGCCACATGGAACTCGCGGCGCAGGCGGTCCACCAGGATCTCGAGGTGCAACTCGCCCATTCCGCTCAAAATGGTCTGCCCGCTTTCGGCGTCCTCGCGGATGACGCACGTCGGGTCTTCTGCCGCAAGCTCGGCAAGGGACTCGGCCAGCTTGTCGCGGTCGGCCCTCGACTTGGGCTCGATCGCCATGAACATCACAGGCTCCGGAGCGGTGATGCTCTCGAGAACCAGCGGCTTCATCTCCGCCGTGAGCGTATCGCCCGTCGTCGCGCCTTTGAGGCCGACGATGGCGCCGATCTCGCCCGGGCCGAGCTCCTCGACTTCGATCTGCTCGTCGGCATGGAGCCTGACGAGCTTGAGGATGCGCTCGCGCTTGCGGGTGCGGGGATTGAAGACGTTCTGCCCCTTCTTGAGCACGCCCGAATAGACGCGGACGAAGAAAAGGCGGCCGACGTAGGCGTCGGTGGCGATCTTGAAGACAAGGCTGGAGAGAAGCGGATCGGTGCACTCGCGCGTCACCGGCTCGCCGCTCTTGAGATCCGCGCCTTCGACAGCCTTGCGGTCGAGAGGCGAGGGAAGATAGTTGACAATCCCGTCGAGGAGCGGCTGAACGCCCTTGTTGCGGAGCGACGTGCCGCAAAAAACGGGGACGACTCTTCCGGCAATCGTGGCCCGGCGTATCGCCGGGATCAGCTTTTCGGCCGGAAGGTCGGGATTCTCGAGGTAGGCTTCGATCAGCTCCTCGTCGTCGCCCGCGATGAGCTCGACCATCTCGGCCCGCGCTGCGGCTGCCTCGTCGCAGAGTTCCGCGGGGATGTCGCGCGCCTCGACCGTTGAGCCGTTGTCGCTCTCCGAGTAGACGAGCGCCTTCATCGAGAGAAGGTCGATCGTTCCCTTGAAATCGTCCGCCGCGCCCCAGGGAAGGGACATGAGCGCGGGAACGGCGCCGAGCTTCGTGCGGATCTCTTCGACGGCCTTGGAGAAGTCGGCGCCCATGCGGTCCATCTTGTTGACGAAGACGATGCGCGGCACCCCGTAGCGGTCGGCCTGGCGCCAGACGGTCTCGGACTGGGGCTGCACGCCGCCGACGGCGCAGAAGACCGCGACGGCGCCGTCGAGGACGCGCAGGGAGCGCTCAACCTCGATGGTGAAGTCCACGTGGCCCGGGGTGTCGATGATGTTGATCTGGCAATCCTTCCACTGGCAGGTAATCGCGGCGCTCGTAATCGTGATGCCGCGCTCGCGCTCCTGCTCCATCCAGTCCGTCACCGTGTTGCCGTCGTCGACGATGCCGATGCGGTGGGAGGCGCCGGTGTAATAGAGGATCCGCTCCGTCGTGGTCGTCTTGCCCGCATCGATGTGGGCGATGATGCCGATGTTGCGAATGGCGGCAAGACGACCGGAAAGGGCGGCCGCGCCGTCCTTCCCGGTTGTCTTGGTGCTATTCGCGTTCTGGCTCATCTCGGATTACCACGCGTAGTGCGCAAACGCCTTGTTGGCCTGGGCCATGCGGTGGGTGTCGTCACGCTTCTTGATGACGTTGCCCTCGCCCTTGTAGGCCTCGAGAAGCTCGGCCGCCACGGCCTTCGGCATGGGCATGCCGCGGCGGGCGCCGGCGTACTGGAGCACCCAGCGGAGGGCCATCGCGAGCTGGCGGGCGGGACGGATCTCGACCGGGACCTGGTAGGTCGTGCCGCCGACGCGGCGCGACTTGACCTCGACTTTCGGCTTCATGTTGCCGATCGCCGTGTCGAGCACCTGGAGGGCGTCCTCGCCGGTCTTCTCGCCGATCTCCTCGATCGCGCCATAGACGATGCGCTCCGCCGTCGTCATCTTGCCGCTCTTCATGATCGTGCGGATGACCTTCGCGACGAGCTCGCTGTTGTACTTGGGATCGGGCGTGATCCCGCGCTTGAATGTTTTACGCCTTCTGGACATGTTTCAATCCTCGCTCAATTACTTCTTGGCGCCGGCTTTCGGGCGCTTGACGCCGTACTTGGAACGGCTGACGTGACGCTCGAGCTTGTTGGTGTTGGAGGGGCCCGCCCCGCCGAGGGAGTCGAGCGTGCCGCGGACAATGTGGTAGCGGACGCCAGGAAGATCCTTCACACGGCCGCCGCGAACCAGCACGACGCTGTGCTCCTGGAGGTTGTGACCTTCGCCGGGGATGTAGGCGGTCACTTCGTAGCCCGTCGTGAGACGTACGCGGGCGACCTTGCGCAAGGCGGAGTTAGGCTTCTTCGGCGTCTGCGTCTTGACGAGCAGGCACACGCCACGCCGCTGGGGGCAGCTCTTGAGAGCCGGCGACTTCGACTTGTTCGTCAGCTGCTTGCGCCCTTTGCGCACAAGTTGGTTGATTGTAGGCATTGGTTTTTTGTTCCTTCCCTTTTGGAAAAAGAGGACAAGTAGTTTACCACACCCGGCATGACATGGCAAATAACATTTACGCGCAACGTAAAAATTATTCCGGTCGGCCATACCGGAGCCGACCGCTTCGGGCATCTGCTTTCTTTCGGCCGCAAATGCCGCTGATTCAGTTTTTAAGCGCTGACCCGGACATCCTGTTCCTCTTACAGCGCATTCATCAAGTATACTACAGGACGGAAATTTGTGCAAGTTTTATTTCCGACCACGGGAAAAAACAAGCGAGGCGCGGCCGGATGCCGGCCGCGCCTCGTGCATAACCCGTTGCGTCCGCCTTAGAACGCCACGGAAAGTTCCCAGCGGAGGAAGTAGGCGGTCTTGTCCGTCACATAGTAGTCGCCAGGCTCGAAAACTTCGGCGAGGACATGGCCGAAGAGATTGTGCTCGCGCAGGATGGGGAAGTCGTAGCGCGCCACGCCCAAAAGCCCCTTGTACATCTCGTCGCCGCCGCCAAGGCCGTCCTGCACCGCGCAGAACATCGGGCCTGCGTAGGCGTTGAGACGGTGGCGCGGCGCGATGTCGAGTCCGGCACCCAGCGAAGGATACGTCATGTTCGACCAGTAGCCCAGGCCGTAGAGCGGGCCGTACACCAGCATCTCGCTGCACTGCGGCCAGCGCCCCCAAAGCGGATTCCAGCTTGTGTCGCGGTCTTCCGCGCCGCGCCGGCTGTCGCCTGAAAGGTAGTAGACGGAGGCGTTGAAGAAGGGACGCGGACTGCCGGCCTCCGCCACGGGACTATAGGTGAGCCCCGCGAAACCCATCGCGCCCGAAACGTCGGCGCCATTGTCCTTTTCGCCAAGCTGGAACGCGCCTTCGAACTCCGCCGTGAGCGTTTCGGAAAGGCGCGGCGTCAGGCGCGCACCAACCGTATGCGTGTCGCGGCCGGGCTGGCGCTCGCCGAGGCGGTGGAACGGGGTTTCCCGCTTGAAGACGTAGTAGATCTCGCACGGGAAGTCGTCGCCAAGTTCCCTGCCCTTGTAGTAGAGGCCGCCGCCGAACTCGTCCATCTCGTCGCTGTCGCGGGGATCGATGGCGTTGGCGGCGCGCGGCGAGGGCGTCGGGTGGCCGAGGCGCAGGGGGTTTTGCCCGTCGTTGTAGATGCCGAAGACGTCAAGGGTTGACTTCTCCGTCAGGTGGAACGTCAACCGCAAGGCGTCGAAATACGAGGTGCGCGACCCGTCGTAGCCGGTGCCGTCCATGAGGAGGCGTCCCGCGCCGAAGGCCGGGCGCCCACCGTCGACGAAGTCCTGCCGACCGGCCTTGACGTCGACCAGGCCATCCCACAGCCCATTGAAGTAGAGGTAGAGGTTGTCGACGACGATTTCGTCGGGGAAGCTATACGAGCAGTCCTTGCGGGACTTCCCGTGGCGGACGATGGTCTCGCGCATTTCGTCCGCCACGCGGAAATAGAAACCGCTGTTTTCGCCCGAATACCCCGTCCAGAGGCGTGGCCTGTAGCGAATCCAGTTGAGGTTCTTCCCCGAAGCCGTCGGATACGGCGACGACGGATCGCCCGGATGGCCGGGGATGTTGTCCATCGCTTCCTGGCGCACCCTCAGGTCGCCCCCCAGAATCCAACCCTGCTCTTCGGCGCCGACGACCAAGCCGGCACACGCAGCCGCCACGGCAACCGCCGTGAAAAACCTGTTTTTTCCCATTTTGTTCTCCCAAACGAGTCCTTTATTATATCAAAATATGGTAAAATAGGCGCATGACCGATACGCTTACAGTTGAGGAACGCAGCCTCACGATGAGCAAAATCCACAGCAAGGACACCAAGCCCGAACTGATCGTCCGCCACTATCTTTTTTCGCGCGGGCTCCGCTTCCGCGTCAACGTGAAGATGCTGCCCGGACACCCCGACGTCGTACTCCCGAAATACAAGGCCATCATCGAGGTGCGCGGCTGCTTCTGGCACCGTCACCCGGGATGCAAGGTGGCGACAACGCCGAAGTCGCACGTCAAGTTCTGGAGCGAGAAGTTCAGGCGCAATGTCGAACGCGACGCCCTTCACGAAAGGCAATGGGCGGAAATGGGCTGGCGGCTCTTCGTCGTCTGGGAATGCGAACTCCGCCAATTCGTCCGCGACGTGACGCTGGCCAAGCTCTACGCGGCCATAACGGGCGGCGTACTGCCCGAATACGAAACGCCCCAGACCGAACCCGGCGAACTCATCGCCGCCGAAACACCGCTCAAATACGAGGCGGTTCGGGAAAGGCAAAAGCCCCCGCGCCCCGCCGCCGCCAATTGCGCTACGCGCCCTCGTAGCTGACACGCGGATCGAGCCAGGCGTAGCAAAGGTCCGTGACGAGATTGACAAGCTGGTAGAGCAACGCGCCCAGAACCACGACCGCGCGAACTGTCGCCATGTCGGCCGAATTCACCGCGTTGATGCTGACGCCGCCAAGGCCGGGGATGCCGAAAAAGCTCTCCAGCAGCAGCGACCCAGTGAAAAGATACGGAATCGAAAGGCTCACGTAGGTGACCACGGGAATCAGCGCGTTCGGGAAGACATGCCCCCAGAAGACGCGCCGCGGAGGCAACCCCTTCGAAACAGCCGTGCGGACGTAGGGGCGGTCCATCTCGTCGAGAAAGACCGTGCGGAAATAGCGGATATCGCGTCCAAGCCCGCTGAAAATGCCGATCAGCACCGGGAGAACGACATACGCCACGCCCTCAAAGCCCCAAATCGGGAAGAGCCGCAGCTTGTAGGAGAGAAAGAACTGCCCCGCGAGAATCCACACCACGTAGTTGACGCTCATCAGGAAGGCCGACCCCAGAAGCACGGCCTTGTCCGCGAACCGCCCTTGGTGCGCGGCCGCCAACATGGCGAGCATCAGGGCGATCACCGTGCCGCCAAGAAGAATCGGCACCGTAATCGAAAGCGACGGGCCGACGCCCGCCCTCAGCACGTCCGCGACCCGCATGCCGTAGGCGGCGCTGTCGCCCAGGTCCCCGCGGGCGAGCGACGCCACGTAGTTCACCAGCTGGGTGTCGAAGAGGTGGCCGACGCGGCGGGCCAGCGGCTGCCCGGCGGTTTCCGTCCAGCCGCCAAGAAGCAGGGGCTTGTCGTAGCCGTAGCGCGCGTTGAACGCCGCGATTGACGCGGCGTCGGCATGCTGGCCGAGAACCACCTCGGCGGAGGAGCCTCCTACGACGTGGAAAAGCACGAACGTCAGCAGCAGGACGCCCGCAGTGGTCGGGACAAGTTGCCAGAGCCGCCTAAGCGCATAGCGCAGCATTTGGAGGGACCCGCCTCGGGTAAGGCCGGGCCGCAACGACGCGCGGCCCGACCACGCAATGCTACGCCTCGGATGCCGGGGCGGGCGCGGCTTCGGAGTCGGCCGGCTGCGCGACGACGCGTGGCTTGATCGTCGCCGCCGCGGGGACGACCTCGGCGATTTTGGCGATGATGCGGGCCGCCAGGTCGGGGTTGGCGCGGAGCGCCTCGGTCGAGGCAAGGGCCCCCTGCCCCACCTGCTCCTGGCCGAACGCCAGCCACGAACCGCGCTTCTGCACAACGTTGTTGGTGATGGCGGCGTCGAGCACGGAACCCTCCCAGGAAATGCCACGCGCGTAGAGGATGTCGAACTCCGCCTCGGTGAAAGGCGGCGAGACCTTGTTTTTGACGATCTTGACCTTGGTGCGGTTGCCAACCACCGCGCCGGCGGAATCCTTGATGGCGCCGATGCGCTGGATGTGCATGCGGACGGAGGCGTAGAACTTGAGTGCCTTGCCGCCGGGGGTCGTCTCGGGGCTGCCGAACATCACGCCGATTTTCTCGCGAATCTGGTTGGTGAAGATGCAGAGGGTCTTGGTCTGCGCAATGGCGGAGGTCAACTTGCGCATCGCCTGCGACATCAGGCGGGCCTGGAGGCCGACGTGGCTGTCGCCCATGTCGCCGTCGATTTCGGCCTGCGGGGTGAGCGCCGCGACGGAATCGACCACGACGACGTCGAGTGCGCCGCTCTTGACGAGCTGCTCGGTGATGGTGAGGGCCTCCTCGCCGGAGTTGGGCTGGGAGACGAGCAAGTCGTCAAGTTTCACGCCGAGGCGGCGCGCGTAGCTGGCGTCGAGCGCGTGCTCGGCGTCGACGAAGGCGGCCATGCCGCCCGCGGCCTGCGCGTTGGCAATGACATGAAGGGCCACCGTGGTCTTGCCCGACGACTCCGGCCCGTAAACTTCGATGATGCGGCCGCGGGGAAGGCCACCCACGCCGAGGGCGAGGTCAAGCGAGAAGGAACCCGTGCTGATGACTGGAATGTCCTTTTGGGCCGCGCCATCGCCGAGCCGCTGGATGGACGTTTCGCCAAACTGCTTGCGGATTTGCGACAAGACGGCGTCGAGCTGCGAGTTGCCGGAGGTCGCGGGGGATTTCTTTTCTGCCATTTTCAGTGCCTTTGCTTCGGGTTTCATACGGCCGCGCACATCGCGCACGGTCAAAGTTTCAACAGAGAATAGTCTTGCAAATATGCGCGTATTTGGCAAGGGGTCTTCTCCGCTCCAACGCCATCAAGTCTACCATTGGGCGCCGGGAAAAATGTCTCACGGCGTGAGACATTTTCGAAGGAAATTTTATTCCTGCCCGTCAGAATAGGGGCGGCGCAGTTCCGCCTGGAGGTCGAAGAGGTTGTCGAAGTCCTCGCGCTTGTCGCCCTTGTTCTGCGAGAAGAGCTTCATCTTGATGAGGTTGTAGACGAGTTCGCCGAAATCCGACGTCGAGAAGATGTTCCACTCCCCAAGCGTGAAGGCCGCCATTGGGCCGAATTCGTCGAGGGCGAATTCCTTGAGCCCGTTGGAGAGCTCCGCGCCGGAAAGCGTGTTCTTGGCGTTTTTGCCGAGCGACGCCTGCTCTTCCTGGAAGCGGCGCACGGCATATTCAAAGCCGTCGCGGACGAAGAAGTAGGCGTCGAGGGGATAGCGGGGGTCCTCGATGAGGAACTGTTCGACTGTTTCCTGGAAGGTGCCTGCAATGTCCATTTCAAAGCCACTCCGAACCAAAGACGCAAAGCCCGTAGATCGCGGCCGTCTCCGTGCGGAGCACGAGCGAACCGAGCGAAACCATTGACGCGCCCGCCGCGCGGAGCGCCCCGTATTCCTCCGGCGAGAAGTCGCCTTCCGGGCCGATCAGCCAGGCGACGGACGCCGGCGGGGGAAGCCCGCGGTCGCGGGCGAGCGCATCGCGCAGGGGGATGGCGTCCGACGTGAGCGCGCCAACATACATGCGGCTCGAAGCCGCGATGCGCGAAAGCGCCTCGCCGAAAGGCAGCGGCGTCGAAATCGCGGGAACGAAAGCCGAAGAGCACTGGCGGGCGGCGTCAATCGCCACGCGCTCCCAGCGCAGGCGCTTGTCTTCGGCGTCGGCGGCGGACTCGACCTTGACTACCGAATTCCGCGAGAGGATCGGCACGATTTCCGAAACGCCAAGCTCGACCGCCTTCTCGATGGTCCAGTCCATGCGCTTGCCCTTGCTCACGCAGGCGCCAAGGACAAGGCGGCAGCGCGGCGGCTGGGCGCGCCGCACGGCGCCGACCCGCTCGAGTTCGGCCTGCCGCCCCTGCGGCTCGCGAAGGCGGAAGGTCGCGGACGCCCCCAGCCCGTCGAAAAGCTCGACTTCGTCGCCCCCCTTCAGGCGCAGCACGTTGAGAAAGTGGCGCGCACCCGCGTGGTCGAGGGCCACGACGCCCTTTTCAAGTTCGGCTGTTGCGACGCGATGGCGGTGCATGGCGGCCCCGGCTGGCTATTGGCCGCCCTTGAGAAGCGCGTCGCGCATGCGGAGGAACTCTGCGGCCTGCTTGTCGAATTTCGACGCCTCGGGGTAGTTGCCCTCCTTGCAGGTGTCGGCGAAGGCCTGGAGGGCCTTCTTCTGCGAGGAGGACAGTCCTTCGGGCACCTCGACGACAACCCGCACCATCATGTCGCCGACGTCGCCGTGGATGGAGGTCATGCCCTTGCCGCGGTAGCGGAAGAGCTTGCCGTTGGCCGTGCCCGGCGGAATCTTGAACTGCGCGGGGCCGTCTGGCGTCGGGACGGAAACGGAGCCGCCCAGCGCGGCGATGTGGAGCGGCACCCTGACTTCGCAGGCGAGGTTGTTGCCTTCGCGCTCGAAGATCGCGTGCTGGCGGACGTTGAAGACGACCATCAGGTTGCCGTTGGGGCCGCCACGCGACCCGCTGTCGCCCAGCCCGGCGAGGCGCATGCGGTTGCCGGTGTCGACACCGCGCGGGATCTTGACGGTGATGCTCTTGCGTTGCTTCACGCGGCCGGAACCGTGACACTCGCGGCAGGGGTTCGTGACGATCGTGCCCTCGCCGTGGCAAACCGGGCAGGTCTGCTGGAACTGGATGAAGCCGCCGCCCGCGATGACGACGCCGCGGCCGCCGCACTGCTTGCACTTCTCGCGCTTGGAGCCCTTCGCCGCACCAGTGCCGTGGCACTCGTGGCAGTCTTCGGAAACAGGGAGCTCGACCTCGCGGCTGCCGCCGAAAATCGCCTCCTCAAGCGTGATGTTCATCTCGAAGTCGATGTCGGCGCCCCGCATGGGGCCGTCGGGGTCGCGTTGGCGCGACCGTCCGCCGCCGAAGAAGGAACTGAAACCCCCGCCGAAGAGCGAGCCGAGGATGTCGGCGAAATCGGCGCCGCCGGAGAAGTCGCGCCCGAAGTCGAATCCGCCGGGGCCGAACTGGTTGCCCGCATGGCCGAAGCGGTCGTAGCGCTCGCGTTTCTCGGGATTGCTCAGGATCTCGTAGGCCTCCGAAGCCTCCTTGAACTTGTCCGCCGCCTCCTTGTCGCCCGGGTTGCGGTCGGGATGGTACTTCATCGCGAGCTTGCGGTAGGCTTTTTTGATTTCATCGGCCGAGGCATCCTTGGCGACGCCAAGCACCTCGTAGTAGTCCCTTTTTTGTTCAGCCATGGGTGGCCTCCGGTTTCCTTTCGTGGAATATGCGGTACTATGCTTTATTTATTTTCGGCCGCCCCGGCCGGGGCGCCGCTTGACACGATGACCGACGCCGGCCTGATCACATGGTCGCCCATGCGGTAGCCGCGGCGGGTCTCGTAGATGATCTTGCCCTCCGCCGCCTCGGGCGAAGGCTGGTAGGCGACCGCCTCGTGGACGGCCGGGTCGAAATCGGCGCCCAGTGCCTCGATAGGCTCGACGCCACCCTTCTTCAGGAACTCGAGAAGCTGGGAGAAGACCATCTTCACGCCCTGGGCGAAGGGGTCGTCACCCGCCTGGCCCATGGCGCGAGAGAAATTGTCAACGACGGGCAGCAGCTCGACATAGACGCTCTCCTCGGCGCGCTGGAAAGTCTCGGCGCGTTCCTTGGCCGTGCGGCGGCGGAAGTTCTCGAAATCGGCGAAAAGACGCATTGCGCGGTCCTTTTCGTCCGCGAGCTCCTGGCGGAGCTTCTCGATTTCACACGTCTCCTGCGCGGTCTCTGTGGCGGGTTCAGCGGTCTTTTCGGCTTGGGCTTCCCCACCGGACTTGGCGGATTCGGCGTTTTCAAGGTCTTCGACTTTTTTCTCTTCGGCGTCAGGCATTTTCTCAACCCTCAAAAATGAAAAACCCCCAATCAAGCCTCGCGGCTGTGACTTGGGGTTCTCAAAATGGTGGTGGGGCTTGGATTCGAACCAAGGAAGGCGTATGCCAGCAGATTTACAGTCTGCCCCGGTTGGCCACTTCGGTACCCCACCAGAAATGTGGAGAATATTATGCCATAAAAGCGCAGGGAAGTCAAATCCGACGGGAAATCCCGGCCTTGCCTTTGCCCGCCGAACTCACATTTAGGTGCGAAATGTCACATAAAAACAGCGATTCCGCACCAAAATAAGGCGATTTCCCGAAAATACTTGACGGAATGTGTCATTTGCAACATAATTTTCCCCAAAGAACAAGGACTCTTTATGATTGGCCGAATCAAGGAGCGAGACGAACTTATCCGCATGTACGAATCCGGCGAGTCGGAATTCGTCGCGGTTTACGGACGTTGGCGCGTCGGAAAGACCTATTTGATACGGGAGGTCTTCGCCGACCGCTTTGCATTTCGCCATTCCGGCCTTGCGCAGGAAGGAGGCGAAAGGCAGTTGTCGCAGTTTCTGAAATCCTTGCAGGATTTCGGATGTCGGCAAAAGCGCCGCCCGAAGGACTGGGGTGAGGCGTTTGCCTGGCTAGAACAGGTCGTGAAAGCAAGCGCACTTGCCCGCAAGGTTGTCTTCATCGACGAGATGCCCTGGATGGACACGCCAAAGTCCGGATTTCTCGCGGCGCTCGAAGCATTCTGGAACGACTTCTGCACATACCGCAAGGATGTCCTGCTGGTTGTTTGCGGCTCGGCCGCGGCGTGGATGGTGAAAAACCTGTTTTCCAATCACGGGGGACTTCACAACCGCGTGACGTGCCGGATTCGCCTGATGCCGTTTACTTTGGGCGAATGCGAGCGGTTCGCGGCGGAAAGAGGCCTGGCGATGTCCCGGAGGGAAATCGCCGAAGGATACATGGCGCTTGGCGGAATCCCCTACTACTGGCGTTACCTTGACAAGCGTTTCAGCCTTGCGCAGAACATCGACCGCATGTTTTTCATCGACGGCGCCCCCCTCGCAAACGAATACCGGGAGCTATACGCATCGCTTTTCAAGAACGCCTCCCTTCACACCGCGGTCATCGAGGCCCTGGCGACGAAAAGGACCGGCATGGGGCAGACAGAGCTTCAGTCAGCACTCGGGATGGCAAGTTCCGGCAAGCTGACGGAAGCCCTGGCGACACTTGAGCAAAGCGGCTTCATACGCCCCTACCTGCCATTCGGCGCGAAGAAAAAGGGAACTGTCTTCCAGCTGGTCGACAATTTCTCCCTGTTCCACCACCGGTTCCTGACAGGTACCGCGAAGGGCGATCCGGCGTTCTGGACAGCAACGGCAGATTCCCCGCAGCGCTCAACGTGGCTGGGGCTGTCATTCGAACTTCTCTGCCTACAGCATGTCGCGCAGATCAAGCGGCGACTGGGCATCTCCGGCCTACACTGCGGAGTTTGCTCATGGCGGCACCAGGCGGACGACACCTGCCCCGTCGGTGCGCAGATCGACCTTTTGATTGACCGGGCGGATAATGTCGTGAACGTCTGCGAAATGAAGTTCTCGCGGGGACTTTACATCCTCGACGGGCGCACACGCGCCACGCTGGACAACGTGATCGAAGCCTTCCGAATGGTCACGAAGACGCGCAAGTCCATTCACCTTACCCTCGTCACGGCCAGCGGTCTCGCGCGGACGGAACACGCCCAGGCCGTCCAGTCCGAAGTGACGCTGGACGACCTCTTCGCGGATGCCGACTGACCCGATCCGGCTATTGCAACGCCCGCCAAAAAGCATACCAACCCTTTTGTGCAAAAGCAAGGTTGAAACGCGGATTTACACCGCAACTACACTCAGTCGCGCAACAAGGCGGAAAGCCTCCGCGCCCTACCGGTGCGAGGTTGCGGTCACGCGTCTCCGCCCGTGTCTCACGTCTCATGCCTCATGTCTTGCCGTCTGCGTGACCAGCGCGTCAAGCCATCAGCGGCATGAAGTGACAGCGGTAGGCGTTTCGTGTACAATTAAGGTTGACTATGAAAATGAAAACTACTCTTGCAGCGATTCTGGCGCTCGCCGCCGCAACGACGCTTTACGGCGCCGCGACTGTGTATTCGGGTGCCGACGCCGTGAAAAAGATAAAGGCGTCCATCCCCGGCGCGGACCTGGACGCCTGGGGCATCTCGAGCACGAACGCGAAGTGGTGCGAGATCATGCCGGGCGTCGAGTACTCGTTCGCGCAGTACACGAAGCTCTTCGGCGTGAAGGACGACGTGAGTCTCTTGCGCATCGACTACAAGAAGGCGAAGCTCAAGATGAAGCTCGTCGTCAACAACTCGCTGACGCGCACCTCGACCGTCACGAAGAACAACGGCGCCCTCTTTGGCGTAAGCGGGACGTTCTACTCGTCTTCGACCGGCAAGCTCTCCTACCGCACGAAGGTCGGCGGAACCGTCGTGAACCCGGACGTCAGCGGTGGCGGCGGGCTCCTCTTCAATGACAACGACCCCTACAAGCTCTTCCGCTTCACGCGCGGCTTCGGCACGCCGCGCATTCTCGAGCACTGGGACAACGCGCTTCCGAGCGATTGCGTGCTCATCGACGGCAAGTGCTCGCTGGAGGGAACCTCCTGGACCTCGGGCAACCCAACGGCAGGTTTCCCCGTGTTGGGCGTCAACGAAAAGACGGGCATCATCTACCTCTTTGTGATCGACGGACGGCGCTCGGTCTCGAAAGGCATCACCTACCTCGACTCGTGCACACTGCTCCAGGCCTGCGGCTGCGACGGCGGCTACGTGCTGGACGGCGGCGGGTCGACGACGCTTGCGATGAAGAGCTCGCTCCTGCCCAGCAAGCTTTCGGCCGTGCAGTGGGATCCGTCTTACGCGAGCGGCTACACGATCATGAACTACACCAACAGCGACGGATCGACCAAGACGGAGCGTTACGTCAAGTCGCAGCTCCTCTTCATGGCTGGCGACGAGGCCGCGGCGGTTCCGGACGGGGCGTACTACGATTTCCTGCGGACGGACGGTGCGGGCGGTTCGGAGGGCCAGCGCGTGCAGCTCGACTACCGTCCGTCGAGCGAGACCGTGGCGTCCGCGCTCTTCTCGCTCGTGAACGCGCCGAGCGCGGACGTGAACCAGTGCCTGTGGGGTGCGCGGACGAGCGGGACGTCGACGAGCCTCGATGACTTCTCCTACTTCCTTTCCGTCGGCAAGAACCAGCGCTTCGACTACGGTCCCGTTCGCAGCGACACGAAGTCGGCGCTCGGGCGCGACACGCTCTACCAGCTGACGATCGCCGGCAACGTGATGTCCAACGTCACCTACGACACGCAGAAGCTGCAGAAGGCGTTCACCGCTCCCGCCGCGTCCTTCACCGCAGGCGGCGACATGTCGCTCTTCATGAGCTACAACCAGCCGGGGTCTGGCTGGAGCAACGCCGCCGCAGTCGACTTCTACTCGATGCAGCTCGCGGACCGTGTCTGCGGACGTGAAATGCTCGTCTCGGATCTCGCCGGCAGCTACCGGAACGGCAAGTACGGACTCTACGACGCCGTGCAGGACCGCTTCTATCCGAGCGAGGGGACGCGTGACTTCGAGGCGCTCCGGTGGGCGTTAATCAGGCCAGGCTCGTCCATCGTAGTCTCCGGGAACCCCATCTGCTTCCCGTGCGACGCGCTGGGCGTCAAGTACGGCGTCACGCACTGGCACAAGTCGGGCGAGACGATCGCGGTCAAGAAGCCATCCGCCCAGCAGACTGTCGGCGACGGCATGCGCGCGACCTGCACGGGCTGGAAGCTGACGCAGGGCGGCACGACGACGACCAAGACCGCGAACTTCACCTACACCCACGGCAACACGGACGCGCGGCTCGTCGCCCAGTGGGACGTCGAGTGCAGGCTTGACGTCGCTCCGCTTGACGCGACGAAGGGAACCGTGACCGCCGCGAGCGGATGGAAGGCTTACGACGCCGCAGTCACCTTGACCGCCACGCCCAAGACCGGCGAACGATTCTGGGGGTGGACGGGCGACATTGGCACGGCCGATCCGAAGAGCCCCACGATCACCGTGACGATGAACCGCGCGCGCACGATCCGGGCGGACTTCGGTCCGCGCTTCCTCGACTCCGTCGTCTTCCCGAAGGGGGCGTACGTGACGACGTCCGTCATCCCGTCCGACCACGAGACGACGGCGACCTTCAGCTGCGACTACCTGAACAACGGCTGGGTGTTCGGCACCTCCAAGGGGGCGAACTACTATGCGCTGTCGATGGCCGGCAGCTACTGGCGTTGGGGACTGAACGGATCCAACCGCACGGGCAAGTCCGTCGGCACGAACGTCGCGCTCTGCGACGGGAACGTCCATACCGTTGTCTACCGCGAACGCGGTACAGGCAACGTCGTCATCGACGGCGAAGTGCTGGAGTCGGTTGCGGCTTCGACTTCCACCGCGGCGCTTCTGATCGGCAACGGCTCGACCGCCGCGACGGGCGCCAACTTCACGGGACGCCTCTACGCCTTCACGGTGCGCGATGCATCCGGCGAGGCCGTCCTTGACCTAAAGCCCTGCGTGCGGTTCCTCGCTGACGGTTCGTCCGAGGTTGCGCTCTATGATGCCGTCTCGGGAGCCTACCTGAAGAGCGCCGTCCAGGACAAGCCGCTTGAGGCCGGGCTTCCCCTTAACGAACGCCTGGTTGTCGGCAACGCGGTGCTTGACGGGCTCGCGATGGGGGCGAAGCGGACGCTCTCCGTTCCCGCCGAAGAGACCTACGGCGCGTGGGCGAAGTCGACTTGCACGGGCTGGAGGCGTTACCGGCTCGATCCGGTGACGGGCGCGTGGACCGAGACGGACTCCGGTACGGGCAGTACGCTCGACTATGTGCATGACGGCTTCGCCACCAAGGTCGAGTGGGAGCGCCAGATGACGCAGCTCGCGGCGGGCGACTACGTCTACGTAAGCCCCGACGGTGACGACGCGAACAAGGGCACGTCGTGGGACGACGCGTACGCGACCGTCCAGGCGGCGGTCGATGCCGCGGAGGAAGGGGCGACCGTGCTTGTCGCGCCGGGACATTACTTCGGAACGGAGCGGAGCTTCAACGCGAAGGCCGACTACCTGACGTGCATCCGGCTCGCCAAGCGCGTCAACGTGATCGGCGTCGGCGGGCGCGAACGGACGCTGATGGACGGCGGGTTTGTCTATCCGCGCAACGGCGCGTACGTGACGGCGGACGGCGCGCTGCTCGCGGGCTTCACCTTCACGAACACGGCGCACACGACGACGGGACGCAACCTGGGCGTCGACCTCACGGCGGGCACGGTCTCGGACGTCTCGTTCCATGCGCGCGCCGCGGCGAATTCGACCTTCCTCAACATCAACGCGACGGTCGGACATGTCCTTGCGACGGACATCCTGCTGCCGCCGCAGCCGGTCCTCGCGGGCAACGTGCAGGGCGGCATCTACGTGAACGCGATTGGCGCGAAGGGCGCGACGATCGACGGGCTCGCGATGTGCAACTGGCTACTCGGCGGCCTCAGCGCCAACTACTCGATGATCAACCTGAAGGGCTCGGCGGCGACGGCGCCGATTGTCCTCCGGAACGCGCTCGTCGCGGACAACCAGATGGGCATCGACCTCAATGCGAACCGCGGCAACATCGTCTATGCGGACGCCCATTCGCGTGTCATCAACTGCACGATCGTCAACAACGAGGTGCGCGGACCGAACTCCGGCATCCGCGTTGCGGCGAATACGGCGCTGGTCGAGAACTGCATCATCCGCGGCAACCGGTCCGCGATGAACGCCTACGGCGACATCTACAACAACGCCAACGTCGGCTATGTCTACACGACGCTCTGCGACCAGCTGGACGTCGTGACGAAGGACAATCCGAACCACAACCTGAACGGCAATCCGAATTTCGCGGACGAGGCGAACGGCGACTATCGGCTGGCGGGCCTGTCGAAGTGCGTGGACGCGGGCGGCGAGAAGAACGGCGACGCGTCGCTCTTCGGAGAGTTCGACCTCGCGGGCTCGGCACGCGTCGTCGGCGCGGCGGTGGACCTCGGCTGCTACGAGCATCAGGCGACGGACGAGCTGGAGATCGGCTTCGAGGCGAGCGCGGAGGAGTCCGCGCCCGGACACCAGCTCGCGGTCACGTTCACCGGCAAGGCGACGGGCACCGGCGACGTCGCGGCGGTCTGGGACTTCGGGGACGGCACGACGGCGACGGGCTGGCCGGTCGTCGACCATTCCTATGCGGCGCCGGGACTCTACGCGGTGACGCTCACGGTGACGCGCGGCGGACAGACGGTGTCGTACACGCTTGCGGACGTGGCGCGCGTGTTGCCGTCTGTCTGCTACGTGAAGGCTGACGGCGGCAAGGGCGTCTGGCCGTATGACACGATGGACAAGGCGACGGACGACCTCGCCGCGGCGCTTGAGGTCGGGAGTCCGCGGGTGCTGGTTGGTCCCGGCACGTACACGCTGCCGCTGCCGTGTGTCGCGATCGGACGCGCCGTCGAGCTGAAGAGCATGGAAGGTCCGGAGAAGACTATCCTCGACAGTTCCAAGGCGATCACGGACCGCGTCCACCGCCACTTCACGGTCTACAACGACAAGGCGGTCGTCTCCGGCTTCACGCTGACGGGCGGCTATTCGTCGTCCGCAATCCAGGCGAACTACGCGGCCGCGCTGGACATCGGCGCGGGCACCGTGGAAAACTGCATCATCCGCGACACTGGGCGTCTCTCGGCCGGCCAGATCGTCAACCTCTGGGGCAGCGGCAAGCTCGTCGGCTGCGAGCTGGACGGACGCGGCCTCGACGTCCACGACTACAGCTACACCGGCACGGCGGCCATTTACCTGACCGGCGCCTCTTGCGTCGTCGACGGCTGCTGGATTCACGGCTATCAGATCCGCGGCAACTGCGACAACAAGACCACGTTCACCTGCCAGGCTCCGGTCGTCGTGAACCACGCTTCGGCGGTGATGCGCAATTCGCTGATCACCTGCTGCACGAACGCGCTCACGGAGACGACGGCCAACACGAACCACTCGGGAATCGTCCAGATCTTCAAGGGCAAGGTCGAGAACTGCACGATCGCCGACAACTTCATTGGCGGGTTTGGCGCCGTCAACTTCGCGCTCGCTAACAACAAGGAGGCGACGGTGACGGCGGGCTCGCTCGTCAACTGCATTCTGAGCGGCAACGTGTCGCTCGGCGGCGAGCCGGGCGTGTGGTGTCCGAAGACCGGCGCGACCTGGTCGAACTGCTACGTCGGCGATGCGCCGGGCTACGCAACGGGCGCGGACGCCGTACCGTATTCGCTGGCGGCGGGCTCGCCGTGCATCGATGCGGGAGAGGACCTCGCGTGGGTGGCGACAGGCTGGGACCTTGCCGGCAATCCGCGACTCGCGGGTGAGCACGTCGATCTCGGCTGTCTGGAGTCCGGCTCGTCCGTGACGCGCTACACGATCAAGGAAGTGTCCGCGGACGGCAAGTCGACCAATACGGTCACGGTGTTGGAGGACGAACTCGTCAAGACGGTGGAAGGCGCGGCGTACGGAGCGAAGATGCAGCTTTTGGAGAAGCTGGAGAAAGACACCGACATCATGCTCGCGCCGGGTGTCGAGATTGCCTTTGCGGAGGGACAGGACCTCACGAAGATTCATCTCAAAGTGCCGTCGGACTATTACCGCGCTCCCATCGCGAGCGGCGGCATCGTACGGGCTTTACAGCTCGATCCGACGAAGGTCACGCCAGCGTTCGCGGACGGAGACGGACCGGCGCTTACGCTGTCGGGCGACGGACGGATCAGTTTCAACGTCTCGAACGTGAAGGGCGGGCTCCGCTACGAGCTCAAGTCGGCGGCATCGCCATCCGGCCCGTGGACGACGGAGCTCTTCAAGTTCAGCGCATCAAACGAAGACGTGCCGTTCTCGGCGGAGGCTGCGGACCCGGTCCGCTTCTACAAGGTGGAGGTTACGGACAAGCCGTAGGCGGGCTGTCCGCCATAAAAAATCGCGGCGTGGACCGGGAAGTCCCCTACCCGATCAACACGCCGATCGCCGCGCCAGCGAGAAAGAGACCGAACAGGATCAGTGCGGCTTCCTTCTTGCTGCGGCACGCCTGGCAAAGAACGAGGATGCCCGTTCCGGCACCGGTCGCGAGTCCGGCGACAACGGAACCGAACGTCAACGACCCCTCGAGGTAAAGTTGCGTGAGGAAAACCGATGCGGCGCAGCTTGGCACAAGCCCGAAGAGTGCCGCGAGGACTGGCTGGAAGCGGCTGCCGTGCATCAGGAAGGCCGCTGTGCGTTCCTCGCCAAGGGCGGCGAGGCCGAGGTTGAGCAACGCCGTGATGACGAAGATCAGCAGCGAGACCTTGAGCGCGTGGACAAGCGCGATGCGCCAAATGCCCCCATGGCAGTGGGTGTGCGTGCAGTGTTCTTCTTCGCCGTGGTCTTCGCGGTGGGCGTGCGCGTGGTCGTGGCGCAATTCCGAGTCGCGTTCCCAGACCGGCAACCAGAATCTCCGGAGACCAACATCGACGGCCAGGCCGAGCACGACCGCGAAAAGGAACTTGACGCCGAGCAGCGGCAGGATCGACTGGCAGCGGTCGGGATTGGAAAGGAGAATGGGCAGGGCCTCGTCCGACGTCGAGATGAAGACGGCGGCGAGGGTGCCGGGCGTTATGATGCGGTCGGCGTAGAAGTTGGCCGCCGCGACGGAAAAGCCGCACTGCGGCACGAGCCCGAGCAAGGCACCGCCCACGGGGCCGAGGCCACCCAGTTTGCAAAGCCCGTGCTTAAACGTCTCGCCGGCCTTGTGCGCGAGCCATTCGATCAGCAGGTATGCGCCGAAGAGATACGGCAGGGCCTTGACCGTGTCGAGGAAACTGTCGGCAATGATTTCAAGCATGTCGGGAATCCGTGGGAATCGCGGACGCGGCGGGGCGCGGTGCCATGCCGTCCTTACTTTGAATAGCCGTGCGGATGGGCGACGTGCCACTTCCAGGCACTTTCGACGATGGCGTCGATGTCGGTGTAGGCGGCCTTCCAGCCCAGCTTCTCGTAGGCGAGGCCAACCTTCGCGACAAGCTTGTCGGGGTCGCCGCCGCGGCGTGGCGTCACTTCGGCCGGAACGGCGCACCCCGTCACGCGACGGGCGCTCTCAACCACTTCGCGGACGGAGAAGCCGCGCCCGGTGCCGAGGTTCACGGCGCCCGTCACGCCCGATTCAAGGGCGCGCAAATGGGCGTCCGCCAAGTCGCTGACGTGGACGTAGTCGCGGATGCAGGTGCCGTCGGGCGTGGCGTAGTCGTCGCCGAAGATCTTCGCCTTCTCCGCCTGTCCGAGCGCAACGCGCAGGACGAGCGGGATGAGATGGGTCTCGCACGGGACGCGGTGGTCCTCGCCGAGTTCGCCTTCGGCGCCGCAGGCGTTGAAGTAGCGGAGGGCCATCGTCTTGAAACCATGGATTTCGCCGTACCAGCGGAGCATCTTCTCGAAGATGAGCTTCGACTCGCCGTAGGGGTTGGTCGGTCGCTGCGGGGTCTCCTCCGAGATGAGGTCGGTTCCAGGCTCGCCGTAAGTGGCGCAGCTTGAGGAGAAGACGATGTGGCGGACGTCTTCCGCGCGCATTGCCTCCAGCAGATTCACGCCGCCGGAGACATTGTTGCCGAAGTAAAGTTCGGGCTGGCGCATTGACTCGCCGACGAGTGCGTAGGCGGCGAAGTGCATCACGGCGTCGGGCTTCTCGGCCTTCACGGCCGCGCGAATCGACTCGGCATCGCGCAAGTCGCCGACGTGGAGCGAGACGCCCTCGGGAATCGACTCGCGATGGCCGCGTTCGAGGTTGTCGAAGATTGCGATTTCATGTCCGGCCGCCATCAGCCGCCGGATCGTGACGCTGCCGATGTAGCCGCTGCCGCCAGTGACAAGAACTTTCATTGCCCCAATTTTCCTTCCAGCTTGGCGATTTTCGCCTCAAGTTCCCTGATCTGCGACTTCAGTTTCAAGATGTGCTTGGGGGCCGCCTGCATTGCCACGACATCGCGGAGACTCTGCTCCGGCGTGCCGATGACGTAGGCGCCCGGCGCGACATCGCGCGCGACGCCGCATTGCGGCCCGACCTGCGCCCCGTCTCCGATGTGCAGGTGGCCCGAAAGCCCGGCCTGGGCCCAGATGCGCACCCCGTTGCCGACGGTCGTACTGCCGGCGATGCCGGCCTGGGCGATGACGCCCGTGAAATTGCCGATGCGGACGTTGTGCCCGATCTGCACGAGGTTGTCGATCTTCACGCAGCTGCCGATGCGCGTCTCGCCGAAACGGGCGCGGTCGATCGTCGTGTTGCAGCCAATCTCGACGTCGTCGCCGATGGCCACGACGCCAACCTGCGGAATCTTCTCCACGACGGGAAGCCCGCCGGGGGGCATGTCGATCGAGTAGCCAAAACCGTCGCCGCCGATGACGACGCCGCAGTGCGCGATAAACTTCGCGCCGATGCGGACCCGCTCGCGGATCTTGACGCCCGGATAGAGATGGGCCATCGGTCCGATCTTGACGTCCTCTCCGATGAAGCACTGCGCCTCGATGACGCCGCCGTCGCCAATCTCGGCGCCCTTCTCGATGACGGTGAAGGGACCGATGTGGACGCCCGCGCCCAACTTCGCCTCGGGCGAGACCACCGCCGTCGGGTGTATGCCTGGCATACGCACGGGAGGCGGGGGCGCAAGATATGGGGCCGCGTGTGAAAAGGCCTTGTCGGGATTGGCAACGCGGATAAGCGCCTTGGCCGACGACGCCCCGCGCCAGTCGTCCGAGACGATGACCGCCGCCGCCTTCGTGGTGGCGACCTGGTCGGCGTAGCGCTTGTTGGAAAGGAACGAAAGGTCGCCGTCGCCCGCTTCGGCGAGACTCGCCATGCGCGTCAGCACCGCGTCGCCGTCACCTTCGAAAGTCCCGCCGATCTTCTCGGTTAATTCACGAACGGTCATTGCTGCTTCCCGGCCTTTTCCTCGGATTTCGCCTCAGTGGCCTTGTCGGCTTCGGCCTCCTCGGGCACGTCCTCGATCTTCATGATCTTCATGATCTCGGCGGTAATGTCGAGGGAATCGTCCGTCCAGAAGACGGCGGGGGCGATGCCCAGCTTGGCGCCGCTGGTCGGCAGCACGGCGGAGACGCCGTTGTCCTTGGCGTATTTCGCAATGACATCCTCGATCTCGTCGAGCGTGCGCTTGAGCATCCTCACCTCCTGGTCGGTGAGGTTGCGCTGGAGGCTGCGCTTCTTTTCAATTGCCGCCTGCTCGGCCTGCTTGGCCGCCTCAAACTTGGCGCGGGCTTCTTCCTCGGCTTTTTTCTTCGCCTTCTCGCCAAGCGCGGGGTTGCGCATGTCGGCGGCGACGGCCTCGAACTCCTTGCGCGCCGCCACGGCGGCGGCCTCAAGAGCATCGGCCTCCTGGGTGTAGTCCTGGAGCGTCTTCTCAAGCAACTTCTTGTCGGAAGCCGTGTTGGGATGGAGCCGGACGACCTTTTCGAGGTCAATGGTGGCGATCTTCGTCTCGGCGAAAGCCGGCAGGGCGAGGGCGGCCGCGACAGCCACGGCCGCAAACAAGGCTATATTGCGCATTTCAAACTCCTTCTTGCGAGGTTAAAGGCATTTCATCTATTTTCTCAAATTTAGCCGCGTGGCGCAAGTTTGAAGAATGCGGGGGAGGCGGGATTGTCCCATGAGTTGTGATCCAGATCGTATCCGAATTGAGATCCAGATCATGCCGAATTATGATCATGATCGTTTCGAATTGTGATCCTGATCATGCCGAATTGTGATCCTGACCGTTTCGAATTGTGATCCTGATCGTTTCGAATTGTGATCCTGATCATGCCAACCCTCCGGCAAATTCAACCATCTTCAACTTCACCTACACCATCAACCAGTCAAAACATTCCGCAAAATCTCATTGACAATAAAATCTCGTTGTGTTAGATTTGTCACATGTAATTTAGCGAACCATGTTCCGGGAGTTCAAAACGATGCGAAAGAAGACCAGGGGGACAACGCGAAAACCAGTCGCCAGCGACGCCGCCCGGCCCCGCCGGCGGCTGAGCGGCAAGACGCGCCGCCAACTCGCGGGCGGCAACCCGTACGCCGCGCCGCACTACGGGCCGACGGACTCCTTCCGGCACATGGAGGAGGAGATGGTGAACATCTACCGCGCGCTCTTCGGCCTCGTCACCTGCGCGGCGCTGATCCCGTTCGTCCTCGTCTACATGGCCATCGACGAGATCGCGCGGCGGAAGCGCCGCCGCGCCTACTACGAGCGCGAGAAGGAGAAGCGGATCGAGCTGGCGAACAAGAAGCGCATGAAGCTCGGCGAGTACGCGAAACCCG
>JAZQOA010000018.1:0-57159 GCA_045627605.1 Kiritimatiellia bacterium | reverse complement strand
CCAACTGCGGTTCGGGCGGCGGCACGGGGCGGACGACGCGTGCGGGCGGCGCGGTGCGGCTCGCGTTCGGCGGAGAGCTGACGGTGGACGGCACGATCGACGTGAATGGACATGACGAGTCGAGCGACGGCTACTACTCGGGCGCGGGCGGCAGCGTGTGGGTGACGGCCAAGTCGCTCGCGGGCGGCGGCACGATCACGGCGGACGGCGGCGCGGGCACGATGCAGAAGCAGGGCGGCGGCGGACGCATCGCGCTGTGGCTCACGGGTGTGGGCGAGGACTTCACCGGATTCTCGGGGACGGTCCACGCCTGGGGCGGACTCAACAACGTCCTTGTCGCGGATGGCTCTGCGGGTACGGTCTTCCGCAAGACGGCGGACGACATCGGCACGCTCTTCATCGGCAACAATCCCTCGCTTGAGTTCCGGAAGGACTACGACATGACGGACTTCCCGTCATCGCGGCTCTGCGATACGGACGAGGCCCTGGGCATCAATGTGGAGTTGTCGAATCGCGCCACGCTCAACCTCATGCAGGATTATCGCATCAACTCGCTCAAGGTTTCAGGAACCACGCCTCGCATCAAACTCAACGGCCATCTCCTTCGCGTTGCCACACCTGTCCGGAAGTCCGAGCGCGAGGCGATTCTCGCACGCGTCACGGACGGCGCCCTCGGTCAAATCATCTGGCCCAAAGGCACTTTGATCTTGCTGAAGTAGGTGCGAAGTTGGCTTAACGTGGAAAGGCCGATGGGGAACGTCGCCGTCCCCTGGTCAGTATAGCCTTGCCAGCAGGTCGACGGCGGATACTTTGATTGAGCGGTTTGGATAGGCAAATGGATCTACGCCATCCTGTTTTCCGTCAGCATGGCGCAGTTGTTCCTGTCAATACCATTTTCGAGTATTGTCGATTTTTGTAGACGGGACGGAATGCTTTGCCATGCAGGAAAAACGGGTCGATATTGCAAACGCTATTTCAATATTTTTGAAAGTGTGGCGATCAGTTTCGGCACGTCGATCGGTTTTGCGATATGCTCGTTCATGCCTGCCGCCAAAGCCAACCGCCGATCCTCTTCAAAAGCGTTGGCTGTCATGGCAATGATGGGGATCCCCGCGATCGCCGGGTCGGACAAGGCGCGGATCCTTCTCGTCGCTTCGTAACCGTCCATCAGGGGCATTTGGATGTCCATCAGGACCAGATCGTATTGACCCGGTTTTGCTTTTTCCATTTTTTCAACGGCGTAGGTACCGTCTGTCGCGGTATCCATTGCGAAACCGTATTCCTCGAGAATCTCGCAGGCGATCTCCCGGTTCATTTCATTGTCTTCCACAAGGAGGATCTTCCGGCCGGAATAATCGGCTTTTTCTTCTACGGGCGCGGATTTCGCGGATTCAGGATCGCAGCACTGGACAAGCGTCTTTTTCAGATCCGACATAAACAGAGGCTTGTTGACAAACGCGGTAACACCCGCCTCGTATGCCTCCTGCTCGATCTCCGCCCAATCATACGCGGTCAGGATAATGATCGGCGTGAAATCGCCGACGACCTTCCGGATGCGCCTTGCCGTCTCAATCCCGTTCATGTCGGGCATCAGCCAGTCGATGATGTAAACGCTGAAGTTGTCCCCTTCGTTGAAAGCGGCCTGTGCTCTGAACACGGCTTCTTTGCCCGAGGAGCACCACTCGCTCCTCATGGAGATATCCTTGAGCATTCTGGATACGCTGAGGCAGGCGTCGAGATCGTCATCGACAACGAGACCGCGCAGACCCTTGAGCTTGGCGAGCACCGCCGATGTGTTGTCTTTCTGCGTTCCCGCAAGCTTCAGGTCAAACTCGATCACGACTTCGGTCCCGACGTTTTCCTTGCTTGTGATCGTGATTTTCCCGCCCATCATATCCACGATGTTTTTCGAGATCGCCATTCCGAGTCCAGTTCCCTGGATGCCGGAAACGGTGGACGTTTTTTCCCTTGTGAACGGATCGAATATCGTTTTCAGGAACTCCTCGCTCATGCCGATGCCGTTATCCTTGACGGAAAACCGATACGTTGCGTATCCGTCGGGTTTCACCGCGAGCTCGGAAACCTTAAAGCTTACCATTCCGCGCGCCGGCGTATATTTGATGGCGTTTGAAAGAACGTTCAGAAGCACCTGGTTGATCCGGAGTTTATCACAGACGACGAATTCGTCCTTCACGTCAAACGCGTCGACGAAGAAATCGATGTTCTTCGCGGCAATGCCCGACTGGGTGATATTGCGGATCGTGTGAACGATCTCGGAGAGGTTCTCTTCTTCCTCGTTCAGCGACACCTTACCCGATTCGATGCGCGACATATCGAGAATGTCGTTGATGAGGGAGAGCAGATGCTCGGAGGATTGGCCGATCTTTTTCAAGTACTCCGTCACGAGTTCCCGGCTGTCGATATGCGCCGCGGCAAGCCCGGTGTAACCGATGATGGCGTTCATCGGGGTACGGATGTCGTGGCTCATGTTGTTGAGGAAAATGGTCTTGGCGCGGTTGGCGCTTTGCGCCATCTCAAGAGCCTGCTCCAGTGCCTCGTGTTGCTTCTGGATCGTCTCCATAAGCGACAGTTTCTCGGCACGTTCCTTATCGATCCGCTGGAAAGTCCAGATGAACAGCGCGGCAACGCCGTTCTTTCTTTGAACGACCTGGATGATGGCGCGACGCCATTCGATTTTCGCTCCGGATACCTGGTATACCAGTTCGCGGCGGTCGGTATCCGCGAGATAGGCGCGGAAGAAATCAAGGTCGACGAATTTCTCCCAGATCTCCCGGTACTCCGGAAGAACGACCAACGCGTACTGGGGAAGGATTTTTGTGAATACGCCGTGCTGATTTCTTTCAAAATTCAGATTCGAAGCAAGCCGCAAACGCATGTATTTATCGTTTTCCAGGTCGATCAGATACAGCGCCTCGTATTCGGCACGGAGCTTCTCATCGATGTAGTTCATGGCGACTTCTTCTTCATCGTATGAAAATCCCACGGCAGCACCCTTCGGCACGCCGTTGTCGCTTTCGACCAGCACGACTTTCACCTGGCACAGCTTCGTTTGGTCTTCATCGATGACCCGGAAGGTTTCTGTGAACTGCGGCTCCTCCGCAAGGCGTTTCCGGATGGTGTCCAACTTGCAGGCTTCCATCACGCGTTCCTGCTCGTTTTCGAAGATAACGTCCTTCGCGTAAGCCCGGAACGCTTCGTCGAAGGTCCGGTAGCCCTCTGCGTACTTGTCGTACTGTTTTTCGCGGTTTTTTTCGACTACGTGATATGTAAAAGAGCCGTTTTCCAGATTCACGTAAAGAACCGAAGCGAATTTGGAAGCGACGCCTTCGATGATGCTCAGATTCTGTTTGAGGATCGCCTCGTTATGGGCTTTCTGTGCCATCAATTCATCGGTGTTCGTGATGCCGAGAACCGCGCAATTATGGTTCTTGTGCCCGCTGTGGTGAACGAATTTCACTTGATACCAATGGATCTCGCCGTTTACGAGAATACGGAAATCCACGTAATACGGCGCCGTGCCTCTGACCTTATCCACCACGACCGCGGGGTCGACTTCCGCCAGGAATCTCTCCCTGTCCTCGGGGTGGACGAGCGTATCGGCAAGGAGCTTCGTTCTTGTCAGATAATTCTTTTCTTTCCCGAAGCCGGGCACGTGACTGCTGAAATATTCGCTGATGCGGTAGTGGTCTTCCTGCAACGTCTCGAAATCCACGTGCAGGAGGCATTCGTAATCGTCGGAAATGGTTTCCTCCACGCTCTGCTGGAAGATCTGCGATCTGGTTTCCGTATCGACGTTTTTGAAGCCGACGACGCAGCCCTTGACGCCGTCGGTATCGAGAAGGGTGTATTGTCCCTGATAGTAAACGACCGAGTCTCCGATCAGCTCGCGGAATTTCACTAACTTACGGGGAGAATCCTTCGTCAGCGTTTCGCTTAGCACGGAAAGATCCGTTTCGTGCAGGAAAGAGTCGCGGTCATTCGGATGAACGAAAAGATCGCAGATGGTCCGCATTCTGTCATGATATGTTTTGAGCCGATCCCAGCCCGGAACCAGATTCATAAAGGCGGGGTTGTATTTGAATATCCGTTCTTCCTGCGTTTCAAAATCGATCGCGGATATGTAATCATAGTTTTCCCCGAGCGCAACGATGGATGCCTCGCTTAAGTCAAGTCGGTTGTCGCGCTGTTCCCGTTCATGAATGCAATCGTTCATAGATGCCTCAAAGTCACTTTTTTACTTGCCTTCAATCCGGATTGTGCGCTTTTTGAAGGCTCATGCCTAATTAAACCATATTTTTGCGAATTTTTCAACAAACTCAACGCGTCGCTTTTCGACGCTTTGCAGGGCTTGAAAAAGCGTTGCGGAAACCTTGCGATTTGAAAGGGGGAGCCTATGAAACATGAACATACAGGCGCGAGGGCTTTTCGTCGCCATCGCCTTGCGCCATGCAAAGGAAGCGCCACCCGTACCGTTCGTAGAAGCCCGTGTGGTCCGTAAGCAGGTAGAGGGTGCCGATGCCGTGCGCGGCCATGTCGCGGCAGACATGGTTCAGCAGCGCCCCCGCAATGCCCCGGCCTCTGTATTCGCTTTCAGTGTAGACGGCGCAGACATTCGGGTGCAAGTCCTTTCGGTCATGGAAATCGTTTTCAATGACGCCCATGCCGCCGACAATCCTTTTGCCGTCCAGGCAGAGATACCAGCTCGGCACCGTGGCGCCAAACGACGCCTCGATGCTTTCGATGTATGCCTCAAGGGGGACTTGCCATTTTGAATTGTACCACTCGGCTGCCTCGTTTTTCAGCTCTGGATGGTCGGCGATTTTGACAATGCGCAACACGCCATCAGCAGTGAATATCCAATCTGTATTCCAGTCTTCTTTCGTCAAGCGCATCATGTGTTCGGTGCGGATGTCGTTCATGAGGGCCCAGCGGACATTCTCGGAGGTATGGTGGAATTTGAACCCACATTTCTCCAGTACGCGCTTCGACCTTTTGTTCCCGTCGAAATATCCGCCCCAGAGCGCGTCGAGCTCAAGGTCGCAGAAGGCATGGCGAATCATCCGGTCGACGGCTTCGGGCATGAGTCCGCGCCCCCAGAATGGAACGCCCAGCCAATAGCCGATTTCCCCTTCCTTTTCGTCAAGTGCGCGATTCGCATACTTACCCGTCATGATGCCAACGCAGCCTATCGCCTTGTTGTCGGATTTCATGCAAACGGCATATGTTTCCGGTGCGGAGAAAACTGTCTTAATGACGCCCAGACTGGACTCAATGCTTTTGTGCGGCGGCCATCCCGCAATCGGCCCCACGCGTTCGTCCTTCGCAAATTCATAGAGACTCGGTGCGTCGGCTTCTTCCCATGGACGCAAGATGAGCCGTTCAGTTGTGAGAATCATGATAACTTATCTTCCTTTGTGGCAATTACCAAACCTCAACGGGGTGGCATCACAATGCCTAACTGGCATGAAGGTTTCACTATACATGCGGAATATCTACAAAAAGAGCATCAAGGTCAACAGTTGACTGAATCGATTCAGAGTATTCGTTCTCGTAAAGGCCATCTGTCGTGACAAATGTGAGATAAAGGCTTTTCCGTGTTTTTGTCGCAACTTGGAAAACCTGGCGCTTAACAGCCAGCTCCGCAGCATACTTTTTGTCAATGACAAAAGGACCCGCATGGAATTTCATTTCGCAGAGGTTGATGACATCATCCTTGCGGTCGATGACGAGATCGACTTCAGCGCCCTGTGGATTGGTCGCGTCGGCCCTGTGTCGCCAGCTTGACACTTCGACAATGACCGCCGAGGTGAGGTTCTCAATGCTGTCCACGGCGGGTTTTTCGTACTTCGGGAGTCTGCTCCTGACGAATGCGGGGTAGGTTTCGTTCATTTGCCGCTGGCTTTCGGCCGCAATGGTGTCGAAGACGATGCTGGACTTCCCCGATCCCGAAACGCCGGTGAAGACGACGATTTTGTTTTTCGGGACGGTCAAGGCCAAGTTCTTGAGGTTGTTTTGCCTCAGCCCGCGGATGACGATGTTGCCGGAATCCACTTCAGCACTCCATGTTTTCTGGGTCATTCTGCGCGTGTGAAAAGCGCATAACAAGATAGCATAGTATTAAAATGTATGGAAATTTTTGCGCTGAAATTTTTGCGTGCCTGAGGCAAAAACGAAGGGGCAACGGGCGTTTGCCGTGATCCGGCCATCACTTTGGCTGCCGGCCGCGGCCTGAGAGGAAGACGCCGGAGATTGTGCAGGCGGTGCCGAGCCAGCCGATGGCGGACATTTTTTCGCCGAGGAACAGGAAGGCGAAGAGAATTGTCACGACCGGAATCATGTAGATGCCGACCGTGACCTTGACGGTACCCAGGACGGCGCAGACCTTGTTCCAGGCGACGAAGCACGCCGCGCTGGCGACGAGCCCGAGAAACGCCAGGTTGCCGAGGTTGGCCCAGGAGGAGAAACGGGCGGCGTTGGCGGCCACGTCGAGTTCGATGTGGAGCCCGTTGCCGCTTGCGGCGGGGAGGCCGGCGGCGACAAACGGCAGCATGAAGACGATGGCCCAGAAAAAGAGGCGTCGCGTCACCAGCAGGAAGTTCAGTCCCCGTGCGTTGATAGACGTCAGCGCCGTGGAGTAGGCGCCCCAGGAGAGCGCCGCGCAAAGGGCGAGAATGTCGCCCGCGGGGTTGAGGTGCAATTCTGAAATGCCGTTGAGGGAAACCATGGTCACGCCGGCGATGGCAAGGGCGAAGCCGAGGACAAATTTAGGGGAGACCTCCTTTCGCCCTTGGAAAAACTGCGCGAAAAGCGCCGTGATCATCGGGCAGATCGACACGATGATACTGACGTTGGAGGCGTTCGTGTAGTTGATCGCCAGATTCTCCAGGAACTGGTAGAGGGTTACGCCGAAAAGACCGCCGAGGGCGAAAAGCAATTCAAGCCGCGTCCGTGAAAACTTCAGGCGGACGGGGCAGAGGCACCACAGGGCGGCGTATCCCATCACGTAGCGGATGACGAGAATTTCGAAAGGCGAAAAACTTGCGAGAAGCGCCTTGGTGGAAACGAAAGTCACGCCCCAGACGGCAATGACAAGTGCGGCGATGACAAGTGCGGCGATCTTCGGCATGGCTTTGGCATTCTTATTGCGCGAGACACGCCATTGGGACGGCGAAGAGATTTTTCCCGAACGGCAGGATATCCTCTCCGGTATAAAGGACGACACCTGTGAACTTGCGTTTCGCACAGTTTGCCGCAAACCACTTAAGATGCGAGAAATCATCAGACGACATGGCCCCCGCCTTGACCTCGACACCAAGGATATCTCCTTTTGGGTTTTCCACGATGAAATCAACTTCCCGCCTGTTTGAATCGCGGTGCTGACTCACTTCAAGCCCCGGCGACAAACTTCTCAAAGACGAAATCCCATGGTAGACCCAGTTTTCCATAAGCTTGCCACTCATGTCGCTGTCGTAATAGGCCTCTTGCTCGTCCCATCCCGGCAAATTCGCGACAAGCCCGGGATCCGATGCAAACCATTTCGGCCTCTTCCCGATCTTCGCATAGTCACTGCCAGACCATGCCGGCACCTCGTCGAAAACATACAACGCCTTGAGTGCGGAAAGATACGTGGACTCCCGTCAAGTGAACGCCTCGTCGCACCTCAAGCAAGTGTCGAAGAGCTTGTTCCTGCCATCTTGTAATCATGTTTTTGCCTTTATAAAGAAGGCATTGTAGCAAATCGTGGATTAAAATTCAAGCAGGGCGTGGTTTATAATTGAAGTATGGGACCAGTACTTCTGCGCACGGCCGCGGCGGTTCGGCAAGTCTCTGCTTATTTCGACGCTGCAGTCGATCTTCGAGGGGCGGCGCGAGCTGTTCAAGGGACTGGCGATCGATTCGGGCGACTACGAGTGGAAGACGTATCCGGTCGCGCGGCTTGACATGGGCCCGTGCCAGTCGGAGACGGTCGAGGGATTCCGCGGCAAGCTGATCGAGCTGCTTAAAAACGAGGCCGTTCGCAATGGCGTTGAAGTCGAGCCGTCGACTGACCCGTCCATTGCGTTCACCCGGTTGATCATCGCCTTGGCCGCGAAGTCGCCCGAAAAAAAGATGGCGCTCTTGCTTGACGAGTACGACAAGCCTCTGCTCGGTCACCTCGGCTCGCCGGAGGTGACGCGGCACCTCGGAGGAGGCGCTTGGACAAATCAACGAAAAGGGCTATGCGAACCGCTTTGCCTCCGACCCGCGCAAGCTCTTCAAGATCGGCTGCGCCTTCGACTGGGACAAGCGCAACCTCGGCCAGTGGATTGTCGAGGGTTGAGCGGTTGGGGAAGTGCCCCTTTCAGCATTGCCCGGCCGTGCTCCACATGAGCGTCTGGCCGAGCGTCATTTCGACGTCGATGTGGTCGGTTCCGTGGCCGTAGTAGCGCTTTTCGTAGACTTCGTAGGGCGAGCAGGGGCGCTTGAAGCGGATGGTGCGCGGACCATCGTCCTTCGCGTGGAGGACGACGAAGTTTTCGTTGGCGTAGAGGACGTCGCCGGGTCGCGCGAAGAGGTGGCAGCCCGAATAGGCGGCGATTGACGCGAGGAGATCGGCCTGGACGATGTGCGAGGCGCAGTAGATGCTTTTCGCGCCGTCTTTCCCGACCATCGCCAGGGCGGGAAGTCCATTGCAGCAGTAGCGGCCGAGAACTGTTGCCTCCGGGTCGTCGATGTAGAAGCCGGGGTTGGCGTAGGCGGGCTGGAGGACGGAGCCGAGCCAGATGTTGCTGTGGACGTCGGCGTCGATGACGCCGTAGCGGCGCGAAGGCGAGGCGAGCGCCAGGGCGGGGTGCGCCGAAGGGTTGACGCGGAAGTGCGGGAAGAAGGTCTTGTCGATGAAGCCGAGTTTCATGCCGACGGTCTTCTCGACGTTGGCGACGTCCATGACGCGCCCTGCGCCGGGATTGATGAAGCCCGGCGCGTAGAGCCAGAGGATTGTCGCGCCGTTCCGCTTCGCCTTGGCGTAGATGGCTTCGCGCTCCGCGTCCGTGAGGTAATACTGGTTGAGCATCACGTAGAGCTTGTAGTCGGGCATGTCGGCGCGGGCAAGGTCGTCGTGGAAGTAGTAGTCCACGGGGGCGCCGATTCTGCCGAGGTCCGACGTGCGGTAGAAGTCGAGCACCATCTGGCTCGTGTATTGCGAGACGCAGTGGACGCTTTCGGTATCGTAGATGAGGGCGATTTCGTTTTTCTTCGTGCGGTCGAGGGCGTAGGCGAAGTCCGCGATCTCGCGCTGCCGCTTGAAAAGCGAGAGGATTTCGGGGTCGTTGTACCAGCCGCATCCCATGTCGAACCACCAGCCGTGAATGTCCTCGCAGATGTCGCGGGCGAAGTCGCGCTTGAGCGTGTTGACGGAGTCCGCGACGGTGTAGAGCGCCATGGCGTCGCGCTGCATCCAGGGCTTGCAGAGGTGCGTGCGGGAGTCGTCCTCGCAGACGTAGATGAGGTTGCGCAGGCGGAAGGAGTCCTGCATCTCGCGTTGCGCGACGATGCCGCCGGGCTCCCGGTTGTTGTAGACGCCGGGCGCGGCGAGAAAATCGACGACGCCCGAATCGAGAATCGCGGGCGTGCCCGATGCCGTGCCGCCGTCGAAATAGCTCTGGCAGCCATACGACCCGTAGAAGGCGCCGACAAGGAGATCCTTGCTGAACCGCTTGAGGGCCTTTGCGAAGTGGATGATGGTGTGCGCGGTGGAGAGGTGCCAGGCGGTGTAGAAGTCCGCCACGTGCGCGTAGCCGTTGGCGTTGAGGAAGACGCCGGTGTTGGTCGGTTCGCGGGCGTTCATGTCGAGCTTGAGGCCGATGACGCGCCCTTCGGTCTCCCATTCGCGGAGGGCCTTGACGATCTTCGCGTCGGCCTTCTCGACGAATGCGCGCTCCTCGGGGGTGGGGATGGCCGGGTGCTCGAAGGTCGCGTCCGGCCGCATCCAGACGCGCCGAAGCTCCTCGACGGTGCCGTATTTGCGGCGGAGGAAGGCTTCGTACTCGGCGCGGAACGGCTCGGAGAAGTCCCCGTAGAGGCCGTCCGCGGTCTGGAGTTCGTGGGGGTAGTACCATTCGCTTGTGCCGCCTGCGCAGAGGAAGGTGCCGATAACGCGTGAGAATTCGGGGTGTCGCGAAAGTTCGCCGAAGAAGTCCGCGATGGCCTTTTCGCCTTCTTCCCGCCATTTTTGCGAACAGAGCGAATGCATGCCGTCGATGGGTTCGCCGCCGACGGAGGTGCAGATGACTTTGCGGTGTTCGCGGCGGCCTGTCGCGTCGCCGTAGGTGAATTGCTCTTCGGGATGCGCGTTCACCCAGTCGCGGGGCGGGCTCACGTTGAGCCTGAGCATGACCCAGCCGTCGGGGACGGCGTCAAGGACGAAGCGGATGTCGCGGAGCGTCGCGGCAACGCCGTCAGGAACGCCTTTGTCCGCGTTCCCGGGGTTGTGCCAGCGGGTCGAGCAGCTGACGTAGAAGATTTTGAGCCCGGATTCGCCGAGCTTGCGGAAGTAGGCCTTGCGTTCGTCGGGCGCCATGCCGCCGCCCCCGGAGACGGTGATCGTCATCGGCGGGCAGGGGACGCCGTCCACGATGATTGCCGGCGCTCCATTGTGTTGACGTATGTGTGCCTTTGCCATTTTCATGCTCCTTGACCGGGTTGCGTTTGGGATTTCGCCCAGCTGAATGGTGACGCCGGGAAGCCTTCCGCGTTGACGAGGTTGGCGGCCGCGGGGTTCTTGGCCCAGGCATATTGCACGGCCCTGGGCGAAGGGACCTCGGACGAGGAGACGACAAGGCTGTCGCCAAGGATTTCGCCCTCTGCCGCGTGGAAGACGCCGTCTTCGCCCGCGAGGCGCAACGCGCCGACGGGGGCGCCGTCGCGCGTGGCGAGCCCGTGCGCGGCATCGGCAAAGCGGACAGTGATCTTGCAGCCGTCCGCCACGGCCGAGACGAAGCGCGGTCCCGTGGCCGTCCTGCCGGTGTCGCCGTAGACGCTGGCCATCGCCCAGTTGGCGAGGCGCTTGCCGACTGTGAGCTTGTCGGCGGGATGGAGGTTCGTGGCCTCGCCGACGTCAATGGCCGAGACCATGCCGACGCCTTCCATTTCGAGCGAGAGCTGAAGCTGCGCAAAGCGGACCACCGACCACGGCGAGGACTTCTCGTAGGTGCGGAGCGGGCCGAAGTTGGCGATCTGGACGATGCAGAAAGGCATCTTTTCATCGCCCCATTTCCGCCGCCAGTCGTTGATCATCCCCGCGAGAAGGGCCTTGTGCCGCCGCGCGTCGTCCATGGCGTCGGCTTCGGATTCGCCCTGGTACCAGACCGCCCCGCGGAGGGCGAAGGGGACGAGCGGCGCGATCATGCCGTCGTAAAGTCCGTGGGGGACGCCGATGGAACGTCCGCCGGGATGGCGGACGGGCGGCAGGGATTCCGTCCGGTTGCCGATGTCGCGCTCGACTTTTGTCCGCCAATCGCCTTCAAGGGCGGTTGCGTCGGTGCCGTCGGCCGGCCCGATGGAGAAATGGTCGACTCCGGTTGAGAAGCCGGCGCCGAGCTTGTAGCTCCAGATGCGGATGGCAATCGTGGCGCGTCCGGCCTTGACAAGGCCGGCGGGGACGGCATAGGTGCGGGGCTTGTCCCACGCCTCCCACTCGAACCCCTTGCCGGTGCGGCCGACTTCGACGCCGTTGAAGAAGGCGATGTCGTGCTTGTCGATGGCGGGGAGGGCGAGGGTGAGGGCATGGCCTTCCCATTCGGCGGGAATGTCGATGTCCTTCCGGAACCAGGCTGCGCCGTTGAAGGCGTGGCCGAAGGCCGCGGCGAAGTCGCAGGGGGCGTCCGCGACGGTCCAGTCCGTCGTGTCGGCTTCGGGGAGCGCCCAGCCCGCCGCCTCGGCGGAGATGCCGTCGTCCGCCACGTCCGCGCCGGTATTCGCGGATGGCGGGTCGGCCCAGGTTGCGGGATTTGAAAGTCCCCGTTCGTATTTCTCGACGATGCGGCGCCCTTCCGGCGTGGCGAGGAGACCGTCGCGACTTGTCCAGTTCATCGCGATGGTGCCGCCCACGGCGGCGACGACGACGCCGACGGCGCAGCCCAGTTCGCGCTGGAGTTCGCGTCCGAAAAAGACCGCGACGGCGGATTTGCCCTGGGCGGATTCCGGGGTGGCGACATCCCAGGTGGCGTCCACGTCGGCCGCGGGGCGTCCGGCGCGGCATCCGGCGGGGACGGCGAAGACGCGGAGTTTTTCCACGGGCTCGTCGCCGAATCCCGGCTTTGCCCGCCGCATTTCCAGCGCCATGTTGCTCTGGCCCGAGCAGAGCCAGACTTCACCCACGTACACGTCGTGCGACGCGGTGAAGACCTCGGCGAGCGGCGCACTGCCCGTTCGCGTCTCGTTGGCGACGGTGAGGTCGTAGGGGCCGCCCGCCTCCATCGGCGGCAGGTAGAAGAGGAAGGTGCCGTCGGGATTGGCGACGGTCCAGCTCGTCGCGCCGCCGATGCGGCAGGCGAGTTTTGCGCGCGGCTGCGCGTTGCACCCCCAGACGGGAGTTGTTTTCCCGCGTTGGATGACGGCGTGGTCGCCAAAAAGCGGCGCGAGCCGCATGCCGGCCGCGTCCCTGTCGCAAAGAGCCATTTGAGGGCCTTTCCCGATGCGCTGCCCGCTGTGGGGGCGCGGCGCGCGGCATCGGTCGTCGCGCCGCGCCGGCGGACTACTCGGCGAGCTTGCGCTTCAGGTAGTCGGCGCGGAGCTTGCCGACGGTGAAGCGGATGTCGCGCCACTGCTGGAGGTAGTTTTCGGTGAGGTCGCGGACGTCGTCGTCGGACATCCCGACCTTGACGCGCTCAAGACCTTTGTCGAGCTGCTCCTCGAGGGGCTTCAGGACCTTCTCGTAGAACTCGGGGTCGCCGAGCTCGCCGTCCTGCCAGAAGTCGAAGACGCCCCCCTGGACGCTGCCGGGCAGGGGCGGGTTCGGCGATTTCTCGGCCTTGTAGGCGTTGGCGGCCTTGAAGATCTGGGCGCGGTAGATTTTGGCGCGGTCGGCGGCGGAGAGGGAGAAGGCGAGGGTGCCCCAGGTGCTGCGGCCATGGATCGACTCGGTGCCGTTCCACGCCGAGGACACGGGCCCCCAGAAGATGCACTCAAGGTCCCACATCGAGTCTTCCGTGGGGATGAGCGTCGCGAAATTGTCCCACGAGAAGGCGATGTAGTTGAGCACGCGGTCGTCTGTGAAGAGCGTTTCGCTCTTCACCTTCGACTGGTCGGCTTCGGGAATGCGCCGGTGCCCCGGGCTGTTGTACGACGTGTGGTAGAGCCCGGCCGAGGCGTCTTTCTTCAGACGGCAGAGGAAGCAGGAGTAGGGCTGGTTTTCGCCGGGCGCGATATAGCACTCGTAGCTGCCGGCGTCGAGTGCTCCCGCCTCGAACTCCCGCGCGCGCTTGTCGTAGAAGGAGAGGAGGATGTGGATGCCCCACTCGTCGGTGACGACCTGCAAGGTCGTGGGATGCTCGGAGTGGCCGCCCTTGACGGCGTTGCCGCGGTCGCCGGTGGCGACATCCGTCGTCATGAACGAGAGGTCGCCCCCGCCGTACTTGCGGTCGAAGTCCTGCTCCTCGGGCTTGAAGGGCAGGTTGGCCCAGTCGCCGGCGCCGGCGATGTTCCGCGGGGAGAATTTGGCGACATAGCGCTTCTTCCCGAGGTCGGGCTTGAGGGATGAGCGGCTGGCCGCGAAACCGCGGGCGAGGTTTTCGTTTTTGGAGGCGACTGCCGCGCCGCCCACGCGGTCGAAGCGCTTGATTCGCTCTGCGGGCGGGAGTTCCGCGCCGAGTTCGTTTTCGGCCGCGAGAATGGCCTTTGCGATGGCGGCCGGTGTCCCGGCGAGGCCCAGGGTGCGTGCCGCAAGGGCGAGTTCGTAGCGCTCCTCGGGCTTCAGCTTGTCGTTTTCGAGGCCGAACTGCGCCGTGGCGACGGCCTTCTTCATGTCGCCCGACTCCGCGTAGGCAATCATGCCGTACTGTGCCTGGGCGAAGTCTGGCTTGGCGCCGTTGAGGCGGAGAATCTTCTCGTAGGCCTCCCAGGCGCGGATCGTCTCAGGCCAGTTGGAGTAGTAGGCGGGATGGCCGCCGTCGTAGACGTTGCCGATGTTGGCTTGCGCCAATTTGCCCCGGAGCTTGCCGATGACGTTGTTGGTTTCGCGGGTGGAGGTGCCGAGCACGTCCGCGAAGGACTTGTCGGCGGCGGCCTGGTCGCGGGAGAAGATCCAGTCCCAGGCCTCGAGTTTCTCGCCGGTGGTGGAAGAGGCGTCCGCAAGGATTTCCCGGGCGAGCTTCAGGCCGCGCGGCGCGTCGTCGATGTAGCCGCCGGAGAGCAGCGAGAGGGCCTTGGCTTTGCGTCCCTTTGAGATGCAGTAGTCGTAGGCCTCCTGGTAGCGGGTGAACTCCTTGTAGATCTTCACGGCCTCGTCGTCGAGCTGCGCGTGGAAGCCTTCGTTCCAGCCCTCGTTGCCGGGGGTGCGCTTGCGGGCCTCGGCGATGATGGCGAGGGCACCGGCCATGTCGCCCTGGCGGACGCGGAGCGAAGCGCGGAGCGCGTTGGCGCGGACGATTTCGCCCATCGGCAGGAACTGGGGCTCGAGGTTGGCGAAGCGGGCGTAGAGGGCGTCGGCCCCGTTGTTGTCGTCGCCGCGCAGGAGGCCCTTTGCGAGGTAGTCGGCCGCGTCGAGCCTCCACCCGCCGTAGATGCCCTCGGTTTCAAGAAGTTCGTTGGCGACGGACTTGGCGATGTCGAAGTCGCCGGCGCGCGCCGAGGTCTTGAGGACGTTGGACTTCACCTCGGCAAGCACGGCCTTGTTTGAGACGTCGCCCGCGTTCGCGGCGAGAAACTCGAGGGCGGGCGGGACTTTCTTGAGGACGTCGTCGGCGAAGGAGTGGACGCTGTAGTTGCGGAGGTTGTTGATGACGGCGCGGGCCTCGTCCTTGAGGGCGGGGGGCTGGGCCGTGGCTTGGGCGGCCGCCGTGGCGGCGGGGGCCGTGGCTTCGGGCGCCGTCGAGGCGCAGCCGGCGAGAAGAAGAGTGGCGGAGGCGAGAGCGGCGCCGATAATCGGGAAACGGGTCGTCATGGGTGCACCTACTTTCCAAGAAGGGATTTCAGGGTGAGGATGTGGCGGATCATTTCGCCGCGGCAGGCGTCGAGATTGTCGCTGTCGCGGTTGAACGAGGCGAGGTACTGGAGCGCCTTGTTGCCGGCGTAGCGGACTTCGACGGTATTCGATTTGGCGGCTTCGCGCGCAAGCTTGACCATGGCGGTCGCGTAGCGGATGTCGTCGACGCCTTCGCGGAAGCCCTCCCACTGGAGGGTGTCGATTACGCCGCCGTAAACGCCATAGCAGAAGACCATCGGGCGATAGCCGGTGGAGTCGTCGTTGTAGGAGCCGTAGTGGTGGGCGTAGTTGCAGAGGGCGGAGTAGCCGGCGAGGTAGGGCGCCATGCCGTTCTGGCGGCGGTTGTACTCGGGGTTTTCAACGCCGACGTGCATGCCGGCGTACCAGGCGACGTGCGGGCTGGAGCCGAACTGGTTCCAGAGGTCGGTCGTCGAGGAATCCTCGGGCGACTTGGCGACGTTGTGCCAGTCGTAGATGTAGCCGGCCTTGCGGAAGACCTGGTCCTTGCCGGCGAGGATGAACTTGAAGCCGGCCTCCTGGTTGGCCTTGAAGACGTGGCGCTGGGCCGCGACCCAACGCGGCGAGGGCTCGTCGCCGTAGCCGATGTAGATGTTGTGGTGGCCGTAGAAGCGGTCGGCGGCCTCGGCGTTGCGCCGGGCGCCCGCCGTGTCTTGGGCCGCGCCGATTCCGCCGACGCCGACGTCGGTGCGGATTCCCGCCTCTTTCATGAGCTTCCAGCACTCGAAGCTCTCGGCGCAGAGTCCCCAGCGGAGCCAGTTCATGTCCTGGTTGTGCGCGGCGAGGTTCTCCATCGTGGCCTTGAACTGCTTTTTCGCGAGGTCAAGGTCGCCGCCGTTCTGCTCCATGATCATCGCGAAGCAGTTGTAGGTGTAGGAGCAGACGAAGAAGTCGAGGTCGTCGTCGAAGTAGGCCTTGGGCTTCGGAAGCTCGAAGTCGAGCACGCGGATCGCGACCGGGATTTCGCCGTGGCCGCCGACTTTGACGGCGCCCTTGTAGAGTCCCGCGGGCGTTGTCTTGCGGACGTGCGCCGTGAGAAAGAAGTTTTTGAACTGGCCCTTGGGGAGGGTGACGGGCTGGAGCGTCGCGGCGTCGCTGAATTCGGGGCGCATCGGCTGGAAGATGTCGCCGCCGCGGTGGCAGTCCCAGAAGACGCGGTTCATCTCGAAGGGCGGGTTGATCCAGAACTCGGAGGTCTTGCCGTCCGCGGCTTTGAGGCGCGCGTAGTTGGCTTCCTTCGCCTCGTCGACGCGGATGAGGTCCTCGTCGTTGAGCAGGAGCTCGGGGACGAGCTTGAAGCCGGTGTCGCCGAAGTAGCTGTACCAGGCGTTGCGGCTCTGGTACCAGACTTTGACGAATTTGAGGTCGAGGTCTTCGGCGGGGAACTTTTTGCCGTCCTCGGTCTTGAACTCGGTAAGCGAAAGCTGGGTCTTGCCGAGGTCGGCGAGGCCATAGATCAGGAAGGAGCCGGGTTCGTACTCCTCCTTGGCGGCGACGATGCAGATGGTGCCGCCGGGGACGCCGTCCTCGGGGTAGACGTCGGGAAGCCGCTGGAGCGAACTCATCGGCGGCACGTCGTAGTGGACGAAGTCCTTGGGATGCGCGACATCCTTGAAGTCGTCTTTCACGCGCTCGCCAATCGGCGGGTTCGTCAGCGACCAGGGCCTCTTGGTAAACTGGGCGGTTGCCGGCAGGGCGACGCACAGCGCCGCAAATGCGGCTGCGTATGCCAGTCTGTTCATGTGTTGACCTTTCTTGTTGGTTGATAAATCGTAATTATTATAGCAAGTTCCGTGCCATGACGCGCTTAACGATGCGCGGAAGCCTGGTCCCGCGACAAGAGGCCAAGGGCGTCGATGCGCTTGAAAAACGCCTTTTCCTGTGCGGCGGCCAGCGGTTCGAAAGGTTTCCTGAAGGCCCCGCAGTCGAGTCCGATGTATTTCATCATGGCCTTGCGGTAGCTCCAGTTGTCGGAGGATATCATCAGCTCGACAACTCGGTTGGCTTCGTCCTGGTATTTTGCGGCGGTCTTGAAATCCCCGTTTCTGGCGCAGGCGCAAATCCTGGCGAAATGCCGGGGAATGATGTTGTAGGTCGTCCCAATGCCGCCGGAGAAAACATTTTCAAGGACGAGGCCGCAAAGAAGCTGCTCGTCGCATCCGGCAAACCAGATTGTTTCCTTGCCGAGCCGGCGCTTCAGGCACTGGGCGGCGAAATAGTCGCGCCCCGTGTATTTGATTCCCTTGACGTTCGGGAGGTCAAAGAGCTTGACGTCCCGGTCGGGTGTCAACGCGCTGTTGAACGAGTAGATCATGAAGGGAAGGTCCGTCGCCGCGGTGATTGTCTTGTAATGGTAGTAGGCGGCGTCGAAGGACGTGCGGTAGAGCTGCGGCGTCACCGACGAGATCCAGGCGATGCCGGCATTGGCCGCGTATCGTGCGAGTTCGACGGAGTCGTCGGTGCAGTTCGCGCCGACATGGGCGATCAGTTTTACGCGCCCTTTCGCGGCTTTGACGGCCGCATCCATGACGCACTTGCGCTCATCCACCGTCAGGAGCCACCATTCGCCGGTCGTTCCCGTCAGGTAAAATCCCGTTAGACCGTTTTTGCAGCCGTAGTCGATGATCTCGCCGATTCGTTCGGGATTGACGTGCCCGGCCTTGTCATACGGGGTGAAGAGCGCGGCAAATGCGCCTTCCATGCCCTTGAAGCATTTTCCTGTCAGTTTTGTGTCCATCGGGGGGCTCCTTGAATCTTACTTTATGTCGGGTGGGGGGGGATGTCTTGCTCAATCCAGCGCCAGCGTCGCGGACGGGGCAATGCCGATGCGGCGGAGTCCGCGGCGGTCTTCGACGACGAGCGAGGAGGCTGTCGTGGCGTTGACGAGGATCGTGCGTTTGCCATCTCCCGGAAGTTTCGCGATGAATTCGGGCGCATAGACCGCGACAATGCGCTCGGTGCCCGATTCGGCTTCGACAAGCGGGTAGCCGAGGTCGGGGCGGTGCGGCGTCAACTTGCCGAAAAGAAGCGTTTCGCGGTGGGCCTTCGCGAAGTCGATTGTCTCGCGTATCGCGGCGAGGTGCGCGGGCGGAAGGTCGCCGAGAAAGGCGGAGTACTGCACAACGGAGAAGATCACGTTCCACACCTGGCGCTTGACTTCTTCGGGCGTGTCGTCCGTCCGCCACATAAGCATGTCGGAATGGACGGCGCTCCCGGCGGAGGTGATGCGCAAGGCGAGCGTGCGGTAGCGGTTCGCCTCGTAGTCGGCGGGGCAGTCGTTGGCGCGGAGCATGTGGCCGTACTGGCGGACAAGCGGCCCGACATAGCGCTGCCTGAATTCGATCATCGCATCGGGTTTGGCCGTTGTGACGCCCGCGTAGATTTCGGAAAGGAGTCTTTGGGCGGCGAGCGGGACGCTGACCGTGTCGCACCCGGCGAAGCCTTTCGCTGCCGCGGGATCGGGGTCTCGGGCGACGAACTGGTCGATGAAGTCGAGCTTGAAACCGTCGAGGCCGTAGTCGCGGACGAGGTCGGTCAGTCTTTTGACAAGGTGGGCCCGGACGTCGGGATAGCGCGGGTCGAGGTTGTAGAGTCCCCAGCAATCGGGCTTGTCGTCGATGTACTTGCCGTCGAATTGCTTTCGCATGGGGCTGTCCGCGCTGACGTGCGGAAGGCCGAACCAAAGCAGATACTTCATCCCCAGCGCATGCGCCTTGTCGACCTGTGCCTTCAGGTCGGGGAATTTTTCGTTGACGCCCCACGCGCCGCGGTCGGTCTGCCAGCCGTCGTCGAGAATCACGGCCTTCATGCCGAGGGCTGCGGCGCGTTCGATTTCGGGATCGAGCGCGGCCTGCGAAACGGTTTGGCGGAAGACGTACCAGGAGGAGTAGGGCGGCTCCCACGCGCAAGGCGGCGGCACGGCGGGGCGGATGCCTGCCGTCTCCAGAATCCAGGCGACCGCATCGGAGACGGCGTCGGACCAGAAGACCTTGCGCATGTCGATGCGGAAGCGCACCGCGTAGGACTTGCGCGGGGGGGCGGCTTCGCCGAAAAACGACGTGGCGAAGACGAGGATGTGCCGGTTGCCGTTGTCCATGCCGACGTCCGTGCGGAACGACAGCGCGTGGAGCGCGTCGGAAACGGCGAAGGTGAGGGTGTTGTTTTCCGAGTCGTCGAAGTTCGCGCGGACGGGCAACCCGGAGCAGAGCGAGGAGGCCTGGTCGGTCCAGCAGCATGGAAAGCGCTCCTCGAAGGGGTGCCAGACGTGCTGGACGCCCTTTTTCGGGATTTCGAACTTCACCGTGAAGGCGGGCGGCGTGGTTTCGGCAGGTGATTCGGCGGAGAGTTCCAGCTCCTCGATTCCCGGGGAAACATCGGTTCGCCGCGTGGAAAAGAGCCAGCCGTTCGGCTCCGCGCAGACGACGGAGACTTCGCCGGCCTTTTTCGGCGTGGTCTCGTCCGGGCAGACGCTACAGTTCGACATGGTAGTCGCCTGCGGCGTATGCGGTCGCGGTTGACGCGCCGGGGGGCGTCACGGACGCCGTCGCGCCCGCCGGGATGGTGAAGTCCCAGAGCCACTTGCCGCCCTCGTAGCGCCAGGCGCTCTTGACAAGGCCGTGGCGGGTCTTGTATTCGGCCTTGACGAAGCCGAGGCGCTTGTCGGGCTTTGGCGCCATGACGATGTTGGCGAAGCCGGGCTTGGCGGGGTCGGCGGCGATGCCCGCTGCGCTCTTGTAGATCCAGGCGAGAACCGAGCCGTAGGCGTAGTGGTTGAAGCTGTTCATCCCGACGGGACCGAAGCCCGAGTCCTTGCGGTAGGAGTTCCACCGCTCCCAGATTGTCGTCGCGCCTTGGTCAACCGAGTAGAGCCAGCTCGGGTTCTTGTGCTGGAGGAGGAGCGTGTAGGCGACGTCCGCCAGGCCGTTTTCCGTCAGCACGTCCATGATGATCGATGCGCCGAGGAAGCCCGTCTGCAGGCAGTCGCCGTGGTCGGCGATGTTCTTGCGGAGCGCCTCGGCCGTCGCCGACTTGGCTTCGCCCTCGACGAGACCGAGCTTCAGTGCGAAGAGCGCGGGCGTCTGCATGCCGCGGAAACGCTCGAGGATGAGGCCGTCGGCCGTCTTGAAGAAGGCGTCCCGCAGGTAGGCCCTGGCGTCGTCGCGCATCTTTGCGTAGGGCGAGGCGTCGCGGCCCGTGGCTTCGGCCATCATCCGCATCATGTCGGCGTCCCACATCCAGTAGCATGCGCCGAGGTAGTTCCAGTACGTGATGGCGTCGGGCTTGGGCTGCCATTTGCCGTCGACCGTCGTGAAGGCCTGGCCGCTGCAGCTTTCGAGATCCTCGTAGCTGAGCCAGTCCGCCCACTGGTAGTTGCCGTTTTCGCCGGCGACGGCGGCCATGTCGTATTTTGTCTCGTTGACATGCGCGACGTATTTCGCCATGGCGTCCCAGTTCTCGTCGATGATCGCGGTGTCGCCAAACTGCTTCCAGATTTGGAACGGCACGACGACCCCCGCGTCGGCCCAGCCGAGGCGCATGGGTTCGTTGCCGTACTGCCCGAAGGGGGCGACGCCGGGGAAGCCGCCTTTTTCGTGCTGGTTGTCGCGCATGTCGCGCATCCACTTGTGGAAGAAGGCGGAGGTGTCGGCGTTGAAGGTGCCCGCCTCGGTGAAGACCTGCGTGTCGGCGGTCCAGCCCAGGCGCTCGTTGCGCTGCGGGCAGTCTGTCGTCACGGAGAGGTAGTTGGAGAGCTGCCCCCAGTACACGTTGGAGATGAGGCGGTTCACGTCCGCGACGCCTGTCTCGATGCGGCCGAGTTCGAGTTCCTTGGCGATCGATGTCACGGGGACGCTGAGGATTTCGTCGAACTCGACGTCGGAAGTCGCCGTAATGGAGAAGTAGCGGTAGCCGAAGAAGGTGAAGCGCGGCATGTACGACGACCAGCCGGGGGCGTCCGCGAAGGTGTAGGTTGCGCGCATGCCCGTTTCGGGGATGCGGAGGTTTTCGCGGTAAAGCGAACCGGCGGGGCCGTCGTTGCCGCGGCTGCGTTCGCCGTTCATGTCGTTGAGCATTTCCCCGGGACGCGTCGTGACAACCGTGCAAGGCGCGGCCTTGAAGCGGAAACACGGCACGCCGGCGCAATTCTGGCCAAAATCGACGACGAGCGTTTCGCCCGCCTTGAGAATGGGGCGCTCGCCCTGGGCGAAGGTGCGCGTCCTGACGACTTTGCCGAAGATTTCCTTTTCGGGGTCGGCGCCCTCGACGCCCTGCCAGCAGTAGGCTTCGGCAGGCTTCATCGCGAGGTCGTGGCGGCGGCAGATTTCGGCTCCGGCGGTCGGGAGAATTTCGCCCTTGAATTCGTCGTTGCGGACGCAACCCGCGGGGGCGGCGTTGGCGTAGGCCCCGGGATTCCCGGCGGGACTGGCGATGCGGGCGTCGTATTCCTCGCCGTCGAAGATGGCGGCGTGGGTCACGGGGCCGCAGCCGAGACCGAGCCATTCGTCCGCCTTCGTGCCAAGAAGTTGCCTGGAGCCATCCGCAAAGGTGAATTCGATGACGCCGCGGAAGGCGCTCTTCCGGCCCGTGAAGTTGACGATCTTGTCGCGCCACCAGCCGGCGGAGACCTCGGCGGCGAAACTGTTGGCCGCGCCCTGTTCCCTGGCGATGACATCCGTGATGTCGTAGGTGAAGCAGCGGCGGGTCTTGAGGACATGCGTGAAGCCGGGCTTGAGGACGTCGTTGCCGATGCGCCTGCCGTTGACATAGATTTCGTAGGTGCCGAGGCCGCTTGTCATCCAGACGGCCTTGACGATGGCGGAGGGGTTGGCGAACCGTCTCAGGAAATAGGCGGTGCCGTCGGCGGCGCGTTGCGTGTTCCAGCAGTCATGTTCGCTTGTGACGGGCGCTGCGGCGAGCGAAATCCATTCGCTGCATTCCCAGGCCTTGTCGGGAAGCGCCTCGACGCGCTTGGCAAAAACGCTCTTCGCTTCGCATTCGGCCAACGCGGCTGATGAAAATCCAGACTTGTCCATGTTTGTCCCTTCTGTTAATTAAGGTTATTATACCACAACCACGAGCCAATCGATTGTCGGTTGCGACATCCAGGCGATTGGGAGGGGAGGCAAGGTGAATGCAACCGCGTCGCATGACGGGGCATTCGCCTTGTCGCATGGGATGATTGCTGGACCTTGTCCGGCGCTATGAAGAGCAGCGCGCTTCCCTCAATGCCAAAATCGACCGCGTGCTGGCGGAAATCACGGAAAAACTGGGGGAAAGGTGAGGTCGCGAGATATGAGACGCGAGACACGAGAGGTCTCTTTGTCTCGGTTCATGTCTCATGTCTCTTGTCTCTTGTCCTTCCCTCGTAATCGCTCAATTCTCAATTCGCCATGAAATCTGCGTCATCTGCGGGAGACTCTTTCCCCGCTGATTTCGCAACCACCCACGGTGCCTCTGGCACTCCCGACCGGTGGCCAATTCGCCTGCTACGAGTGGTCGCGGACGGTGCGCATCGTGCGGGTGAGGGGATTGGCCCTGATGCCCTTGCGCCAGCCTTCGCGGTCGATGACCGTGAAGGAGATGGCGACGCCGAGTTCAAGCCCCGCGATCCGGTGGGCGTAGCCGTATTTCCCGCCGGCGATGAAGATGAAGGGCTTCTTGATTTCGCGGCGGAGCCTGAGGGTTGTCGCAACGGCGTCGAGGAATTGCTCTTCGGTGTCGATCAGCGTGACGATTTTCACGACATCGGCGCCGCGCTCCTCGAAGGCCGTGAGTTGGGCGGAAATTTCGTCGCCGGTCATCGGGCGCAACGGGTGCGACGACATGACGACTTGGGCGCCATGCGCGTGGAGGGCGTCGACAAGCTTGCGTTGCCGGGTGATGGCGGCGGGGTCTTTCGTGCGCTCGTCGGGCGACGGGTCGAAAAGGTCGCCCATGACATCGACCATGGCGATGCCGGCGTCGGCGGCGGCAAGAAGCGTCTGCGCAATGGTTTCGTCGCCGGGAAGATCCTTGCTCCAGCTGTCCTTTCGGTAGAAGTGGAGCATGCAGGGAACGGAAAAGGCGCGGGCAATTGTGCCGATCGCCTCCGCGTTGCGGAATTCCGGCCGGATTCTCTCAAGCCCGATGATCAGGCCGTCCGTCCCGTCCGCCACGGCCCTGCGGCCTTCCTCGATCGTTTGCCCGGGGTCTTCCCAGCCGATCATCGTGCAAATGAAAGTCTTGTTTTCCTGCAAATCCAACTGCGCCATTTCAAACCTCATGAAAGTGCATTCGCCTGGCAAATTTTAGTCGACCCGGGGAAGATTCACTTGGCTCCCTTTGTCTTGAGGAAGAAGAACCCGCTCTTGCCTGGCGCGGGAACTTCGATGACGCCATTCGTCGCCACCGACCAGCCTCCACCTTCACCTTTGGCCTTCAACTCGGAATTCGTGTAGACGCTTACGTCAAGATACGCCTTGCCGTCAACGATCTCGATGCGTTCGAACTCCGCGCCGCTGATCGCCCCGGACGGCTCCGCCCCGCCCTCGACCGAAATCGGCAGGGTCGCCAGCACCGACGCGGGAAGGGTGATTGCGCGGGACAACGGGCCGATGCCCGTCAGCAAATCGTCATACCCCGCCCACGGCGCTCCGTCCGCGAACTCATCAACCTTCCCCTCGCCCTTCAGATAGAGAACGTGATCCTTGACATACGCCGTCACGCCTTCGCCGATCTCCCAGGGATTGGCCTCGCCGCCGGGAAGTCCGTTCACGACCAAGACCGCCGTCTCGGTGGTACCGTCCGTTACGACGTGGCCGAACTCATACCGCCCGTTCAGCGTCGGCGTCCACGAAACGGTGCCGCTGTCCGTCGCCGTCTTCAGTTCAATCGTCTCGCCTCCGTCAAGCGAATACCAAACCGTGACGCCCGTTCCGCCCGCACCCCAGTCATCGCCGGAATAAGTGAGCGTTTCCGTTTCCGTTCCGGCAATCGTCTTTTCCGCTCGCGTGTCAAACGAAAAGGATGGGCCTACGGACAGAGCAGCACTCTCATTCGAACTCATCCAGGAGAGGCGGAAGCCCCAATCACTGCTGCAGTTGCCTGCGGCGTCGACTTTGCGGGCCGACGATTTGACGCTAGACATGCTGCTGCTGCTGAACGAACAACCACGCAGAAAACGATAGTCGTGATAGTAGCCGGCCGACGGCTCTATGCAGACATCGGCAGACAAATCCACCGTAAACGGCGAATGATAGCCGTCTCGGCACCATTCCCATACATTGCCCATCATGTCGTAAAGCCCCCATGCGTTCGGGAGTTTTTGTCCAACCTCTTGGAGGCGGCTGCTGGAGTTGCCAGAATTCCACATGTACTTATCTGCCTCACTTTGGTCATCGCCCCAGTAATTGTCAGATGTCGTCCCGGCACGACAGGCGATCTCCCACTGCGATTCGGTCGGAAGGTCAAAGCCGTTTAACCCCGTCCTGTCGCAAAGTCGCTTAAGGAAGGATTCGCCCGCCACCGTCGCGCTGGAGTTGTCCGTCCCGCGCAAGGTCGTGTAGGAAACAATCGTCTTGGGCTGCGTCGTACTAACGCTTCCTCCCATCACATTCGCGTATTGTGCCTCAGTAACCGGGAACACGCCGATCCAGAACCCCATCGTGGTTTGGTCTTTGCATTGGTTGCCCTTGTACGTACCCGCCTTGACATAATATAGAACAATCTTGCTCGTCTTGTACTCATCTGTATTCCAGCCGCCCTCCGGCGCTGACTTGTGGTAGGTGACAGGATAGGAAGTCGCGTTCGCGCCGCCCGAGACATCGATCACGGCGTAGTCGGGCATTACCAATGTTGCCGACGACTGGGCCTCCGCATCCCGCTTGCCTTCACCGAACAGTTCGCGGCAGTCGAATGTGCGCCGAGCCGTCCTCGCCGCCAGCTCCGCATCGGACAAATCATTGGTTTTCGTCACCTCAATATCTCCCGATGTGAACTTTGTGACGATCGCGCCAATCGGACTAAACGCCAATTCAAGATACGACAATTCGTATTCGACGTCGATCTTGCCGTTCCACGGATAGCGGTTGGTGATCTTGGTGATGGTCGCCGTCGGCTGAACTCTATGTGCGACAGGCGTTTCAGCCGTCAGGTCGAGGTCACCCGTTGCCTCGTCCCGTGTCACGGTCTTCACGGTCGAATCGTCCGCAAACCGACAGCCATCCGCCGCCGTGAAGACGACCGTCAGATTCTTCGTACCGGGCAGCACCTCGAAGGTCGTTCCCTCGACATCATTCGTCACCGACCCGTCGCCGAACGTGTACGCGGCGGTCATGTTCTTGAGCGGCCCTACCGTAACGGTGCAGAACGTGCCTTCGGGAACGACGAACTTGCCGTTGCCCGCATTCGCGTAAAAGGCATCGCCGGGATCGCTCGCCGCGAGATCGTATAGACCGACCGCAAAATCGCTCTTGCGGACGCACGGCACGAAGTCGCGCAGCTTCCTCTCGCTTCCGTCGCCAACGGTGTCGTAGATCGTGAAGGAATAAAGCCGCATCGCATGAGACCGATAAGGCCCCCCCTCGGCTGTTGCAGTTGACGGAGAAGATGTAGATCGACCCGTCGTAAGGCGTTCCCGTCGTCGTGATCTCCGCAGACGAGCCGCCGACCGTCATCCCGCCCGCCTTCAGCTCCACCTGGGTGCGATTGTTCGCCACGCCGCCGATCTGCGCCTCATGGTAGTTCTCATTGCAGAACCAGCCGTTGAGCTTGTCTTCTGCACCATAGTAGCGCATCAGGATGCCGTTTAGGGATTCGTCATCTGCCGTCAAGCCGAAGAACGACCCCCAGGATTCTGTCTCAAGCGGATTGAAGTCCGCCACGATGCGGGTCGTGAGCTTCGGGTGGTAGCCCGTGTCGATGTACGCGCCGCCGCTCGACTCGATGTACTCGACTTGAAAATACCCCTCGGGCAGTTCGGCGCTTTCGCCGAACGCCCCGGACGCCAGCACCGCGCCCGCCATCGCCATCATCAGTTTCTTCATTACAAAACACGAAATTGAAATGTTTTGCGAATGGTGCGCCTGGCGGGGATCGAACCCACAACCTTCAGCTCCGGAGGCTAACGCTCTGTCCAATTGAGCTACAGGCGCAAATGGTAGCGGGGATAGGATTTGAACCTATGACCTTCAGGTTATGGGCCTGACGAGCTGCCTGGCTGCTCCACCCCGCATCGGAAAATTGGCGCGCCACGCAGGAGTTGAACCTGCAACCTTCTGATCCGTAGTCAGATGCTCTATCCAATTGAGCTAGTGGCGCAACAACGAGAAAATATTATACTACACGCCCGGAAAAAAAACAAGGCGTGAAGTCCTGTGGAATATCCCCAGTTTTTCCGGGGGGGCCTGGGAGAGAGGCTGCGGGCGGGTTTTTCCAAGCGAAAGCATATAATGAGGTACGCGCGTACGCATCGACTTCATCGAATTGTTCAGGATTTTCTGAACTTTTTTTGCCCGCCCCATCCGCCGCGGAAAACCCCTCCATGGGCTGCCTCGAGTGCAAGGTTGCACTTCGCCGAGCGCAAGGCTGCACTTCGCCGAGCGCAAGGTTGCACTTGCACTCGGAGAGGGCGCCCTTTGACAAATACATAGTTCAAGTTTCGTGGAATATCCCCATTTTTTCCGGGGTGTTTTTCAGGGAGTGAGGGTGGGGCCTGTTTTTTCCAATTGAAAGCGAGTTCCATCTGCCTCGGTTCGGGGTCGTCCCTCGGCGCCCTCTCCCTTTTTCACGCCTTCCTCCGCGCTGTCGTACTCGACCGTCTCGGCGTAGCGCATCCGGCATTTCCGCGCCACGTCCTCCGCGAGCCGGAGCTTACGCCGGAAGCCGACGCCGCGGTTCCCGACCAGCCGGGTGACCACAGCCGGAGGAGCGGCGGGACGATCTCCCGCCGGTCCAGTTCGCACGCGACCGCCGCGCAGCCCGCGTAGCCCAGGTTGTCCCCGACGCGGCCGAGGCTCCCGTCCCACACCTTCGCCGGGTACGGCATCCTCCTCGCGTAGTCCTTCTGGATGTCCGTCGGGACCGGAAAAGCCACTTTTTTGTCGTTTTCACTTGTGGTTATACGACAAAATCCATTCCTGGATTCTTTTAACGCTTACTTCACATTGAAAATTGGGGATGTTCCACGTGAAGTCCTCTGTTCCCTGCTTTTCAATTATGGTAAAATAGACGTCACACTTTTAGGCAATCAACAAGGAGAAAAATCATGGTCAGGAAACCTGTCGCCATCATCATTCGCGACGGCTGGGGGCTCAATCCCCGCGCCGACGGCAATGCCGTTTTCGAGGCGAAGACGCCGAATATCGACCGTTACAAATCCCGCTACCCCTGGACCCGTCTCCAATGCAGCGGCGAGGCCGTGGGCCTTCCCGACGGCTACCAGGGCTCGAGCGAGGTCGGCCACCTCAACATGGGGGCGGGCCGCGTGGTCATCCAGGAGCTCAAGCGCATCGACGACGGCCTGACCTCCGGCGAGCTTTTCGAATCGCCCAAGTGGAAGAAACTCGTGGCGGACTGGAAGAAGAACAACTCCACCTTCCATTTCTTCGGCCTCCTGCAGGACGAGGGCGTCCACGCCCACCAGGAGCACCTTTTCAAACTTATGAAGCGCGCCCGCGCCGAGTTCGCGGCCGGCAAAATCGTCGTCCACCCCTTCCTTGACGGACGCGACACGCCGCCCCGCAGCACGCTTGAATACATCGCCCGCCTTGAGAACGAGATGGCGGCGGTTGGCAACTGCTCCATTGGCACGGTGATGGGCCGCTACTACGCGATGGACCGTTCCAAGAAGTACGAGCTGACCGACGAGGCCTTCTCCTGCCTGGTCGACGCGACCGGTCGCAAGGCGGCATCAGCCGTCGAGGCTGTCAAAGCCTCCTACGCCGGCGACAAGACCCCCGACGGGCAGGACATGTACGACGAGTACATCCCGTGCTACGCGATCGCCGGCTACGACGGCATCAAGGATGGCGACTGCGTGATGCACACCAACTACCGCCAGGACCGCGCCATCCAGTTGACGCAGGCCTTTGTCTCGGCCGACTACCCCGGGAAGCGCGCGCGTCGCCCGGCGGTCTCCTAGCTTGGCTTCACCCGCTAGTGGGCCGAGTTCGAGGACTACCTCCTCGGCGCCATGGGCGCGGGCGGCGGCATGGACAAGTTGCTGGGCGAGGTGGTCTCCGACGCCGGGTTCCGCCAGCTCCGCATCGCCGAGACGCAGAAGTTCCGCCATGTCACGAGCTTCTTCAACGGCAAGTCAACCGTCCCCTACAAGGGCGAGGACCAGGTGGACGTCCCGAGCCGCTTTGACCCGGCGACCTTCGCGACGCATCCCGAGATGGACGCCTACAACGTCACGGACGAACTTCTCCGCCGCCTCGAGGACAACCCGTACTCCTTCATCGTCGTCAACTTCGCCAACGGCGACATGGTCGGCCACACCGGCGTGATGGAGTCCGCCGTCAAGGCCATTGAAATCGTCGACGAGTGCGTCGGCAAGGTCGTCGACCGTCTTCTCGAACTTGACGCCGAGATTCTCATCACCGCCGACCACGGCAACTCCGAGCAGATGGTCGACTACAAGACCGGCATGGTCAAGACGAGCCACACCCTCAACGAGGTCGAGCTCATCTACGTCGCGAAGGACGCGCCCGGCACCGTGCTTGCGCCCGAAGGCAAGCTCTGCGACATCGCCCCGACGGCCCTCGCGCTTCTCGGCGTCGAGATTCCCGAGGAGATGACGGCGAGCAACCTGATCGTCTCCCGGCAGGCTTAGTTCCCGATGCCGCATGCATTGAAAAGCGCCAGGCGCCTGCTTGCCGCCGCACTTGCGGCCGCCGGCAGGGGCGTGGCGCTTTTCATTTGCCTCGCCGCCTTCGCCGCGCAGGCCGCCGTCCCGTTGCTCGACACCTACTACAGCCCGAAGAACAAGGAGAGGCCTGTTCGCAGTTCGACGCGCTTCATCATCCTGCACACGACCGAGGGGTCGTCGCGCGGTTCGGGCGCCAAGCTGCAGAAGAACGGCGAGGCGCACTACATGGTCGACGAGGCCGGCCGCATCTACCGGATCATCGACCGCAAGCGCGTCGCCTACCATTGCGGGCGCTCGATGTGGAACGGTCTCTCGTCGCTCGACAACTACTCCGTGGGCATCGAGGTCGTCGGCTACCACAACAAGAACCTCACCCAGGCGCAGTACAAGGCGCTGAAGGACCTGCTCGCCGAGCTTAAGTCCGCCTACAAAATCCCCGACGACAAGGTGCTGACCCACTCGATGGTGGCCTATGGCGCCCCCAACCAGTGGCACAAGCGCAGCCACCGCGGCCGCAAACGCTGCGGCATGAGGATGGCGCTCCCCTCTGTCCGGCGCCAGCTCGGGCTCAACTCCAAGCCCGCCTACGACCCCGATGTGAAGGCCAGGCGGCTTGTCGTGGCGGACAAGGAACTTTTCCAGCTTCTCTACAGCGTGGAGAAGGGAAGGGGGGCGTCATCGAGGCGCACGCCTGTGAAGCCTGCGCAGCCCAAGCCCGCGCCGGTTTCGGGCAAGGGGGCCTCGGCGAAGCCCGGCGGCAAACCCGCGGCCGGAACTTCCGGCGTCCGGCCGGCGTCCGCCAGGTCTTCGTCTCCGCCCGCGCTGACGCCCGTTGCGCGCTCGTCGGGCGCGGCCTCAACCGCCGACGATCTCCATGCGCCCGTCGACGAGGAGGAGGCCGCCGCGCGGTACGCCGCGAGGGAAGCCGCGTCCGGCGGCAATGTCATTGGTCCCAGGCGCTCTGCCTGGGACATTGCCCGCGACGCCTACAACTCGGCTTCCACCCTCTATGAATTTCCCGATGGCACACGCAAGACCGGCGCGGAGATCAAGAACTGGAAGGCTATGCCGGCCGGAACGAGGGTCACCATTGCGGAGGGCGACGTCAACGAACCTGAAAAGATCGATTCCGTCGCCAGCGCGGGCCTTTCGCAGGCGGTGATCGCCGGCACGACCGACGCCGCCCTCGACGCGATCCTGGGCGACGAGTGGAACAGCGAGCGCACCGTTTACGTCTCGCCCGACGGCAAGTACGTGAAGGGCAGCGAGCTCAACGCCGAAAAACTTGCCGCGCTTTCACCCGACACCAAGGTTTTCAACGGCTACAAGGTCGGCGGCCCCGTTACCGCGCGAAACCCGGCGTTCAACATCTGCGGGCCGAGCTGGCGCGACGAGGGCACGCATTTCCTCTTTCCAAACGGGACAATCGTCACCGGCGACAAGGTCGATCCAGGGAAAATTCCGGCCAAAACGATGATCCTCTACAAGGATTGATATGCTAAACTTCCTCAAGGTCAGAAACCTCGCCATCGTTGAAAACGCCGAGGTCGTCTTCAATCCCGGGCTCAACATCATCACGGGCGAGACGGGGTCTGGCAAGTCGGTCTTCATCGGCGCCCTGAACCTGATTCTCGGCGAGCGCGCCGACCACGGGGCCGTGCGCAGCGGGGAGAAGGAGCTTGCTGTCGAGGCGTCGTTTACGCTCTCCTCGCGCGGCGCCATCGACGCCCTGCTTGAAGACGCGGGGCTGCCCCCCTGCGAGGAGAGCCAGCTGCTGGTGCGCCGCGTCGTCTCCGCCTCGGGCAGCGGCAAATGCTGGATCAACGACTCGCCCTCGACTGTCGCGACGCTCCGCCGCCTTGGCGAGCACCTGGTCGACATGCACGGCCCCTACGACCACCAGTCGCTTCTCTCGCCCGACTACCAGCTTTCGCTTCTCGACGCCTTTGGCAACACGGGGGCGCTAAAGGCGCGCTACGCCGCGCTTTTCGACGCCCGCGCCGCGCTCATCGCCGAGCGCGGGGAACTCCTTCGCGACAGCGGCGACGACATCGCGGACGAAATCGACCGCCTGTCGTACATCGTGGACGAAATCGACAAGGCCGCGCTGGGCGAGGAGGATGGCGAGGCGCTTGTCGAACGCCACAAGGAGGCCTGCAACGCCAACGCGATTCTCGAGGCGGGCGGGGCGCTTGTCGGTGCGCTGACCGATGGCGAGGGGTCGGTTTTCGATGGTCTGGCCTCCGTGCAGCAAAAGCTCGCCGAGCTCGGGCGCATCCTGCCCGACGCCAACGCATGGCACGAGGAAGCCGCTTCGGCGGCGATCGCCGTGCAGGAACTTTCACGGACGGTCTCGGACCGCATGGTGAAGATCGACTCCGATCCCGATCTCCTCGCCAATCTTGAGGCGCGCATGGAGCTCGTGCAGCGCCTGAAGCGCAAGTACGGCCCTTCGCTCGACGACATCGCCGCCAAACGCGCTGTCTCGAAGGAAAAGCTCGACCGCCTCCTTTCGCGCGGGCAGCGTCTTGGCGCGCTCGACGGGGAAATCGCCGCCGCCGACGCGAAAATGCGCGACGCCGGCAAGTCACTTACGGATGCCCGCGCCAAGGCCGGCAAAAAGCTCGCCGCCGAAATCACGAAGGAACTCCGCCCCCTGGGGTTCAACCAGTCCTTTTTCGACGTCGCGGTCAAGTCCCGCGAACCTGTCTCATCCGGCATGGACGAAGTTGTCTTTTCCTTTGCCCCGAACCCCGGAGAGCCCCCGATGCCGCTGCGCGAAATCGCGTCGAGCGGTGAAATCGCCCGCGTCATGCTCGCGACGAAGTCCGTCCTCGCCGAACATGATTCGATCCCGCTTCTCGTCTTCGACGAAATCGACTCCAACATCGGCGGCGAGGTCGGCCGCGCGGTGGGCGAGAAGTTGCGCCGGCTTTCGGCGTCGCACCAGGTGGTGAGCATCACGCACCTCCCGCAGGTCGCGGCCTTTGGCGACGTCCACTTCTCGGTCTCGAAACATGTCGAGGGTCAGCGCACGCAGGCCGAGATCCGCGAGCTTGGCGACGAAGCGCGCGCAGGGGAATTGGCGCGCATGCTGGGCGGCAGCGACATCACTTCGGTCGTCCTCGCCCACGCCCGGGAGCTTTTGCGGACGTGCCGCAAGTAGGCGGTGCTTTTGCCGCCCGAACAGACGTTTGTTAAAATAGGAGCACTTATGAACAGGAAACTCTACGACGAAACAGTGAAGCTTTTCCGGGGCCACTTCGGCTGCGACCCCGAAGTCGTGGCCTACGCGCCCGGGCGTGTCGAGGTCATCGGCAACCACACCGACTACAACGAGGGCTACGTCCTTTCCGCGGCGATCAACTACGGCACCTTCTTCGCGATCGCGAAGAACGACGGCCCCGAGTGCCGCCTCGTCGCGGGCGACCTCATGCACGAGGTGCGCTTCCCCGTGGACGACCCGAAACCCGTTTCGGAAGACACCTGGGCGAACTACTGCATGGGCGTCCACGCGGGGCTGCTCAAGCTCGGCGCGTTTCCCCGCGGCTTCAAGGGCCTCTTTCTCGGTGACATTCCCCAGGGCGCGGGACTTTCCAGTTCCGCCGCGCTCGAAGTGACGACCGGCCTCGCCATCGCCCGTCTCTACGGCATCGACGCCACCAGGCTCGACTTCGCCAAGATCGGGCAGAAGGCCGAGCATACCTTCGCCGGCGTGAAGTGCGGCCTGCTCGACCAGATTTCCTCAATCTTCGGCGCCGAGAACATGCTCGTGAAGACCGATTTCCGCTCGCTGGCGGTCGAGAACGTGCCGCTCGGCGCGGAATGCGTCCTCCTCGTCTGCAAGTCCAACGCCAAGCATGCGCTTGTCGACGGCGCCTACAACCAGCGCCGCGAGGACTGCGAGGCGGCCGCCGCGTATTTCGGCGGCGTACTCGACCACCCCGTGAAGGCGTTGCGTGATGTTTCCTGGGCCGAGTGGGAGGCGCATCGCGGCGGCCTGCCCGCACGCGACGCCTCTCGTGCGGCGCACCCGATCGGCGAGGACGAGCGCGTCATCGAGGGCGCGGCGTTGCTCGCCAAGGGCGATGTCGCCGGCTTCGGCAAGCTGATGTACGCGTCGCACGAAAGCTCCGTGAAGTATTTCGAAAACTCCTGCGAGGAGCTTGACGCCCTCGTCGCCACCCCAAAGACGGTCGACGGCGTTCTTGGCGCCCGCCTTTCGGGCGGCGGCTTCGGCGGCAGCGTCGTGGCGCTCGTCCGCAGGGATTGCGCCGATGCCGCGGCCAAGGCCATCGCCAAGGCCTATGAGGCGAAGTACGGGCGCGCGTGCGACATCCTCTCCATCGTCCCTTCCCGCGGCGCCTTCATCGTCTAACCCCGGGGAACCCGCCGCATGGAAAAGCGAGGAAACGGCAAGGGCGAATGGCTCTACGGGCGGCGCCCCGTCCTGGAGGCGCTCCGCGCGGGGCGCCGCCAGTTCAACGACTTGCGCATCAGCGACAGCGCCCGCGAGGCCTGCGCCGACGAGGAGCTTGGCGAAATCCGCGCATTGGCGGCGCATTTCGGCCTCCGTGCGCGGCCAACCGACCGCAAGGGCATTTCGGAACTCCTCGGCAACGTCAACCACCAGGGCGTCGCGCTCAATGTCTCGTCCTTCCCGTACCGCAGCCTGGACGAACTGGTCGCCGAGATCGACGACGACCCCGAGGCGACGGTTCTCATTCTCGACCACATCGAAGACCCCCAGAATGTGGGCTCCCTGCTTCGCACGGCCGACGCCTCGGGCGTCAAGGGCGTAATCCTCCCGGAGGACCGGGCAGCCGGCGTCACGCCCGCCGCCGTGCGTGCTTCCGCCGGCGCCGCCGAGCATCTTTGCGTCGTCAAGGTCGTGAATCTCGTGCGCGCCATCGACATTGTCAAGAAGCACGAGGTGTGGGTGACGGGCCTGGATTTCGGCGACGACGCCCGGGACTACTCCGAGATCGACTACAAGGGGCGTTGCGGTCTTGTCGTCGGCAACGAGGGCAGGGGAATCTCGCGGCTTGTCCGCGAGAAGTGCGATTTCATCGCGATGCTGCCGATGCTCGGGCAGGTCTCGTCGCTCAACGCCTCGGTGGCCGGGGCTCTCGTCATGTACGAGGCGCTGCGGCAGAAACAGGGGAAATGACCGGGGCCGTCGTGCAAGGAGAAGGGGAGTTTTGACATGTCTATCTGGTTGGCTTTGCTTGGATTGGCCGTCGGCCTCGCGGTGCTGGCTTGGAGTGCCGATGTCTTCGTCGATGGCTCCGCTTCGCTTGCCCGCCGTTGCGGTCTTTCACCGCTTCTCGTGGGGATGATTGTCATTGGTTTCGGGACGTCGCTTCCCGAACTGATGGTTTCGCTCCTTTCCGCGCTCGAGGGAAATCCCTGCATTTCGCTGGGCAACGCCTACGGCTCCAACATCGCCAACATCGGCCTCATTCTCGGCCTCACGGCGGCGATTTGCCCAATTACTGTTGCTTCGGGCGTGCTGAACCGTGAGCTTCCCGTCTTGCTCGGCATCACGTTGGTTTGCGGCGGACTTCTCGCCAACGGCGTGATTTCTCGGGTCGACGCGATTGTCATGCTGGTGCTTTTTTTCGCCTTCCTCGCCAACAATATCATTGTGGAGAAACGCCGTGAGCGCACGTGCCCGGACAGCGCGGCGTCCGCGCCCGAAGCGTCGTCCTGCGATTCGCTCGGACGCGCCAGCGCCAAGGTTCTCGCGGGGCTCGCCCTGGTCATTGGAAGTTCCCAGTTGCTCGTCAAGTGCGCCGTCAAAATCGCCGCCGCGCTGGGCGTGCCCGACCTGATCGTGGGGCTGACCATCGTCGCGGTCGGGACTTCGCTCCCCGAGCTTGCCTCTTCGCTTGCCGCCATCCGCAAGCGCGAACACGACTTGGCGCTCGGCAACATCGTCGGCTCCAACTTCTTCAATACGCTGGCGGTCGTCGGCCTGGCGGGCGTTGTCAAGCCGATGACGCTTGGCGATGACGCGACTTCGATCCACATGGTGCTTGTCCGCGACTATCCGGTCATGATCGCGGTCACGGTTGTCCTGTTGCTCTTTTGCATCCCGTTTTGCCGCGGCTACAAGGCGCGGATCAACCGCGTCGAGGGGGCCTTCCTGTTGCTTGTCTACGTGGCCTACCTTGGGTTGCTTGTGGCCGGGCAGGGCTTGTTCGCAAAATGAAGGAACTTCGGAAAATCGCGGTTGCCGTCTTGTCGCTGGCCTGCCTTTGCGCGCCGGCGCAGATCTGCACCCCTGATTTCTGCGAGTTCCCGCCGCCCGGCACCAATGTGCTGGTGCGGGTTTCGCGCGCCGATGTCGCCGGAATTTCCCACGGCTACCGCAATGCGGCGGATTTCGCCGCCTTTCTCCGCGCCGCAGCCTTTGGTGAAGGAGGGGCGGGGACCTCGTCTCCGGAGGATTCCTCTCCCTGGAGTCCCTTTGCGCGGCTCGCCCTCGTCTTCCTCGCCGGGCTCGCCCTCAATCTCTCGCCTTGCGTCTTGCCGATGATCCCCGTGCAGCTGGCGGTGCTGGGCATGGGGCGCCGCGCCGCATCGCGGCGCGAGGGCCTTCTCCGCGGCTGCGTTTACGGCGCGGCCCTGGCGTTGACCTACGGGACGCTCGGTTTCGCGGCGGTCAAAACTGGCGCTGTCTTTGGCCGGATCCAGTCCTTGCCCGCCTTCAACATCGCGGTGGGCGTGGTCTTCGCCGTGCTTTCGCTGGCGCTCTTCGGCCTTTTCCCGATTGACTTCTCGCGCTTTTCGCGCCGGGCGTCCTCGTCGCTTTCGCTGGCGGGACTCTTCCTCGTCGGCGTCACCTCGGCGCTGTTGGCGGGGGCCTGCGTCGCCCCGGCGGTCATCGCCGCGATTGTCTATGCCGCCGATTCCTATGCCGCCGGGCACTCCGCCGCGTTGTTCCTGCCGCTTCTCCTGGGATGCGGCATGGCGCTTCCCTGGCCTTTTGTCGGCGCGGGGCTTTCGGTGTTGCCGCGGCCCGGCAAGTGGATGCGGTATGTGGAATGGGGCTTTGCCGCCGTCGTGTTGTTGCTGGCCGTTCGGCACTTCAAGATCGCGGCCAGCGCCTACGTCACGTATGCCGAAGGCCACGGCGTGTATGAGTACACGCAGTTCGACGCGGCGCTGGCCGAAGCCGAGGCGACGGGAAAACCCGTCGTCATCGACTTCTTCGCCTCGTGGTGCGGCAGTTGCGAGACGATGGAGAAAAACACGTTTTCCAATCCGGAAGTCGCCGACCTGCTTTCCCGATGCGCCTTTTTGCGCATCAGGGTCGAGGACCCCGGCGAACCCGCCGCCGAAGCTCTGCTTGCGCGGTACGGGGTGCGCGGCTTCCCCGCCGTGGTGGTGCTGGCCCGGAGATGAGAGGGAGAATTACAAAAATGGCTTGGCATTCAAGCTCTGCGAGAGGAAAAATATCTCACGCGGAGAACGCGGAGAGCGCGGAGGGAGGCTTGGGTAAATGCGGGGATGTCTCTGCGGCCTCTGTGGTCTCTGCGAGAGGAAATATGTCTCACGCGGAGAACGCGGAGGGAGGCTTGGGTAAATGCGGGGGAGTCTCTGCGGTCTCTGCGGTCTCTGCGAGAGGAAAAATATCTCACGCGGAGAGCGCGGAGAGCGCGGAGGGAGTTCGGGATGGAAATTAACGCAATTACCGGCGATGTCCTTGAAGCTGCGATTAAGATCCATCAGCAATTTGGACCTGGACTTCTGGAAAGCGTTTATGAAAAGATCTTGGCCATTGAGTTGGAGAAGCGTGGTCATCATGTCGAGTGTCAAAAGGCATTGTCGATTCAATATGAAGGACGCATGATCCCCGATGCTTTTCGCATGGACCTGTTGGTGGATGAGGTCGTTGTTGTTGAACTGAAGTCAGTGGCTCAGATGTCGCCTGTGTTTTACAAGCAATTGCGTACTTATCTTGTGCTTTCCGGCTTGCAGGTGGGGCTGCTGATTAACTTTGGAATGAATACGTTGAAAGAAGGCGTCAAGCGTATTGTCAACAATTGTTACGCGGATGTCTCTGCGAGAGGAAAAATATCTCACGCGGGGAGCTGGGATGCCCGTGCGGGCTGCAACCGAGAAAAAAAAGATATTTTTTAGTATAATGGTGGAACATGAAAAGGAGGTTGTCATGGTCATGTCCGCTTACATGCTTTGGCTTATTTCGGGAATCATAATGATGGCACTTGAATTCGTCGTGCCGGGGTTTGTGATTATCTTCTTTGGCGCCGGGGCCGTGCTCACGGGATTGACCGTGTGGATTTTCGGCGGCATTCCCTCTGTTTGGCAGACGTTGCTTTTCGTCGTCCTGTCCCTGGGGGCGCTTGCGGCTTTCAGGCGGCATGCCGTTGGCTCCGGCAACAAGCACGCGGCTGCCAGCGGCGTAGACTACGACGACGAGTGCATTGGCAAGATCGTCAAGGTTGTCGAACCTTTGGAACCGGGGCGCCCCGGCAAGGTTGAGCTCGGCGGTACCAACTGGAGTGCCGAATGCGCCGAGCCCGTCGCCGCCTCGGCGATGGTCGAAGTCGTTTCGCGCAACGGTCTCACGCTTGGCGTGAAGCCCGTCCGCTAACACAGGGCAAACAAAAAAGGAAAGGAAGTCGGAAATGGGAGAGTTACTGGCAATTGTAATCATGGTCGTGGTGGTCGTCACGATTTTCAAATGCGCGCGCGTCGTCCCGCAGAGGAGCGCCTACATCATCGAGCGGCTGGGCCGGTATTCGGGGACGCTTGAGGCGGGCTTCCACCTCCTCGTGCCCTTCATCGACCGCGTCGCCTACAAGCACACGCTCAAGGAGCAGGCGATTGACGTCCCGCCGCAGTCGTGCATCACGCGCGACAACATCGCGGTCGATGTCGACGGCATCCTCTACCTCAAGGTGATGGACCCCGCCAAGGCGTCGTATGGCATCTCCAACTACCTCTTCGCCTCGGTGCAGCTGGCGCAGACCACGATGCGCTCCGAGATGGGCAAGCTCGATCTCGACCGCAGCTTCGAGGAGCGCGAGCACATCAACGCCGAAATCGTCGCGGCCGTCGACAAGGCCTCCGACCCCTGGGGCGTGAAGGTCACGCGCTACGAGATCAAGAACATCACGCCGCCGCAGACGATTCGCGACGCGATGGAGAAGCAGATGAGGGCCGAGCGCGAAAAGCGCGCCATGATCGCCGAGTCGGAGGGCGACCGCCAGGCGAAGATCAACCGCGCCGAAGGCGAGAAGCAGCAGGCCATCGCGATGTCCGAAGGCGAGAAGGCCCGCCGCATCAACGAGGCCGAGGGCAAGGCCCGTGAAATCCAGCTCGTCGCCGAGGCCACGGCCCAGGGACTCCGCACGATCGCCGAGGCGCTCCAGACCCCGGGCGGCTCCGACGCCGTCAACCTCCGCCTCGCCGAGGGCTACATCTCTGAGTTCGGCAAGCTCGCCAAGACGGGCAACACGATGATCATCCCGTCGGACCTCGCCAACGTCGCGGGCTTCATCAAGGCGGCGTCGTCCGTCATCGAGAAGAAGAAATAGCTTTCAGGGCGCGCGTTTCAAAACGCGCCGTCCGCCAACCCCTACATAAGGATAAACGATAATGGCACTCAACATCGTCAAGGACATCGACGACCGCGTCAAGATCAGCCACGTGCTGGCGAGCGTGTCGGACAAAACCGGGCTCGACACCTTCATTCCCGCCCTCGTCAAGCAGAACCCCGACGTCATGATCTACTCCACGGGCGGCACCTACAAGGCCATCAAGGAGATTCTCGGCGACGGCTACGCCAAAAACCTCACGGCGGTCTCCGACTACACCGGGCAGCCCGAGATGCAGGGCGGCCTCGTCAAGACGCTCGACTTCAAGATCTACCTCGGGCTTCTCTCCGAGAAATACAACGACGCCCACCAGGCCGACCTCGCCCGCACCAGCGCCGTCGCAATCGACATGGTCGTCGTGAACCTCTATCCCTTCAAGCAGACTGTCGCCAAGGAGGGCGTGACGCCCGAGATGGCGCGCACCAACATCGACATCGGCGGCCCCTGCATGGTGAGGGCCTCGGCGAAGAACTACCTCCGCGTGGCCTCGGTCACGGACCCCGCCGACTATGCGTCGATCATCGAGGAACTCGCCGGCAACGGCGCCACGCTCGGCCTCGATACGCGCTTCCGCCTGATGCGCAAGGCCTTCAGGCACACGGCCGACTACGACACCGCGATCGCCACGTTCTTCGCCTCGGCGCTCCCGGAGACCGTCCGCGCCACCTACGACATCAAGAAGTAGCCTCATGATCGACCTCCACGTCCATTCCTCCTTTTCCGACGGTACCGACACCCCCGAGGAGCTTGCCCGCGCGGCGGCGGCTTCGGGCGTGACGGCGCTGGCGCTCACCGACCACGACAACGTGGCTGGCGTGCCGGACTTCCTCGCGGCCTGCCGCCGCGAGGGGATCGTCGGCATCGCGGGCGTGGAGATCAGCGCGCATGTCCAGCAGGGAACCCTGCATGTCCTTGGCCTGGGGGTCGACCCTGCCTCGGCGGCGCTTGACGACGCCCTGGTGCGCGTCCGCGACGGCCGTGAGGAACGCAACCACCGCATCGTCGGGAAGTTGCGCGAGCTGGGTTTCGGCCTTACGTGGGACGAAGTCCAGGAACTTGCCGGCCACGATGTCGTGGGGCGCCCGCACATTGCCCGCGCGATGATCGCGCATGGGTGGGCCGGCGGCGTCGAGGAGGTTTTCGACCGTTATCTCGGCGAGGGGGCGCCGGCCTACGTCGACCGCTTCAAACTCTCGCCCGAGGAGTCCGTCAAGCTTGTCGTGGAAGCCGGTGGCGTACCCGTCGTGGCGCATCCGCTTTCGTGGCTCGCGGATCTCGGCGAACTTGAGACGGCCCTTGCCAAGCTCAAGGCCGCCGGCCTTGCCGGCGTCGAGGTCTACCACTCCTCGCACAACCTGGGCGACGAAGTCGAGCTTATGCGGCTGTCGTCGCGGCTGGGGCTGCTTCCCAGTGGCGGCACCGACTACCACGGCGAGGATGTCAAGCCCGGAATCAGGATCGGGACCGGCCCCGGGAGAATGGAAGTCCCCGACGCGATTCTGGCCCCATTGTTGAAACGGATGTGCCCGCAGGGGTACGTCGACTTAGCGGAGGGCCGCGCATGAATGCTATGCCGCCTCATTCCTTTGATGCCGAAGCTTGGAGGATGTCGGTGCTCGAACTTGTCCGCCGGGCTTCGACGACGCTTCCCGACGATGTCTATTCGGCCCTGAAAAACGCCGGGGCGGCGGCGGAAGTGCCGCGCGCCGCGACGATTCTCTCGACGATCTGCCGCAATGCCGACATCGCCCGGGCGAACTCCACGCCCATGTGCCAGGATACGGGCACGCTGACGTTCTGGGTCGAGACCCCGTGCGACATCTCGCACAGGAAAATCGCCGCCGCCATCAACGCGGCGGTCGCCGAGGCCACGAGGCGCGGCTACCTCAGGCAAAACACGATCCTCCCGGTGGACGGCGCCTCGATCGCCGACAACGTGGCGGATGGCTCCCCCTCGATCCACTTCGAGGAGAGCGAGGAGGTCGAGTTCGTCAAGATTTCGCTTCTTCTCAAGGGCGGCGGCTGCGAAAACATGAGCACGCAGTACAGCCTGCCCGACGGCACCATCGGGGCCGGACGCGACCTTGCGGGCGTGAGGGCGTGCATTCTTCACGCCGTCTGGCGCGCGCAGGGCATGGGGTGCGCCCCCGGCATCCTCGGCGTATGCATCGGCGGCGACCGCGCCGAGGGTTATTCCCGCGCCAAGCGGCAGCTCCTCAGGCGGCTCGACGACGAATCGCCGGACCCCATCCTCGCCCAGCTCGAGCGCAAGCTCCTCGAAGAGGCCAACACCCTTGAAATCGGTCCGATGGGTCTCGGGGGCAAGACGACCCTCCTTGGCGTGAAAATCGGCGGGGCGTCGCGTCTGCCCGCCTCCTTTTTCGTGACGATCGCCTATTCCTGCTGGGCCTGCCGCCGCGCGACGATGGTCGTCGACGTCGCGACCGGCCGTGAAACGGGGGTGCGCCCATGACCGCCCGCCCGCGCTATGTCAACGCGACCGTGCGCACCAGCCCGGTCGTGCAGCTCAAGTCCCCGTTCAAGGAGGCGGACGTCCGCAAGCTTTCCCTCGGCGCCGAGGTTTCGATTTCCGGCACCATCTACACGGGGCGCGACCGTCTCCACAAGTTCCTCTACGAAGGCGGCGAGTCGCCCGTGAACCTCGCGGACGCCGCGCTCTTCCATTGCGGCCCCATCGTGGTGAAGGACGAAAAGGGCGAATGGAAGGTCGTTGCCGCAGGCCCCACCACGTCGAGCCGCGAAAACCCCTACATGGCGCAGATCATCGCCGAGCGGGGGCTCCGCGTGATTCTCGGCAAGGGCGGCATGAACGCCGAGACGCAGACCGCCTGCCGCGAGCATGGGTGCGTCTACATCCAGGTCGTCGGCGGCGCGGCGGCATGGCTCGCGAAATGCGTCAGGCGCGTCGATGCCGTGTGGTTCATCGACGAGTTCGGCGCGACGGAGGCGATGTGGAAACTCGAGGTCGAAAACCTCACGGGCATCGTCGCCATCAACGCCAATGGCGAAAGTCTCTTCTCCGGCGTCGAGCAATTCTCGCGCCGCCGCCTGAAGGCCCTTGTCGGCTCCCCGCTGGTCCTCGACCTCAAGCGCGCGGGAAAACCCGGCATGGAATACCAGCCGCCGCGCGAGAGCGCCGGCGAACCTCCCCCGCTCAAGATTGTCTTCATGGGTTCGGCGGATGTTTCGTGCACGGTCCTCAAGCATCTTGCCGAAACCCCCGGCTACAAAATCTGCGGTGTCGTGACGCAACCCGACAAGCCCTCCGGCCGCAACCGCAAGATATCGCCTTGCCCGGCCAAGGCCTATGCGCAGAAGCTCGGACTCGAAGTCATCGACCCGCCCAAACTCAACGTGGATCCCGTCCGCGACCAGATCCGCGAGTGGGATCCCGACGTCATTGTCGTCGTCGCCTACGGGCAGTTCCTCGGCTCGAAGATCCTCGGCATGCCGCGCCTCGGCTGCCTCAACGTCCACCTTTCGCTCCTGCCCCGCTATCGCGGCGCCGCGCCAATCCACCGTTGCATCGAAAACGGCGATACCGTTTCAGGCGTGACGATCATGCGCATGGACCAGGGCATGGACAGCGGCGACATCCTCATGCAGGTCGAGGAGCCTGTCCAGCCCGACGATACGGCGGGTTCGCTCCACGACCGCCTTTCCGTGATGGGGGCCATTCTCCTGACCAAGTGCCTGCCCAAATGGCGTTCGGGTCTCATCACGCCGGTCAAGCAACGCACCCAGGACGTCACCTTCGCCAACAAGCTTTGCAAGGCCGAGGGCTGCCTCGACTGGAACCTTCCGGTCGAGACCCTGGCGCGGCGCGTCCGCGCCTTCAACCCGTGGCCCTCCTGCTACGCGATGTTCACGCCGCCCGGCGAAGACGGGCTCGAACGCCTCAAGGTGCTTGCGGCGCGCGCCGAAAAGCTCCCCGAGGGCAAGGCCTTCGAGGTCGGCGTCGTGGCGGACATCTCCCCCGAGGGGATTGCCGTGGCCGCTTTCGACGGCATGCTCCGCCTGCTCGAGGTGCGCCGCGAGGGTTCCAAGACCTTTACCGGCGCGCAGTTCCTCCAGAACTGCCGCTTTGAGGTCGGCAAGCCTTTCTGCTCCTCCGCCGTGAAGGCGCGGCAACCGGAATGATCCTCAAGACGGAAGCAATCGTCCTGGCGTCGCGCCCCTTTTCGCGGACGTCGCGGATGGTGACGTGGCTGTCGCGCGAATATGGGCGCATCGTGACCCCCGTGAAGGGGGCGTGCCGTCCGAAGAGCCTCTTTCTCGGGCAAATCGACATCGGCTATCGTTCGGAACTTCTCTTCTACGAGCGTGACGCGGGAGGGGTGCACAACATCCGCGAGACGACGCCGCTCGACTACCGGCGGGGACTCCACGAAAACTGGCGCGCCGCCGTCGCGGCGGACTACATCTGCGCGCTCACCGCGCAGACCGTCGAGACGCTTCTTGACGCCGCCGGGCTCTACGATGATCTTGACGCGGCGCTTTCAAACCTCGCCGCGGGCGGCAATCCCCTCGACCTCGTCGCCGCCTACGAGTTTTCCCTAATCGACCGCCTGGGCCTCAAGCCGAATTTCAACGCCTGCGGCGAGTGCCCTTTCGGAGGCGCGGCGAAAAAGTGCCGGTTTGTCATCTCGGCCGGTCGCCTCGGCTGCTTTGAGCAGACGTCCTTCGACTACGGGAAGGATACGGTGGCGCTCCCGCCCGAACTCCTGCAGGCGCTTCGACAGGTTTCCGGCGGCATGCCGCTGTCGCGCTTCTCCCCGGCGATTGCGCTGGGCGTGCGCCGCTTCCTTGGAATGTTCATGAGCCACCATCTCGATGTCTCGCTCCATTCGCGCCGCGCCGCCTTCGCCTGGCTCGACAGCGAATAGGGGAAGGCTCTGCCATGAGCCCGGGAAACCAGAAGGTTGTCGAGCCGTCGATTTCAATTGGCGCGGGCAAGGTGAGATTGGCCTTGGTGCAGGCGATCTTGAAACTTCTGATGACTTCGCCGAGTGGGGCGCGCAGCCGTTCGTGAACCCAGATGATGCCGGCATGGAGGCCGAGATGGTCAATCTCGTCGACGTCGTTTTTTCCATCGCAAATGGAAAAATGGCGTCGTTTTTTACGACGGCAATGGAAAAGTCCCGAAACTTGCAAATCGCGGGGAAACTTAATATACTTTCCTTTCCAATCCTGTACTTAGGAGCATCCCATGGAAAATGTCTTTTTGTGCGGCGCGGCCCGGGCGGATATCACTCCGGCGGTCGGCACGCTTCTCTACGGCTACAACCCGCATCAAGTCAGTACTTCCATCCACGACCCACTGAATGTCACGGCTGCCGCCTTCTCAAACGGCGCGGAAAGGGCACTGCTGGCCGCGCTGACGGTGGGCGACTTGCAAAACGAACTCGCGGACGAGTTGCGCGCGCTTCTCGGCAGGGAATGCGGCATCCCGGCGGAGAACGTGGTTCTTGCGGCGACCCACACCCATTCCGCCCCTAACGTCTCCGGCTCCGAGGGCTGGGGCGAAGTGGACCGTCCATATGTGGACGCCGTTTTGATTCCCGGACTGCTCAAGGCGGCGAAGGAAGCCGTCGCCTCCATGAAGCCCGCCGTGGTCGGGGTGGGCACGGCGGAATCGCAGGTCGGCGTCAACCGCCGCCAGATTTGCCGCAACGGCGAAGTGATCCTCGGGCAGAACCCTTTCGGCTGCCATGACCCCACGATGACCTGCGTTTCCTTCAGGGACTGTGACGGCGCGGGCATCTTGAACCTGGTGCATTACGGCTGCCACGGGACGGCGGCGGGCTGCAACCACGAGATATCCCGCGACTGGTCGGGCATCATGTGCGACCGGCTTGAAAAGCAGACCGGTGTGCTCACCGCGTTCGTGAACGGCGCGGAGGGCGACGTCGGGCCCCGCCTTACCAACGGACGGACTGTGGGCGACATCACCCACGTGGAGGAACTTGGCGGGCGCGCGACCTTCGACGCGCTGGCGGCCTACCAGGCCATCCGGGGCTACCACCCCGGCGAACTGAAGCTGTACCATGGCGAAGTGCGGCTCCCCTACAGGCCCTTGCCGGCGCTTGGGGAAGTCCGCGCCAAGCTGGCGGCGTACGCCGATCCCGACAGCCTCATAAACATCCAGCGGCTGATCTACGCCTACTATCGCGACGTGGAGAAGGTTCTGGCGTCCGGCACGACGGATCACCCCACCCATTTCGCGTTCCAGCAGACCATCCTCTCGCTGGGCGGCGTGGCTTTCATCCCTTTCCCGTACGAGATGTTCTCCGCGACGACTTTGCGCCTGCGGGAGTACGCGGGCTTCGACCACACGCTTTGCCTTTCGTGCGCCAACGGTTTCAACGCCTACCTTCCGTCGCAGGATCAGATTCCATTAGGCGGCTATGAGGTGGCCTGCTTCCTCTACAGGGGGGCCTTCAGCCTCGTTCCCGACGCGGATCAGCACCTAATCGACGAAATCCTGAGGATTCTCGGTTAGCCTGTTGCCCACCTCCCACCTCCAACCTCCCCCCTCCCCCCTCCAACCTTCAACCTCCCAGAAAGGTCCACACTGATGTTTCGCATTGGACAAGAGGAAATCGACGCGGTTGCCCGCGCCATCAATTCACGCGACTTCTTCAAGATCAACGGCAGCGGCCACGAAGTCCTGAACTTCGAGGAGGAGTGGAAGGCCTACGCCGGCACGGGGCACGCGCTTCTCATGACCTCGGGCTTCGCCGCCCTTTCCTCGGCCCTCGTCGGGCTTGGCGTCGGCCCGGGCGACGAAGTCATCGTCCCCGCCTACACCTACATCGCCACGGCGCTGGCGGTCACTTCCGTGGGCGCGATCCCCGTGATCGCCGAATCAAACGAGACCCTGACGCTGGACCCCGTCGACGTGGAAAGAAAGATCAGCGCCCATACCAAGGTGATCATCCCCGTGCACATCCAGGGCTTCCCCTCCGACCTGGACGCGCTGTGCGCCCTTGCCAAGAAGCATGGCGTCGCCGTCGTCGAGGATGCGTGCCAGTCCATCGGCGGCCGCTACCACGGCAAGTTCCTCGGCACCGTCGGCGACGCGGGCGCCTACAGCTTCAACTACTTCAAGGTCATCACCGCGGGCGAGGGCGGCGCACTGGTCACGGACAACCGCGCCATCTACGAACGCGCCCTCATCTATCACGACGCCGGCGCGGTGGCCTTTTTCGGCTCGCAGTTGGACGGTATCACGGAACCGCTTTTCGGCGGCACCGAATTCCGCATTTCAGACATTACCGGCGCGATTCTGCGCGAACAGCTGAAAAAACTGCCGGGCATCACCGCCGACCTGAAAAAACACCAGCTTGCCCTGCTCGCCGACCTTGGCCGTCTCGCCGCCGCCCCCTCCAACGACATCGAAGGTGACTGCGGCACGACCCTTTCCCTGCGCTTTGGCTCCGCGGAGGAGGCCCGGAAGTTCGCAGCCCACTGCGGCTCCCGGGGCGTTGGCGTGACCATTCCCATCGACACGGGCAAGCATGTCTACACCAACTGGACGCAGATCATGGAAAAGCGCGGCGCCTGGCACCCGCTGATGGACCCCTACAAGATGGAGGCGAACAAGGGCCTCCAGATGGACTACGCCAAGGATATGTGCCCGAAGACGCTGGACTACCTCTCCCGCACCGCCTATGTCGGCGTCAATCCGGACTGGGGCGAGGCGGATCGCGAGCGCGTCCGTGACATCCTGAAGGCCTTTTAAGCGTCACGCCGTTGCGTCAGCTCGCATCGCGGCGAAAATTGGGCACGACTTGCCTGGAAGATCCGCAAATGAACCGCAATATCGTTTTCACCGCGAAGGACACCGCCGAACTCGTCGACAACCCGATGCCGGAAGTGACGCCCGGCACTGTTCTCGTCAAGCTTGTCCGCTCAACCATTTCCAGCGGCACGGAGCGGGCGAACCTCGTCGGCACGCCTCAGGCTGGAATCTCCATCCTTGCCAAACCCGGCGACGATCGCGTCCTCTGGCCGCGCCAGCTTGGGTACAGCTCCTCCGGCATCGTTGTCGATGTCGGCGAAGGCGTGACGCAATTCACCAAGGGCGACAGGGTTGCCCTCGTCCAGGGCAAACATTCCGAATACTGCCGCATGCCTGTTGAAAATGTCTTCAAGCTTCCCGACAATGTCTCGTTTGAAGACGCGGCCCTTGCCTACATATCTTCGTTCCCCATGGCCGCCCTCCGCAAATGCCGGCTTGAAATGGGTGAATCGGCAATCGTCATGGGCCAGGGCATCCTCGGACAGTTGGCCGTCCTGCTTCTGCGTGCCGCCGGAGCCGTCCCCGTCGTCGCGGCAGACCCCGTCGCGGAAAAGCGCGCCCGCGCCCTTGAACTCGGGGCCGACGCCTCCTTCGACCCGTCCGATCCCGACTTCGCCGCGCAAGTCAGGGACTACACCGACAGAAACCGCAAGGGAATGCTCGGCAATCTCCCGGATGCCGGCCCGCAGGTCGGCATCGAAGTCACCGGCAACGGCAAGGCGCTGGACAATCTTCTCGATGCCATTGCGCCGTTCGGGCGCATTGCCTTGCTCGGCTGCACACGCGACTCGAATTTCCAAATCGACTACTATCACAAAGTCCACGGACGCGGCGTGACTCTCGTCGGCGCCCATGGCGCCGCGCGCCCGGTTCGCGAATCCGCGCCGGGATGGTGGACTTCCCGCGATGATGTCTGCACCTTCCTCAATCTGCTTTCCCACGGACGCATTTCACTCCGCGGATTCGTCTCCGAAGTCCGCAAACCGGAAGAATGCCCCGTTGTCTATGCGCGCCTCGCCACAGGCGGCTCCTTCCCCGTCGTCCAATTCGACTGGAAGGAGTAAGTTGTTGTTGTTGCCATGTATTGTGGTAATGTGCCTTGGGGTAGGTTGACTCTTTGCGGCGAAGGTGCCGTAAATGTAAAAAATGCTTGCGCATAATTCGGCGGTTTGCCATAATTATGGCATCGCCCGAATCACAGCTGTCGGCCGTGTGGCCGAAATGGCGTCTCTTCAATTTCGGGCAGGGCGACTTGCCAATGCCAACGGTGGAGGCTCGCGAGAGCGTCAACCGCAGGTTTTGCAATTGGCTCAATATACCTCAACGGGATATGTCATGAAAAAGCTGGTTGTTTTTGTCTTGGCGTTGGTCACCGCGATTGGCATCCGGGCGGCGACCTCGCAGTCATACGTGCAGGACGGGCTGGTCGCCCAGTGGGACGGCATCGAGAATGTCGGACGCGGGCAGCACGACGCGACGGCGCGGTTCTGGGCGGACATCTCGGGCAACGGTCACACGTTCACGAATTTCATCGATGCGCTCAGCTGGAACGAAGACTCCTTGCAGATGCCGTCGTCCGCCTACATGAAGGCCGCCACCGTGACGGGATTCACATCGCCGAGCTGCGTCTCCTTCGAGGTCGTTTACAAGCAGACCTCGGCAACTTCCGGCAATGCCATGCTCTTCGCGTTTGACAACTTTCGCGGACTTTGCATTCCCAAGGCGCGGACCTCTCTGGCGACGGGCAACGGCGTCGGGTACAGCTGGACGTGTCCGGAGGCGATTCCGCTCAACGCCGTCCACCACGTCTATGCGTCGTATGCCGATGCCGGCGTGGACAATGCGACAACCAACACGGCGGCGCTGGATGGCGTTGCGCTTGAGGTGGGTACGGCGAGCCAGAGTCAGGGCAACAGCGGCAATTGCATCGGCTATTCGGCCAAGACGGATCGCTCCTTCTATGGTTGCATCTATGCGATTCGCATCTATTCGCGTCCGCTCACGGCGGCGGAGCGCGAGTGGAACCGGCAGGTCGACGAAGCGCGCTTCAACGGCGGGACGGAGCCTGTTGTGCCCGCGACGGTCACGCCCGTCGTGTCGGTCGAGGGCGAAGGGACGGTTTCGCCCGTCGCCGCGACGCCGGTCGGCGAGACGCTGGCGCGGGCGGCGACGCCGGCGACGGGATATGCCTTTGGCTACTGGAGGGGCGACGTGCCCGAGTCGGTCGACAGGACCAATCCGACCGTTTCGTTTGCCGCCACGCCGACGACGGCGAATCTCGTCGCGCACTTCCAGAAGATCGTGTATGTCGCCGAGGGCGGCAGCGACGAGAACGGCGGCATGTCGTGGGACGATGCCTTCGCGTCGGTGCAGGCGGCAGTCGACTCGTGCGACAATCCGTATGTCCAGCTTGGCGTCGGCACCTTCGCGTCGGATACCGCCGACAGGGTCGAGAAGGCCGCGACCATCGCCGGTTCGAAGCTGGCGGAGGAGCTCGCCACGACCGTGAAGCTGACGCAAGCGGCGGGCGCCGTGTTCCTGCTGGCGCATCCCCATGCGCGGGTGACGGCCTTGAAGATCACGACGGAGGGCAAGGCGTATGGTCGCGGCGTCGCCCTTGACAAGTGCGGGCTCGTTGACAACTGCGCCATCTTCAGCTGTTCGACATACCAGGACACGCATAAGGTGCTGTTCCCCGACAAGACCAACACCCCGTATGACCAGGGTGGCGGCGTATTGCTGGCGGGTGGCGGCGTCGTGCGGAATTGCGTCATTTCGAATTGCTATTGCTGGTGCAACGGCAGTTCGCGCGCCTACTATGGCGGCGGCGCGCGGCTTGACAAGCGCGGTCTCGTCGAGAACTGCAAGATACTCGCCTGTCACCTGAAAAACAGTGCTGGCGGCGGCGTCGCCCTGATCGACGGCGGCGTTTTGCGCAATTCGCTGGTCAGCGGATGTTATGTCGACGGTGGCAACAGCAGCGGAGGCCCGGATGCGCCGGGGGTCTACATGAGCAACGGACGAATCGAGAATTGCACGATTGCGGGCAATGCCCAGTCGACGTCGACAACGGCGGCGGGCGTGACGGCGAAGGGGGGAATTCTCCGCAATACGATCATCTGGGGCAATACCAACCAGTCGGGGACGGCGCCGAACTCGATTGCCGCTGACGTCCTCGCCTCGTACTGCACGAGCGAGGCGCTGATCCCGGGCGAGGGCAACCGGACGACCAATCCGATGTTCAAGGACGCCGCGCACGGCGACTATACGCTGACGCTTTCGGACTGCGTGGACGCGGGCGTCGAGATGCCGTGGCACGACGGGGCGGTCGATCTCAAGGGCGATCCGCGCGTCATCGACGACATCGTCGATTTCGGTTGCTACGAGTTCAAGACGAGTGGGCTCTCCGTCGGCGTGAGCGCAGCGGGCGACGGCAAGCCCGACCTGTCCGTGACGACCTTCACGGCCTCGCTCAAGGGCAAGGTCGGCGCGACGGTCGCGTATGCGTGGACGATTACGGGGTCGAATGGCTTCCGCGAGGAGGTTTCGGGCATTGGCGACGAGTATGCGTCGGTGACGCGGAACCTGGCGGCCGGCGTCTACGAGGCGGCGGTCACGGTGACCAGCGGGGAGCTGTCCGCGGACGGCGCGGCGTCGTTTGAAATCAAGGCAACTCACACCTATGTTGCCGTTGGCGGTACGGGGCTGCCGCCGTATGCGGCGTCGAATCCGGGCGGAGACATCCAGACGGTGCTTGATTCGACGGCGGACAACGGGACGGTGCATCTGGCGCCGGGCTTCTACACGATGCCCGACACGTTGTCGATAAAACGCCCCGTGCGGGTCTTGTCCGATGGCGGACGCGGCGCGGCGTCGGTCTACATGTACCCGAAGTCCTCGTCGGCCGCCGCTTCAATCGTCTACATGGACCATGCCGAGGCCGTGCTCGACGGGGTGTTGGTCTCGGGCTGGTCCGAAGACCGCAAGAAGCATCCGGGGCAGAACGAAGGCATGTCGCATGGCATCACGATCGCCAACGGCGGTGGCACGGTCACGAACGGCATTGTCGACGGCGTGTCGGGCCATACGGGGGGTGCCGGCATCGTTTTATCGTCCGGGCTCGTGATCGATTCAATCATCACGGGCTCTTACGTGAATGGCGGCGGGGCGGACAAGCGCGGCAGCGGTGTGCGTATTTTCGGCGGAACGGTCTCGCGATGTGTCGTTTCCAACAACATGGCGCAAGGAATCGCCTATGGCGGCGGCGTCTATCTGGACGGCGGGCGGTTGGAGAATTCGCTTGTCGTCGGCAATGTGGCGGATCGGACGGGTGGCGGCATCCAGAACGCGGGCGGCTCGGTCGTCAACTGTCTTGTCTGCGACAATGTTGCCGCGCAGGATGGTACTGGCGTATTCCAGGGCAATGGCTCGCTCCTCAACCTGACGATTGCGGACAACCGCACCAACACGGCCGATGTCGTCGGCTGCAGCGTGACGGGCGGGACGATGAAAAACTGCATCGTCTGGGGAAACGAGGGAACGGTGCAGTTCGCGGGCGCGGCGGATGCCAGTAATTGCTGTGAGTCCGATCCGAAGTTCAGAAATGCCGCATGCGGAGACTACAGGCTGTCTTCCGCATCGTCCGCTTGCATCGACAGGGGCGACGATGAACCGTGGATTGACCTCGGGGACGCAGTCGATCTCCTTGGAAATCCGCGTCTGCGCCGCGCACATGTCGACATCGGTTGCTACGAGCGCCAGTTTACCGCTTTGGTCTTGACCGTCAAATAGGGCCGGAGGACGCTTGAGGTACGTTCGTGACGTTGGCGGAGGCCTGGTGAATTGCTTGGATTTTCCTCACGAAATATCCATGTTTGTGATTTCGTGAGGATTTTTCGACGCTGGATTTTCCTCACGAAATGTCGTTTCCCGTGGTTTCGTGAGGAAAATTCGTTGATTTTTGAGTTCGGTGATGCTACAATATCACGCAGATTTTCCTTAGAAAGGCGTGAACATGAGATTTTTTGGCAGACAGGAGATAATGAGGCAATTATCCGACCTCTGGGGGAAGAATGTATCCTCCCTCGTCACATGCAGGGGACGGCGTCGCATAGGGAAGTCCACGCTCATTGAGAAATTCGCCGTAACTTCAGGGGCGAGGTTTGTCAAAATCGAGGGCCTGAAGCCTACGCAGCGGACAACGGACGAAGACGAACGCCGGTCGTTTTCAGAGCAACTCGCGCTCCAGTGCGATTCCGAAACAACGTGTCCGGACAACTGGCTTAGTGCTTTCAAACGGCTTGCCGGGGTAATCCGCGATGGGGAACGGACTGTTGTCTTGCTTGACGAAGTCTCATGGATGGCGCAGTTCGACGACAATTTCGCAGGGAATTTGAAAATCGCCTGGGACAACTACTTCAAGTGCCATGATCGGCTGGTACTTGTGGTTTGCGGAAGCGTTTCGACATGGATCAGGGAAAACGTCATTGACAACAAGGCCTTTTTCGGCCGTCGCTCCCTCGACGTGGTTGTGCCCGAACTCCCGTTGCGCGAATGCGTCAAGTTCTGGGGCGACAAGATCCAGAATACGCCTGTTCGGGAAATCGTGGACTTCCTTTCCGTGACCGGCGGGGTGCCCAAGTACCTTGAGGAACTCAACCCGTCCCTCTCGGCGGCTGAAAACATCAGGCGGATGGGGTTTATGCCGAATTCCGTTTTGCGAACGGATTTCGACGAAATGTTCACCGACGTCATCCAGCGCCAGCCGAAACTTGCGGGGCGCGTACTGAGGGCGCTTGTCAACGGGCCGATGACCACGGCGGAAATTGCATCTTCGCTGGGAGTGGGGAGGGGCGGCGACATCTCCGGCGCCCTTTTGCAACTCGCGGAGTCCGGGCTTGTCGCGGGGCAAGGTGGCAAAAATCCGGAGACGGGGAAGGATGCGCGGCTAAACCGCTACCGCATCAGGGACAATTACTCGAGGTTCTACCTCAGGTATCTTGAACCCGCGAAGGATATGATTGATGCGAATTCGTTTGCCTTTTCCGGATTGGATCAGTTCGCGGGCTGGGAAGCGGACATGGGGTTTCAGTTCGAAAACCTCGTTCTCAACAACTTCCGCGAGATCCTCAAGCCGCTCCATCTGGACAAGGCCCTTGTGAAGTCTGCCGCGCCGTACGTGAAGAAGACGATGAACAAGGGGGACGGGCGCGGCGTCCAGGTGGACTTGCTCATACAGGCCAACATGTCCATGTGCCTCGTTGAAATCAAGCGCAGGGAAAAGATTGGACGCGAAATCATTGACGAGATGAAGGAAAAGTGCCGGCGTTTTCCTTGCCCGCGGGGCATCGCGCTTCGCACCGCGCTCGTTTACGACGGGGAGCTTGCCCGCTCGGTCGAGGCGGACGGCTATTTCGATGCTGTCGTTTCGGCACGGGAGCTGCTTGGATTGGAAACGCAGCCATGACCATGGGTGTGTTCCGTTGCGTCTGCTTGCCCCAAAATAACAAGAGGCAACTGGTTTTGCTATAATAATAAAGTATGAAATTCCACTTGATTCTACCAGTTGCCGCGGCTTTCCTGGCGTTCGCCGGCTATGCCGCCGAGCGGCAGTCGGTCTTGCTTGATGGTATCGCGGCCGAAGTCGGCGGCGAGCGCATCACCATCGCCGATGTGATGGCGGATGCCCGTGAAATGGCCTACGCCCAGGGGCGCGTGGATGTCGCCTCCAATCCCGCCGTACTCAGGGAACTTTACGCCGGCGCGCTCTCCAACTTGGTGAGCCGCAAGCTCGTCCTCCTGCAATACGGACAGGGCGACGCCAAGATTCCTGACTGGTACTTCAACCAGCGCATCGAGCGCATTGTCGAGTCTTCGTTTGGCGGCGACAAGACCAAGCTCGTGGCGATGCTTGAAAGCCGCGGCATGAACTACGGCGAATGGCGTCGGCGCCGGATTGACGACATGATTTTCGGCATGATGCGCCAGCAGTTCATCGCGGAAAACGTCAAGGTTCGGCCCTCCGAAGTGGCTGCTGTCTTCGCCGAGAAGTACGCTGGCGAAAAGCTCCCCGGCCATGTCAAGGTTTCGATGATCATGTTCAACGCCGAGGGAAAAACCGGGGAAGTCGTGGCGGCGGCCCGCGCCGAAGTGGAAAAGCTCCGCCGCGGACAGGACTTCGCCGCGACGGCGAAGCGTCTCTCGGTGGAGAAGCACGCCGCCGAGGGAGGCTCGTGGGGCTACATCGAGCCGGAGGACGAGCTTCGCGAGGAATTGGCCGCGGCCTTGAAACCGCTTGGCATTGGCGCGGTTTCCGATCCGGTCGTGGTGGGCGACTACGTCTATGTCTTGCGCAAGGACGACGAGCGCGCCGATCTTTCCGTGCCGCTTGAGGCCGTCCGCGAAAAAATCGAGGGCGAATTGCTCGAGGAGCGGGGCGAGGCGCGTTTCGCCGCGTGGATCAAGTACCTCGCCGAGAAGAACACCGTGAGGATTTTCCCTCTGCAATGAGCGCCCCGGTTCCAAGCAAGCCATCAGAAGTCAAGGACTGGTGCATCTCGAACGGCTTCCACCCCAACAAGACCCTTGGCCAAAACTTCCTCATCGACCGCAACACCATCGACGCGATTGTCGCGTCGGCCGGGGTTGGCGCCGGGAGCCGCATCCTCGAGGTCGGGCCCGGCCTGGGGGCGTTGACCCACGCCCTGCTGGCGTCCGGCGCGGCGGTGACCGCCGTCGAGAAGGACGTCCGCCTCGCCGAACTCCTGGGCGAGTCCTGCGCTTCGTATGGAGACGCCTTCCGCCTGCATGCGGCGGACATGCTCGAAGTCCCGCTCGACGAACTCCTTGCCGCGAATTTCGACGCCTTTGTCTCGAACCTCCCTTATTCCGTCGGCACCCGCATCTTGCTCGACGTCTGCCGCCATCCCCTGGCGCCCGCGCTTTGCGTCGTCATGGTTCAGCGCGAAGTCGCCGAGCGGCTGGCCGCGAAACCGGGCGACGAGGCGCGCGGCCAGGCGGGCGTCTGGGTGCAGGCCGACTACGGCGTGGAGCTTCTCCGCACCGTGAAGCCGACGTGCTTCTGGCCGCGGCCCGAAATCGCCTCGACCGTCGTGAAGCTCGTGCGGCGCGCCGATGCGCTGGGCGGGGGCGCGACGCGGCGCTGCTTCGAGCGCGTGACGAAGCTCGCGTTCATGCACCGCCGGAAGCAACTGGGCGCGGTCATGCGGCAGGCGAAGGGCGAACTGGGTTTTTCGGACGACGGCGAGGTGGCCGCGTGGCTTGGTTCCGCGGGCATCGATCCCCGGATCCGCCCGGAGATGCTTTCCGACGGAGACTGGCGGCGCCTTTCCGCGGCGCTCGCGGCGAAAGGAAACGGGGGGCAAGATGACTGCGCCCAATGACAGCGAACTGACGCCGCTGATGCGGCAGTACATGGCGATCCGCGGGAAAATCCCCGACGACATCATCCTCTTCTACCGGCTGGGCGACTTCTACGAGATGTTCTACGCCGACGCCCAACGCGCCGCGCCCATTCTCGGCGTTGCGCTCACGCAGCGCGCGGGGGCGCCTCTTTGCGGCGTCCCGTATCACGCGGTCGACGCCTACCTCGCGAAGGCGATCCGCGCCGGCCTCAAGGTGGCGATCTGCGACCAGATGGAGGATCCCGCGACGGCCAAGGGCATCGTCAAGCGCGAAATCACGCGCATCATCACGCCCGGCACCGTCACCGAAGACACAATCCTCGACGCCGCCTCCAACAACTACATCGCCGCGTTTTCGCGCTCCCCGAGGGGCGCGGGCTGGGGGATGGCGCTCCTTGACCTCTCCACCGGCGACTTCTCGGTCGAGACGTTCGACGGCGCCCGGCAGCTGGCGGACGCACTTGTGCGCTTCACCCCTTCGGAGTGCATCGTCGGCCGCGAAGCCTCGGCCGAGGCCGAGACGGCATCCGTCGTCGACGCGGCGATGGTGAAGTCCGTCACCGAAGTCGATGACTGGACATTCCAGGTCGATGCCGCCACGCAGGAACTCCTCCGGCATTTCAAGGTGCATTCGCTTGACGGCTTCGGGCTTGGCGACGCGCCCGAGGCGGTTTCCGCCGCCGGCGCGCTCCTGAAGTACGTGAAGTGCGACCTGCTCCGCGCCGTCGGGCATGTGCGGGCGCTCAAGCGCCTCGCCTCCGGCGAGTACCTCGCCCTCGACGAGACGACCTGCCTCAACCTCGACCTCGTGCCGATGCGGGGGCGTCCCCGCGAGAACTCCCTTCTCGGCGTCCTCGACAGCACGCTGACGCCGATGGGCGCGCGCGCCCTGCGACAGCACTTGCAGCGTCCGTCCGGGCGCCTGGAGACGATCCGCGCCCGCCACGATGCCGTCGCCTGGCTTGTGACGCACCGCATCGAGACGTCGGCGCTGCGCTCCTCCCTGGGCGCCGTCCGCGACGTCGAACGGCTGATTGCGCGAATTGGCTCCGGGCTGGGCAACGGCCGCGACCTCAAGTCGCTCGGACAGTCGCTCGCCGCCGTCCCGCAGCTGCGCAAGCCGCTTTCCGATTGCGGCGACGCGCTCGTCGCGGGGCTGGCCTCCGCGATGCACGACCTCCCCGAGCTCGTGAAGCTCCTTTCCGACGCGCTGGCCGACACGCCCCCCATTTCGCTCCGCGAGGGCGGCATCATCCGCGATGGCTACAGCGCCGAACTCGACGAGTACCGCCGTCTCGCCGGCGACGGCCACAGCTGGCTCGCCTCTTTCCAGGCCGCCGAGCAGGAGCGCACAGGCATCAAGACCCTCAAGGTGCGCCACAACAAGGTCTTCGGCTTCTACATCGAGATTTCAAAGGGGCTCGCGCATCTTGCGCCGCCCGAATACGAACGCCGCCAGACGCTCGTCGGCGCCGAACGCTTCATCACGCCCGAGCTCAAGGAGTACGAGGAGAAGATTTTCGGCGCCCAGGACAAGGCCCAGGCGCTCGAATACCAGATTTTCTGCGAGCTTCGCGACAAGGCCGCCGCGCATACCGCCGAAGTGCAGGAAACCGCCGCGGCCATCGCCGAGCTCGATGTCCTCGCGTCGTTCGCCGACCGCGCACTCGCCTTCGGCTACGTCCGCCCCGAGATGCACGACGGCGACGAACTCGTGATCACTGGCGGACGCCACCCCGTTGTCGAGCAGATGCCCGATGCCGAGCGCTTCGTCCCCAACGACACCTTCCTCGACTGCGGCGAAAACCAGATCGTCCTCATCACCGGCCCCAACATGGCCGGCAAGTCCACCTACATCCGGCAGGTGGCGATGATCGCGGTCATGGCCCACGCCGGCTCGTTCGTCCCGGCGGACGCCGCCCGCATGCCCGTCCTCGACCGCGTCTTCACGCGCGTCGGCGCCGGCGACGACCTCGCCCGCGGCCGCAGCACCTTCATGGTCGAGATGCAGGAGACGGCCAACATCCTCAACAACGCCACGGCCCGCTCGCTGATCGTCCTCGACGAAATCGGGCGAGGGACGAGCACCTTCGACGGCATCTCGATCGCCTGGGCCGTGGCGGAATACCTCCACAACAACGCCGCGGTCAAGGCCAAGACGCTTTTCGCGACGCACTACCACGAGCTTACCGACCTCGAACTCCAGCTCAAGGGCG